>CAYOXD010000022.1:0-19872 GCA_964407825.1 uncultured Desulfobacterales bacterium | reverse complement strand
TCTGGAGGATATCCTCGACATGGGTCAACCCCCGGGTAATGAGGATGAATTCGACCTGCGCGGACTCCAGAGGCAGGCTGGTGAAGGATCTCTGATGGTGCACCTCGACGATGTTCGCGCCGGCTTCTCCGATGCAGCGGCACACCTGTGAGAGGGCGCCGGGGATGTCCCGGACCGCCACGTGCAGCCGGATCATGCGTCCCGACTGGACGAGACCGCGTTTGATGATGGAGGCAAGAATCAGGGGATCGATATTGCCACCGCTGAGCACAATGCCGACCTTCTTCCCCGAAAATCGCCGAGGCTCCTTGGCGAGGGCTGCAAGGGCGGCGGCGGCGGCACCCTCCACCACCGTCTTTTCCAGGTCCAGCAGGAGACGAAGCGCGGACTCGATGTCGTCTTCTCCGGTCAGCATGATATCCGCCACCAGCCGGGAGATGATGGCCTTGGTCTGCTGTCCGGGACTCTTCACGGCAATGCCCTCGGCGATGGTGGACCGACCGCACTGGATGGGCTCCCCGGCCAGGGCCTGCTTCATGGCGGGAAACCGGACGGTCTGAACGCCGATGATCTCTATGGCAGGGTTGATGCCCCGTGCGGCCGTGGCGATGCCGGAGATGAGCCCCCCGCCCCCCACCGGTACGATGAAAACCTCCAGGTCCGGCTGGCTGGCCAGCATCTCGAGGGCGATGGTTCCCTGACCCGTGATGATCCTTTCATCGTCATAGGGATGGATCAGGGTGAGTCCCTGTTTTACGGCGAGGTGCCGGGCATGGTCAGCGGCGTCCGAGAGCAGTTCTCCGTGAAGGATCACCTCGGCCCCATGCTCCCTTGTGTGCTCCACCTTGACGTTCGGGGTGTACAGCGGCATCACAATGGTGGCCGGGATGCCGAGCTTTCGGCAGTGGTAGGCCACCGCCTGGGCATGATTTCCCGCGGACATGGCGATCACCCCCCGTTTACGCGCCTGGGCGGACAGGGAACGGAGTTTCACCAGGGCGCCGCGCTCCTTGAAAGAACCGGTGTACTGGAGGTTTTCGTACTTGAGAAACACCGCTGCACCCGTGAGGTCCGAGAGCTTTCCCGAGTATCGGCAGGGGGTTTCGCAGATGTGTCCGGTCAGCAGATCTGAAGCGTGCCGGATATCCTGCAGGGTGATGCCCATGGCTCGCCGCTCCTACAGCAGCTTTGAAAGGGCCTCAAGGGCCAGGGTGTAACCGTGGGCGCCGAAACCGGAAATCTGACCGGTGGCGATGCCGGCGATCATGGATTTGTGGCGGAATTTCTCACGCCTGTAAATGTTCGACAGGTGGATTTCCACAATGGGGACATCCAGCAGGAGCAGGGCGTCCCGGATGGCCACGCTGGTGTGGGTGTAAGCGCCGGGGTTGATGATGAGCCCCTGAATATGGCCGAACCCCGTCTGGATGCGATCGACGATGGCCCCCTCGTGGTTGGACTGAAAGGTCTCGACGTCCATGTTCATCGTTTCGCCGAGCGCTTTCAGCCCCTGGTCGATATCTGCCAGGGTATCGGTGCCGTAAATATCGGGCTCCCGTTTGCCCAGCATGTTCAAGTTCGGGCCATGGATAACGAGGATCGCCGCCGGCCGCTTGCTTTGACTCATCCTGCTGTTTCCTTCCCTTATTCCAGTTTGTCTCTCAATTCATCGATGGTCCGCCGGTAGTCCGCGCTGCCGAATATGGCGGAACCGGCGACGAAGACGTCCGCGCCGGCGCGTGAAATATCCCCGATGGTGGTGCTGTTCACGCCGCCGTCCACCTGGATCAGCGTGGCGAGTCCTCTCTCGTCGATCATCCGGCGCAGCCGACGGATTTTCTCCAGGCTCTCAGGGATAAAGGACTGGCCGCCGAATCCCGGGTTGACGCTCATGATCAGAACGAAATCGAGCATTTCCAACACCCACTCCAGGGAAGAGAGGGGGGTGGCCGGATTCAAGACCGCACCAGCGTGCACGCCTTTTTCCTTGATCAGTTGAATACTCCGGTTCAGGTGGGGGCAGGTCTCAACATGGACGGAAATCCAATCGGCACCGGCCGCCGCGAACTCGGCGATATACCGGTCCGGGGTTTCGATCATGAGGTGAACGTCCACCGGCAGGCGGGTAGACTTCTTAACGGCCGCCGTCACCATCGGCCCCATGGTAATGTTGGGAACGAAATGCCCGTCCATGACATCCACGTGGATCCAATCCGCGCCGGCCGCGGTAACCGTCTCGATTTCCTCGCCCAGCCGGGTGAAATCAGCGGACAGAATTGAAGGTGCGATCAGTTTCATGCGATTCTCCGTGAAATTTAATATAGGAGCTATAGTAACGATGGCTTGCGAGGTCAATCTTTTTCGAGCTCCGACATCATTTACCCGGAATGGTGATCACCTGGCATGTCGAGAGCGTAGGCGGGGTCAGGGTCCGTCCAGGGTTTCCCGGACCTTGGTGGCAAGGGTTTGTACGGAAAAGGGTTTCTGTATGAAATGGATGTTCTTTTCCAGCAGTCCGAATTCCAAGATAACACTGCCTGCATAGCCCGACATGAACAGGCATTTGATATCCGGAAAGATGGCACTGATCTCCTTTGCCAGATCCTTGCCATTCATGCCTGGCATGACCACATCGGTAAGGAGCAGGTCGATCCCGGCCGTATGTTCCCGGGCCTCCCGGATGGCAGCGATCGGGGATGAAACGCCCAGAACCCGGTACCCGAAACCCTCCAGCATTTGGGTGGCCATGGTCAGGATGGCCGGCGCATCCTCCACTATCAGGATGGTTTCACCTCCCTGGGGAATTGATTCTGCTTGATCTAATATTCCCCTATCTCCCCGGTCGATATCGTGGCTGGGTAGATAGATATTGAATGTCGTGCCTCTTCCCAGTTCGCTGTATACGTTGATGAACCCCTTATTCTGTTTGACAATGCCGTATACCGTGGCCAGGCCGAGGCCGGTGCCCTTTCCCTGTTCCTTGGTGGTATAGAAGGGCTCGAATATCTTTGAGAGGGTTTTGGCGTCCATTCCGCAGCCGTTGTCACTCACCGCCAACAGCACGTACCGGCCCGGAGAGGCCTCCGGGTGGCCGGCGCAATAGTGCTCGTCGATGGAAGCGTTTTGGGTCTCGATGGTGATTCTGCCTACCCCCGCGATGGCATCGCGGGCGTTGACGCAGAGGTTGGCCAGGATCTGATCGATCTGGGAGGGATCCATCATGACCGGACACAAGGCTTCCTCCGGGCGCCATACGATGTCGATGGCCTCGCCGATCAGACGGCCCAGCATCTTGAGCATCCCCGCCACGGTGTCGTTGAGGTTGAGCGCCCTGGGGGAGATGGTCTGCTTTCGGGCAAAGGTCAGCAGTTGCCGGGTCAGATCGGAGGAGCGCCCTGCCGCCCGGAGTATCTCCTGGAGGTTGCCATAGAGCTTGAGGGAGGGATCCACCTGTTCCATGGCCATTTCGCAGTAGCCGGTGATAACCAGGAGCATGTTGTTGAAATCATGAGCTATCCCTCCAGCAAGCGTTCCGATGGCCTCCATCTTCTGGGACTGGTGCAGCTGCTCTTCAAGCCGCCTGTTCTCGGTCACGTTGGTGATGGTTTCGATGGCCGAGGTCACCTCCCCCGAACCGTTGAAAATCGGATAGGATTTCAGTTCCACGTGCTGTTTTTCGCCGTTTGCGTCGAAATGGGTGTGGTCGGCGCTGTGGGGGGTTCCGGTTGCAAGGGTACGGTATACGGGGCAATCCTCTCCAGCTTCGGTGCAGTGTCTGGGCGTCCCATGGGAGACCTCATGACACAACCGACCGATCACCCGGTCTTCAGGCAGGCCCACCAGGTTACAGAAGGCCCGGTTGGCGGACTGAATGCGGAAATCCCGGTCCAGCACGATGAACCCCTCATCCACGGTCTCAAGGATGTTGCGGATGAAGATTTCCCGCTCGCGGATCGTTTCGAGCGCCCGCTTCTGTTCGGTGATGTCGGTGCATACCTCCAGGATCAGCCGGGAGCCATCTGCATCGGTAAAGGGAAAGTCGTGCATATCGAAAACGCTGCCGTCCTTCGCGGTGATTTCCCAGTGATAGGGCCGGCCGGTTTCCAACACCTCGAGGGTTTTGCAGAACCGGCATGGTGTCTCAAAGCCGAAGACATATTCGTGGCAACGGCGGCCCCGCACTTCGCCGAATCGCTTGCGGAAGCTTCGGTTGATAAAGGCCACCTGATGATCCGAGGTCAACAGGCAGATCATCGCGGGCAGGGTCTCCAGGACGTCATAGAAGCGTTGGCGTTCCCTCTTGAGCGCCTCCTCGGCCCCGAGGCGCCTGCTGATATCCCGGGCCAGCGCCAGGTGGTAGCCGCGACCGTTGAAGGTGAAGTAGTTGGCGTTGACTTCAACGGGCAGTGTGCGACCGTCCTTGGTCCGATGCCAGCTATTGAAGGTGAGGGTGCCCTTATCCCTGAGCTCTTTCCAATGTGCGCGCCAGCGTTCCGTTGAAAAATCCGGGGCAATGGCATCCACCGTGAGACCGAGCAGCTCCTCTTGGCTGTACCCCAGGGCCTGGCAGGATTCCTCATTGACGTAACGCAACCGACCCCTGTAATCGCTCAGAAAGGCGGCCTCGTGCCCGTTATTCAGGGCGAAGTTCAGAAGCGCCAGACGCTGGCTCGTATCCCGGCTCAGGGCGAGACTGATGATGATGACCATCAGGAGACAACCGTAAGGACCCAGGAGGATGAAATCGATGATGGATGCCCGAACCAAAATTCCCTCTACTGCCGTGGCCAGGAAAAGCGACGTGGCAAGCAACATGTAAAATAGGACGGGAGATCGATCGCGACGCCATGCCGCCCCCAGGGTCCAGATCACAAAAACGATATTGAGCAGTACCGCCGTGGAGGCGATTAAAAAGGCAGGACCGCTGGGGCCTACGGGCCAGGTGACCACTTCGCCCCAGGGCAGATGAATCGACGAGAGCCGGGTGATCACCCTAAACTGGAGGCTGTAGGGGGACATCAGGTTGATAAGCGCCAGCAAGGCAAAGACGAGGCTCGAGCCCCATAGCCAGACACGTGAGCGGAATCCGGTAAATTCGGCGATGAACCAGGGAAGGAGGGCGAAAAAGAGCATGCACCAGGTAATATTCCACTTGAGCGCCGCCACATAGGCCGGAATGCTTTTCGACTGATAGAAGGCTGCCTCGCTCAGACCGAAGCAGGCCAGCAGGATGCACATGACGGCGAAAAGAAGGTGGGGTCGGTCTATGGGACGCCGTAGCGCGAGGGACAGGTGACTGAGCGCGGCATAGGCGCACAGTCCGCTCAAAAAGAGCAATGCGGCAATCGATAATCCGCCCATAAACCAGCCTCCCGCGCCGGGTAGGGATCTTGTGAGTCAATGAAAAAGACGACGGTGGTGAGGGCGTGTGCCTGGTAGCGGCACGGCTTTATTGACTGATTGGAGCCTGGGTCTTTGATTAGAATACTAAATAGCATAGACAAAGGCAATAGCTGGTCTTGCAGCGATTCTAATCCGAAGGAATAAGCCACTGACATGCCAGTGGTATGAACGGAAAAAGGTTCATTAGACCCGGCCGTGACTCGTCGCGAAAATATTACATTACCCGGTGCCGAAAGGATTATGCGATACGGTGAATCGGATTCAGTTAGAATCGCTGGTGTTCATCCGGCAATTCTTGGTGGACGGCCTTTGATTCCTGCCACGGCGCAGGTGAGGTGTCACCGGACTCGGGGAGCGGCTGTCAGATTGTAGTGTTGGACGGAGAAGCTATTTTCAAGGACCTCGACCTTGGCCATGGAGGCGGGCAATCCAAAGCGCTGGGGACCGGCACTGCCGGGGTTCAAGTAGGTGGTGCGCCCGTTTTGTGACATATGGGGGCGATGGGTATGGCCACTGACGATCAGGTCGAACTCGGAGACATCGGGTTGCAGCTGCGCCACATCGTGCAGAAGGTGGATTCGGACACTACCCAATTGGATGGTTTCGCTCTCGGGCAGCATCTCCAGTACCAAGCCATGGTCCATATTGCCGTGAACCGCCACGAGCGGCGCGATCTTTTCCATGGCCGCGGCAATCTGGGGGGAGCCCACATCTCCGGCGTGAAGAATCAGGTGGACGCCCTGGAGAAGCGCTGCGGCTTCGGGACGGAAGAGGCCATGGGTATCAGATATGACGCCGATATGGTAGGGGGTATGCGCCATGGGAATGGTGATCACAGGTGTGTGGCTCCTTTAGGGGGTTTCGGTATCGGCGCCTCGGCGGCGCTTACAGATGTCAAACTGGCCCCTATCATAGTCGGATGACCATGGGATTTCAACCGGCTGTTGCAACGATACGCCTTTTTCACCCCTCCAACTTGCGGAGCCGCCCGGCCAGGACCTCCACCGGATGCATCACTGGCTTTCCCCCGAAGGCCTCCATCTGCATGCGACAGGTCGGACAATCGGTAACGGCGGCATCTGCTTTCGATAAACGGATCTTTCCCACCAGATCCGATCCGATTTGACGGCTGAGTTCATAATTTTCTGCTGCCATGCCCCAGCTGCCTATCATGCCGCAACAGCGGGCGTCGAGATTTTCCACCTGCAGCCCCGGCAGGTTTGAGAGCAGACGAAGGGAGCTGTCAGGATCGGGCTGGATCTTCAGGTGACAGGGATGGTGGTATGCGATGCGCCCGGGCGGGGAATCCAACTCCAGGCGATCCTTATGGAGGTCGACGAGCCTGCTGATATGGATGATCTTTTCCGATACCTGTGACGTCTGGCCGGTTTCCAGGAGCACCCCCCAGTCCCTCATGAGGGCATATCCGCAGGAGGAGCAGGTGACCACCACATGATCCACCCGGTCCAAGAGATTTCCCCACTTTTCCAGGTTCCGTTGGATCATGCCGCGGGCCTCCTGGGCCATGCCCTTGGTCATGGCCGGAAGTCCGCAGCAGTGCTGCGGCGGGATCAGGACGGAAACCCCCATGCGGGTGAGCACCGCTGCGGCCGCTTCGCCGATTCGGGGATTGAGATACCCGGCATAGCAGCCGCTGAAGTAGAGGACGGTGATATCCCCGGCACCCTGGCTGGGAGAGAGACGCTCAAACAGGGATTTGAAGGCAAAGCCGAGCACATCCCGTTCGGCGGCTACCCCGGTCAGGCGCGCGGCAAGGCCTTTTGTCCCTGGAATCCGCATCATTACCCGCAGTGCAGGGGAAATTTTCCGGATCGTGCGGCCGGCCCGCTCCACCCGCGTCACCAGCCGGCTGTGGAGGGAGGTGCCGAAGCGGGCCACGTACCGGCTTCTTGCCTCCATGGCGAGCTTCGGGATGTTCACCCCGGAGGGGCATTCATGGCTGCAGCTTCCGCAATTGGCGCAGCGGTCCATCACCTGCTGAAAGGTTCTTTCATAAAGGGCTTTGTCCTCCAGGGCGCCACTGATAAGCGCCCTCAACAGGTTGGCCTTGGCTTTGGGGGCCGCCGTCTCCTCGCGGGTCAGCTTATAGATCGGGCACATGCGCGTGGCATTGGTGACGGTGGTGCACTTGGAGCATCCATGGCATTTTTCGGCCTCCTCCATGAACCCTTCGGGCCAGAGCAGTTGCCTCTCTTCCTGACGTTCATGGCCATGGTAGGTCCCGCCGTAGCGCAGGTGCCCGGTTATCTGTTCCGGATCGTGATGGGTGATGATCTCGGGGTTGAAAATGCCATGGGGATCCAGCAGACGCTTTGTTTCCAGAAACAGGGGATGGATTTTCGGGTAGCGTTTGCGAATGTAGGCGCTTCGGAGCCGACCGTCGCCATGTTCGCCGGAAATAGTTCCGTTCAGGGAGACGACCAGTTCGAACACCCTGTCCGCGATGATTTTGAGCAGCGCCACATCACCGGTATCTTTCAGATCCAGAAGCGGCCGGGTATGCATGAGCCCCTTTGCGATGTGCCCGTAGAGGACGAAATCGACGCCAAGCTCGTTTAATATGCGCTGGATGCCATTGAAATAATCCACCAGCCGGTCGGTGGGGACGGCGGCGTCCTCCACGAGGGCAAGAATTTTCTTCCGACTCTTGAGCTTGTAAAGAATCGGCACGGCGGCCTTCCGGATAGTCCAGAATCGTTTTTTCTCCTCAGCGGATGCCGCCGCATGGACCTGATCGGTGAGCTTCAGCGCCAGGAGGAGCCGCCGGGTGGAAGCCGCCAGATCGGCGCAGGCTTCCGGTTCCGTTCCGTCGAACTCGATGAGAATCGCATTGTCGGTGCCCTCGGGGATTTTGCCCCTAAGGGCCGGTTCCGCCTCCTGGGCGAGCTTCAGCAGCGACTTATCCATTATTTCGATGCCGGCGGGCCCAAGGGGCAAGATGGCCTGGGTGGCACGGGCCGCGCTGAGAATGTCCCGAAAATAGGCCACCACCAGCGAATCGTGGGCGGGTCTGTCCAAGAGCCGGAATGTCAAGCGGGTGGCGATGCCCAGGGTTCCCTCGGCTCCGGCGAAGAGCCGATCCAGACAGAGGCGACCTGCCCGGACCAACCCCCTCAAGTTGTAGCCGGCGACATTGCACCGGACCGTTGGGTACGCCGCTTCGATATCCAGGGCATGGGCTCTGTAGAGCCGATGGAGCTGTTGGAGATTTGCCGGCAGCGATTCAACCGATGCGGATTTCACCTTGGAGAGGATCAGGCGCCGGGCATCCGCCGTCACCAGGTCCGCATCGAGCAGATAATCGGCGACATTTCCGTATTTGACCGAATGGGCGCCGCTGGCATTGGTGCCGAACATGCCCCCGAAGGTGGCAAATTCGCCGCTGGAAGGATCCGGCGGGAAGAAGAGGCCGGTTCCCTTGAGCTGTTCCTCCAGTTCTCCCAGGCGGTATCCGGGTTCACAGACAAACCGTTTTCCCTGCTTATCCAGAAGGAGAAGCCGGTTCATGTAACGGGTGAAATCCAGCACCACGCCGTTTCCCAGGGCAGCGCCGGTGAGACCGCTGCCGGCGCCCCGGGCATGGACGCTCAGGCCCTGGCGCCGGGCGAACCGCACGGTTTCCATTACGTCTCGATCCGTTTTAGGGTACACCACGCAGGCCGGTGTCCGGCGGAAGATGCTCGCATCGGTGGACAGCATGTATTGCCACAGCGGATCCGCATGGAGGTCCCCTGAAATCCTGGCAGAAAGGTCATCGAAGGGCGAAGTTGCGGGTCTTTTCATCAATCATCCTTCCGGTTTCGTGTCCTGCCCCGTCCGTGAAGGGGAGGGCCCGTGACGGCCCACTTTTGCAATTCCCTCTTCCGGGGGTTCGTCTCCACAAAGAGCGGGGTATGGGTCTCCGGATCCAGTTGGGTCCAATAGAGGAGGCTCGAATAGGTGGAGGGGGTGGGGGTGAAGATCTGGACCTGCTCGGGCCGGGTGTGGAGCCGGTTTCGGCAAAAGTTGTTCAGGGCCTCCATATGCTTCAGGGTACAGCCCGGGTGGGCCGCGATGAGATAGTAGGTGAGGAAGCGCCCGCCGCCAGCGGCCCGGGACAGGCGATCAAAGAGATCCTTGAACCGTGTGAGTTTTGAAATATCAGGTTTTTTCATGTATTGAAGTATATTATGCTCTGAATGCTCAGGCGCTACTTTAAGTTGACCGGACAGATGATGGCGGATGATCCGGTCCAGATAGGCCCGGCCGTTTTGCCGGTCCGCAAGGACGAGATCGTGGCGGATGCCTGAACGTACAAAGGCCCTTTTAACCCCTGGGATCCCCTGGAGCTTTTCCAGGAGTGCCATCTGCGGCCGGTGATCCACAGACAGCTGGTCGCACACCTCGGGGAAGAGGCATCGCCTGGTGGCGCAGGGACCCTTGAGCCGTTTTTTCCGGCATTCGAAGCCGAACATATTGGCGGTGGGACCTCCCACATCCTGGATGTACCCTTTGAAACCGGGGTGCCGGGACAACTTTCGGGCCTCCCTGAGGATGGAGGCGGTGGTTCGGGAGTGGACGGTTCTCCCCTGATGGACGCCGATGGCGCAAAAGCTACACTCTCCATAACATCCGCGGTGCGTGGTGATGGAAAAACCGATGGTGTCCAGGGCTCGGGCCCGTCCTTGCCGCTCGTAGTAGGGATGTTGGGCATGCTCGAAATCCATTTCATAAACCGCGTCCAGGGCTTCCCCTTCCAGGTCGTCGGCCGGCGGGTTCTGGACCAGAAAGCGGGTGTCCTGGCGCTGGATCAGGCGCCGCGCGCTTGCGGGGTCCGTGTTCCGGTAGAAGGTTTCGAACATGTCCGCAAAGGCCGCCTTGTCTCCGGCGACCAACTCATGAGAGGGCAGCTCGATGGCGTCCGCAGGAGGCGTTTTGGCGACACGGCAGAGACCCGGCAGCTCTCCGTAGGGCCTTCCATACTTCAGGGCCTCAGCCAGGGACAGGACGGTTTTTTCTCCCATGCCATAGACCAGGAGGTCCGCCTTTGCGTCAAAGAGGATGGATCTTCGGATTCGATTCGACCAGAAGTCATAGTGGGAGATCCGCCGGAGGCTGGCTTCGATACCGCCGAGAACCACTGGGGCCGTGGATTTGAAGTACCGTCGGATCAGGTTCGTGTACTGGATCACCGCCCGGTCCGGACGTCGGTCGTTCATCAGGCCGGGCGTAAAGTCATCGGACTTCCGGCGTTTTCCGCCGGCCGTGTAATTGGCCACCATGGAATCGACGCATCCGCCGGTAACGCCCCAGAAAAGGAGCGGTTCCCCCAGTCTTGCGATATCCGTCTCGGAATGGATGTCCGGCTGAGCAATGATGCCCACCCGGTATCCGGCCTTCAGGAGCACCTTGCCGATCACGACAACGCCCACATAGGGGCTGTCGATGTAGCTGTCTCCCGTGACCAGTACCACATCCGGCCGGTGCCATCCGAGCTGCTTCATTTCTGCTGGGGTCGTGGGAAGGAACATGGCTTCCTTTGGCTTATGGGATATGATCAAAAAAACGGTGTCCTAAGTATCATATATGATTATACCGGGGCGAATGAAAATGTCGATAGAACAATAACAAAACGTGCCTTGCCAAACATGGCCGGGTTTAATGGACCTTGTTCGGTTAGCGTCGCTGCTTTCGGCAGCCCCATATGGACATCCCCTGCAAATTGGGATATGGGGGGGGCAAAATGCGGATTATGGGAATCCGCCCATAAACCTTTGAACCGCAATAGAGAGCGTTTAATGAAAAAGGAATCAATGCCGGAGAAACCGTCCGGTATCAAAAAGGAAACCGTCCTGCTGATTGCATTCGTCAGCCTAATCGTGGGCTTTCTCGGCGGGGTTGTCTTCAGCGCTTATAAACTGAATTCGGGAGCAACCGGCTCGGGTTCGATGCCGCCTCCGGGGCATGCCGACACCGGGCGCATCGCCATGCTCCAACAGCTGGTGATGAAAAATCCGAAGGATGCCAGTGCCTGGATCCAGCTGGGGGATCTGTATTTCGATTCCAAGCAGATCGAAAAGGCCATCAACGCCTATCGCTCTGCCTTGAAGGTGCGGCCGGATGATGCCGATGTCTGGACCGATCTGGGGGTGATGTACCGCCGGGGCGGCAACCCGCACAGCGCGCTCGATGCCTTCAAGAAGGCCATGGCGGTGGATCCGAAGCATGAGGCCTCTCTTTTCGATGCCGGTGTGGTGCTTCTGCATGACCTGCACCAACCCGACAAGGCCAAGGCCATGTGGGAACGGTTGCTCAAGCTGAACCCGGATGCCCGCGCTCCGGGCGGTCAGCGGGTGAAGGATATGATCGAGGCGATGCACTAACTATTTATTCTGGGTGTATCGAGCGGTGAGATGACCCGGGGCACCTGGGTTGCACCGGAATAGGATTCAGCTCGCCGGGGATTGCTTTCCTCGATCGGCTTTTTTGCCCGATGAAGACCAGGCTGTCCTCGAACAGATGGGGGTTGTCGAAATAGTCCCGGCCCACGAGGGAGATGGGATGGTGCCCCCTCTGGCGCATGGCCCCCACCGAGGGCACGCCCATGGGAAACAGGATGAAGGGTTCTATCCGGCAGCTGCCCTTCATGATTCCCTTCCCGTTGAAGACACTCTCAAATCCTCCGTTGCCCTTGGGCAGGGACTCAATCTCACCGTAGGGAACCAGCGTATAGCCGCGTACGGGCAAGGACTCCCCCACGGACGCGGAGACCCCCTGAACCTGGTGCCAGCCGGCGCAGACGTGGATGCAAAGGGGGGCGGCCGGGTAGGCATCCGGCAGCACCGTCGGTACAAAGGCATCGACGGCAAAGGGTATATCGCGTTTTCCGCTCACCAGGTGCCTTCTCGGGATGAAGAGATGATAGCACCCGCAGTTGTTCATGGTATCCACGATCAGGGGGACTCCCACGGGATCCAGGGTGACCCGGATTGTCAGGCCGTCCATGTGTCCCCGCTCCATCCAGGGGGCTTCGGGCCCCACGCGCGCGCTATACCAGACCACGTAGTTGAGTTGAACCACCGGCCGGTGTGCCAGGATGGCATGCGACAGGTAATAGTAGACGGTGGGCCTTTGTGAATCCACCGCCACGCTCGATCCCTTCCACCACAGCCTGCCCGGAACATCCCAGGTGCCGGTGGTATCCTGCACCAGTCGGGGGGCAAAGGCCTCCACCAGGCGCAGGGTGTCCTGGTGGTCGAGGCGGGCAATGCCGAACACATCTTCAGGAGCCGAACAAAGCAGCCGGCGAACATCGAGTTTTCCGTGAGGGGGGGGGGTATAGGACACAAGGTGTCCCCTCACTGGAAGCGCCCGGGCGGGGGTGTCGAACCACCGTTGAAAGCTCCGCTGGGCTCTATGGGTCAGATAGGCCACCGGAAGGGACGTCAGGGGATAGAGGCCGGCGATTCGAAGGCCCAGCTCATATTCAGGCGGGACCTTCGCCGCTTCGATCACCGCTTCCCTGAAGCCGCGCTGCCTCCGGTCATGGGCCAGCAACTGAGCGTCGCAGGCAAGAGCCCGGGCCATGAGGGCGGTCCGTGTCCACGGCGGGGGCAGGTGAGACACGGATCCCAGACGTCGGAGCGCTTCCTCCGGCAGATTCATGATCTCCTTTTTTTGGGCCGAACGAGCCTTTTTCCCCGCCAGAGCCAGCCAGTCCCCAAAGGCATCTTCTTCGGAGATCCGCCGGACAAGGGCGCAGAGGAAGCGATCGACGCGAAGATAGGGAAAGCCGCGCACCCGGACCGTTGCCGCATCGTTTACACCGCTTTCCAGCACGCAGCGCTCCAGACGATCCAGAAAGACGGCACAGTCCCGCTGCTCCGGGGACCTATTCATGGAGGGCATGGGCGTCAGGCCGGCGCAACCCGCCAGCAGACAGAGGCCCAGGGAAAGGACCAATAGGAGCGGTTTTGTTCGAGGGGGCATACCGATCTCCGGGCTTTCCTGGTTTCCCCTATGATCCGCCTGCGGGCAACACCGCCAGGGCCTCCAGGCGGCTTTCCAGCGGCGGGTGGGAGTCGTTTAAAAATACGTAAAAGGGATGGGGACTCAAATTCGAGAGATTTCCGGCGGCGAGTTTTTTCAGTGCACTTGCCAGGGCCTCGGGATCCCGGGTGGTCTCGGCGGCGAACTGATCCGCGACAAATTCATTTCGACGGGAAAACATCTGGATGAAAATGCCCAGAAAAAGCTCCACCGGCGTGTAGAGCAGGCTGAAAAACACGAGCCCCGCATAGGTGCTGGGCTGGGACACGAAGAAGGCATCGAAAAGTCCGCGATAAGAGATGAAAAGGGAGAGAAGGAAAAAAAGAACGCCCATGTGTACAATCCCGATGAAAAGCGAGATGGTGATATGATGCTTTTTGAAGTGCCCCATTTCATGGGCCAGCACCCCCACCAGCTCCCTCACCGAGGTCTGCTGGATCAGGGTGTCGAACAGAACGATGCGGCGGTGGCGTCCAAAGCCCGTGAAAAAGGCATTGGATTTGCCGCTTCTCTTGGATCCGTCCATCACGAACACGTTTTGAAGGGGAAAACCGATGTCACTGGCATAGGAGAGAATAGCCGTCTTGAGTTCTCCGGGCTCGATGGGCGAGAAACGGTTGAAAAGGGGCATGATCCAGGCGGGCGCCACGTATTGAAGTAGCAGCAGGAAGAGCGCCACGGCGGCCCAGCAGTAAAGCCAGGCGGCCGCCCCTGCAAATTCGAAAAAGAGCAAAATCCCGGCCAGCAGCGGGCCTCCGATGACAGGGGCCAGAAGGAACGCCTTGACCCGGTCCATGAGGAAGGTCACCCCCGAGGTTTTGTTGAAGCCGAATTTTTCCTCAATGACAAAGGTGGCATAGGCGCTGAAGGGCAGATTGGCCAGTGCCTTCAACAGGGCCAGAACAGCGATGAAGAGGAGCCCCGCGAGGGTCGGCGATAGATGTCGCGCCCGGATCCATCCGTCGAGGAACCCGAAGCCGCCCGCAAACCAGAAGCCTATCAGCAGGATCAGATTGACGCTGCTGTGGATCCATTCGAAGTGGGTGGTGCTCCTGAGATAGTCCTGGGACCGGGCGTAGGTTTCCGGCGCATAGAGGCCGGTAAGGGAAGGCGGGGGATCCTTTTTCAGGCGGCCCAGATTCAGTCGGTCGGCATAGAGGTTCAGTCCATACTCCACAAGGAGCGTCGTCAGAATGATAAACGCAATGAAGTTCAACCGCCCCTCCCTCAAAACCCATAGTCTTTGGCAATACCCGGTGAATCACCCGGCTGGTTGGCGCCGGGGCGCACCTCGTGGCTCCCCTGTTCCGCCAAAATGCACTTCCGAGCGGCCCAGAGCCCTTGGCTCATCATCCCATGGGCAGCATATAGTCGCTGACCCGGCTGGAGGTTTTCCTGAGATTGTGACCCAGCAGTCGGACCATTCCCTTTAACAGCTTGATGCCAACACCGGGATGGGTCACCAGGATACCTTCGAAGCTCGATCTTGAAAAGGTGACAATTCTCGCGGACGTGAGGGCTTTCAAGGTGGCGGAGCGCGGGATGTTGTCAATGATGGACATCTCACCCACGGATCTCCCCCTCCCCAGGGAGGCGATGACCGCATACTCGTCAGGCGCGGATTTTTTCAACATTTGCACGGTTCCACTTTCCACAAAGCAGACGAAATGCCCCATCTCCCATTCGTCGAAAAGCGTCTCCCCCGGGGATAGATGAACCAGATTCATCCGCTCCGCCAGCAACTCCAGCTCCGCGATGCTCAAATCGTCAAACATGGGAATGTTGGCGATAAATTGGGAAATGAGCTTGGGGGTGTCCCGGGATTCGGCGCTCATTTCTGTATTCATGCATCACTCCTCTTCAGTTCTCCTCGGTTCCCATAACGCCGTGCCTTTCCCATGGGGCAGCCTCCGCCGGCACCGCGGCCGGGCGGTCCGGTGGAAAGATCAATATCGGTAATGATCGGACTTGAAGGGCCCCTCGATGGAGACTCCGATGTACTGGGCCTGGTCCTTCGATAGGCGTGTGAGCTTCACCCCCAGCTTCCCCAGATGCAACCGGGCCACCTCTTCGTCCAACTTTTTCGGAAGCGTCGAGACGCCGGGCTCTCTGGGGGTCTGCCACAGGTCCATCTGGGCGAGTACCTGGTTCGTGAAGGAGTTGGACATGACGAAGGAGGGATGCCCCGTGGCACACCCCAGGTTCACAAGGCGCCCCTCTGCCAGCAGATAGAGGCTGCGGCCGTCCGGGAAGAGGTAGCGATCCACCTGGGGTTTGATGTTTTCCTTTTGGATCCCCGGAAAGGACTCCAGACCCCTGACATCGATTTCATTGTCAAAGTGGCCGATATTGCAAACGATGGACTGGTCCTTCATCCCCGCCATGTGCTCGACGCGGATGACGTTGCAGTTGCCGGTGGCTGTCACGAAGATGGTGGCTTCAGCGAGCGCATCCTCTAAGGTCGTCACTTCGAAGCCCGCCATGGCGGCCTGAAGCGCGCAGATCGGATCGATTTCGGTCACCAGAACCCTGGCGCCGAATCCGTGCATGGACTGGGCGCACCCCTTTCCCACGTCCCCATACCCGCACACGCATACCACCTTGCCGGCAACCATGACGTCCGTTGCCCGCTTGATGCCGTCCGCCAGGGATTCCCTGCATCCATAGAGGTTGTCGAACTTGGACTTGGTGACCGAATCGTTGACATTGATGGCCGGAAAGAGGAGCGTCCCGTTTTCCATCATCTGATAGAGCCGGTTGACGCCGGTGGTGGTCTCCTCGGAGACGCCCCGGATCTCCGGTACCCGGTCGTGCCAGAACTGCGGATCCCTGTCCAGCTGGCGTTTCAGAACGGCGTTGATAATGGCCAGCTCCTGGTTGTCCGTCGGTTCGTCCAGAAGGGATGGGGTATTTTCCGCCTGAAACCCCCGATGAATCAGCAGGGTGGCATCTCCGCCGTCATCCACGATCAGATTCGGGCCCTTGTCGCCCGGAAAGGAAAGCGCCTGCAGGGTGCACTCCCAGTATTCCCCGAGGCTTTCGCCCTTCCAGGCGAAAACGGGGGTGCCGGAGGCGGCGATGGCGGCGGCGGCATGATCCTGGGTCGAGAAGATGTTGCATGAGGCCCAGCGCACGTCCGCGCCCAGGGCCTTCAGGGTTTCGATCAGGACCGCCGTTTGAATGGTCATGTGAAGGGAACCGGAGATGCGTGAACCGGCTAGGGGCCGCTTACTGCCGTATTTTTCCCTGATGGCCATGAGACCGGGCATTTCGCTTTCCGCGATCAGGATTTCCTTGCGGCCGAAATCCGTCTGGCCCATGTCCGCTACCTTGTGTGGAAGCCCGGTGTAATCCGGGAGGTGAATTTCTGACTGTCGCGTTTCTAACATTCGGTTTCGTCCTCAGGTATAGGTATGATGATGGGTGATGGATTTCAGGCACATTTTTGCGTAAAAACCCTGAGCAGGCTGACTATACTGGAATACGGTAACAAATCAAGGAGGAAATACAGCCCGAGCGCCCAGCGATCCCGCAATCAGCCCCCCGCAGTTTACCCCGGCCTTGCATCTCTCAGCGTTCACCGTTCAAAGATCATCAATCCATTGCAAGAACAGATCTACACACTTGGGACACAACTGGGAGCCTTTGGCATCGGTGATGATCTGGATTGCTCTGGACTGGGGCATTCCCTTTCGATAGGGCCGATCACTGGTCAGGGCGTGGTAGGTATCGGTAACAGCGGTCATTCGTGCCCAGAAGGGGATTTGATCCCCCTTGAGTCCTTCGGGATACCCCTTTCCGTCATAGCGCTCATGATGACTGAGCACCAGGGGAATCATCTTCTTCAGGCTGGGGATCGGATCGAGTATCTTGGCGCCGATGACGGGATGCTCCCGGATGATGGCGAACTCTTCATCTGTCAAGGCCCCTGGTTTGAGCAATATGTCGTCCCGGACGCCGATCTTGCCCAGATCATGGAGCCTGGCCGCGATGGAAATGTCCCTGACCTGCTTTTCGGGCACCCCCAGCTTTTCGGCGATCCTGGTAACCATATTGCTCACTGCCTCCGAATGGCCCCGTGTATAGGGATCCCGAGCCTCCAGGGCTTCCACCAAACTCGCAATGCTGGCCAGCATGAGGCGCTGTTCCGTTTCAAGGCGTTCACGATCCTTCAGCAGGAGCAGGAAATGATCCGAGAGCAGTTTCTCTACGGTAATGACCAATTGGTCGATATTGAATGGCTTGAGAATGTAAGTGGAGGCACCGCTCTGCAGGACCTGGCGCATTTTCCCGCGGTCACTTTCGGTGCCCATGGTGATGAAAGGGACAGTGGTCAGGGGGGGCCGCTTATGAACCGTCTGGCAGAATGAGATCCCGTCCATCTCCGGCATGTCCAGGTCGCTGATGATCAGATCGGGCTGCATGCGTTCCAGGGCCTCAAGGGCTGCCCGGCCGCTGGGTGACGGGAAGACCTGGAAGCCCTCTTTGATGAGTCCCTTGGTGATGATATCGAGGATGACAGGGGAGTCGTCCACCACCATGATCAGGCGATCTTGTATCAGGGAGGAGTGTTTGAGGAGCCTTTCCACCAGCGCCGGCAGGTGAGCCTTGGCATCGGTTTTGGACAGATAGGCGGATGCGCCCACCTGGAAGCCGCGTTCGATATCGGATTCCTTGTCGTGGGAGCTGAGAATGATCACCGGGATGGTGTTGAGCAACTCCTTTTCCCTGAGCACCTTGCAGAAGGTAAAACCATCCATTCCGGGCATATCGACATCTGTAATGATGAGGTCGAAATGCAGCTGCCTGACCTTTTCGAATCCCTCGAGGCCGTTCTCGGCCTGTTCGATAATCAGGTGATCGTTTCTCAGGGTTTTAACCAGGGCGCCCCGCATGGCGAGGCTGTCATCCACGATTAGAATGCGGCGGGGATTGTTCATGTCTGGGAAAGGGCCCTCTGCAAAGCAAAAGGCTTGGTCTTCGGGGATGCCTCCTGCAGCATTCGTCCAAAATTCACAGAATTAAAACGATCTAAAATCGTTGGAAATGTTGTCACAGTTCGTCGTAAATGTCAAACCACACCGATGAAACGATGCCGCATGCAGACTCAAGGTGTTTGCGTGAGCAGCGTATCCACGGGCGTATAGGGCAAACCGAAGGCGTCGGCCACCCGTTGGTGCGTGATCTTTCCCCGGATGACGTTAGCCCCCAGCTTGATCTCTTCGCTTTCCCTCATGGCGTCGATCCATCCCCGGTCGGCGATCTCGACGGCATAGGGAAGGGTGGCATTGGACAGCGCCCAGGTGGCGGTTTTCGGCACGGCGCCGGGCATGTTGCTGACACAGTAATGCACCACACCGTTGACCAGATAGACGGGGTCGCCGTGGGTGGTGGGCTTGGAGGTCTCGAAGCATCCGCCCTGGTCGATGGCCACATCCACCATGACGGCGCCCTTTTTCATGGTTTTCACCATTTCCCGGGACACCAGCCGGGGCGCCTTTGCTCCCGGGATCAGGACCGCGCCCACCACCAGATCGGCCTGCCGGATCAGCTCTCGAAGCTTCCGTGGGCTGGACATGAGCAGAAAACAGTTGGCCGGCATCACGTCACTCAAATATCTCAACCGCTCCAGGTTCAAATCCAGCAGGAAAACCCGCGCCCCCAGGCCGCAGGCCATCTTGGCGGCATTGACGCCCACCACGCCGGCGCCAAGGATCAATACGGTGGCCACATCCACCCCGGGGACGCCCCCGAGGAGAATCCCGCGACCGCCACGGGTGATTTCCAGATACTTGGCGCCCTGCTGAATGGCCATTCTGCCAGCCACCTCGCTCATGGGGGTTAAAAGCGGAAGGCTTCCATCCGCCTTTTGAATGGTTTCATAGGCGATGTTGATCGATTTTCTTTTTATCAGGGCCCGGGTCAGCGGCTTATTGGCCGCCAGATGCAGGTAGGTGAATACGATCTGGTCCTCCTGGATCAGATCGTATTCCGACGCTATGGGCTCTTTGACGTGCATGAGCATCTGGCAGCTTTCGTAGATGGCCTTCGCGGATCGGACGATTTCGGCCCCGCCGGCCTTGTAATCGCCATCCTGGAATCCGCTGGATTCCCCGGCGCTGGCTTCCACCACGACCGTATGGCCGTGATGGCACATGACCTCCACACCGGCCGGCGTCATGGCCACCCGGTATTCTTCCGGTTTGACTTCCTTTAAGATCCCGATCCGCATGAACACCTCCGTTTCCAACGCCGGTTTCTCCGATGCACTGTTCTCGTTACCAATTTAACGCATCATTTCTGAAAAAACCAGTGGGCGACATCTGCCCCCCCCCAGCGCTCTGCCTGCGTAGCGGTGTTAGTTTGTGTCCATCCAGAAATGGCCAATTTGCCCGATATCTGCGTTGCGCGAAAAATTTA
>CAYOXD010000021.1:30501-32636 GCA_964407825.1 uncultured Desulfobacterales bacterium | reverse complement strand
TTCGAGGTGCTGGTGCTGACCCTGCTGGAGGATATCCTTCTGGGAAATTCCGCCGCTCCCCTGCGAAAAGCCCTCATCGATTCCGGGCTGGGTTCCGCCCTCAGCGACGGAACGGGGTTCGAGCCGGACAACCGGGATACCCTGTTCGCCTGCGGACTGAAGGACGTGGCGGCCGATGCCACCGATGCCGTGGAAAAGGTGATCTGGGATACGCTTGCCACACTGGCGGACGGGGGCATTGATCCGCTCCTGATCGAGGGCGCCATCCACCAGCTCGAGTTCAGGCAGAAGGAGATCACCAACACCCCCTATCCCTATGGCTTGAAGCTGCTCATGCGCTTCGCCGGCCCCTGGCTTCACGGTGGGGACCCGGTGCGCCACCTCCAGTTGGATCAGGACCTGGCGAGGCTGCGGCAATCGATGGCGGACGGTGGATTTTTCGAGGGAATCATCCGGAAATACTTCTTGGACAACCCCCACCGGGTCCGGTTCGTGCTCTCCCCGGATAAAACCCTGGCCGAAAGAGAAGCCCGTCAGGCCCGCGAGGAACTGGACCGAGTGGCGAAGGGTCTGGGTCCGGAGGAGGTGGCCGCCATTGAAGCCGATACCCGGGCGCTTGAAGAGCTCCAGGAAAGCGAGGAGGATCTGGACTGCCTGCCGACCCTGGCCCGGGAGGATATTCCACCAACCATCAACAGCGTCACCGAAAGTACGGCCCACCCAAATCTCGGGGGCATGCGCTACGTTCAGCCCACGGCGGGCATTTTCTATTTTTCCGCCCTGGCCGGCCTGGGGTCCCTGGAGGAGGCGATCCTGCCGTGGATTCCCTTTTTTTGCTACAGCTTCACCAAGGTCGGCACGAAACGGCATGATTACACGGAAATGGCACGGCGAATGGAGCTCTACACAGGCGGGGTGGGCCTGGCGGTCAGCGCCAGGACCCGGCACGATTCAGCCGGTACCTGTCTTCCCTATGTGATTGCCGAGGGACGATGCCTGGAGCGCAATATCGGGCACATGATGGATATCCTGACCGAAACCATGGGGGAGGTCGATTTCTCGGACTTCGACCGGCTGAGGCGCCTTCTCCTGGAGTACCGGGCCGGCCTGGACGCCATGGTGATCCATAATGGCCACCGGCTTGCCATGTCCCTGGCCGCCAGGCGCTTTTCCAGACAAACGGCGTTCAGCGAGATGTGGAGCGGTATCGAGCAGCTCCGGTTCGTGAAAAGCACTGCCGAGAATCTTTCCGAAGCATCCCTCACCGAGCTTTCCAGGACGCTTTCGGCCATCCGGGACAATCTCTTTTCCTCCCCTAACATGAACCTCCTGTGGATCGGCGAGGATCAGGCCCTCGCGGACGCCGCCGGACCCGGCGCCTCCTTTCAGGCCAGCCTCGGCGGCGGGGAAGGTGCCCTCACGGGATCGACCTTTGAGGCGGCTGCCCTTGAACCGAGCCAGCCGCTGCCCCGGGAGGGCTGGTATACGGCCAGCGCCGTGTCTTTTGTCGCCCGGATGTTTGAGACCGTCCGCCTGGGGCATCCGGATGCACCGGCGCTTTCCATCATCGCCAAACTGATCCGGTCCCTCTACCTGCACCGGGAGGTCCGGGAGAAGGGCGGCGCCTATGGCGGGTTTTCCATCTACTCCTCCGAGAACGGTCTTTTCGGCTTTGCCTCCTACCGGGATCCCCACATCGTTTCCACCCTGAAGGCCTTCGAGGGGGCGAACGATTTCATCTGTTCCGGCAATTTCACGAACCAGGATGTCAAGGAAGCCCTGCTGCAGGTGTGCTCCGAGTTGGACCGGCCCGATCCGCCGGCACCCTCTGCCAAGAAGGCCTTCATGCGCAAATTCGTCTCCATCACGGATGAGACCCGAAGACGGCACAAGGCCGAGCTGTTGGCCATGACCCGGGAGGGGGTCATCGAGACGGCAAGGAAATATTTCGGGCCCAATGCCCCGGCCCAGGCCGTCGCGGTGATATCCGGGGAGGACCAGCTGAAGGCGGCCAATGAACGGTTGGGGCAGGAGGCCTTGACGCTGAACCGAATTTAGGAAGTGCCACCGCTATCCCAGGGGGCAGGGTCTTGGCTGATCCACGGAACCGTGCACGTACGCGCAGACCAGAGCCA
>CAYOXD010000021.1:0-30401 GCA_964407825.1 uncultured Desulfobacterales bacterium | reverse complement strand
AGCAGATCCTGAAGCCCGGCGGCCGCGGCACCGTCCAGGGTGCCCTTGGCAAGAGCGACCTGGATGGTATGGAGGCCGAGGACCTTGTAGGCCGGGACGAGATGGGGGAGATTCATCGTGATGCTCTGGAGATGGCCCCGGACGGTTTCCAGGTCCCCCCGGGCAATGGGGCCCGTCAGGGCCTCGGGGATGCCGGTCTCGTCGATGTTGGAGAGGGTGCCGTTGACCAGGGGGCGCAGCACCTGCCAGGCGGCCTGTGGCGTGACGCCGGCCTCACCCATGAGTTGAAAGGCCAGATCCAGAAGGGATACCAGATAATTGGAAGCCGCCACGGCCGCGGCATGGAAGAGGGGCTTCTTTTCGGTTTTGATGAGAAGACTCTTGGCGCCCAGGTCCGCCGCAATCCTTTCGGCCATGCGCACAGCCGGTCCATCGCCCTCCATGTCCATGATGATGCCTGGAAAGGGGCTTCGGCGGAAGGTTTTGGAGGCGAAGCTCTGCAGGGGGTGCAGCGATCCGACGGCGGCACCACAGCTCCTGGCCCCCTGGAGGATGGTGGAGGGCAGAGCGCCGCTGCAGTGAAGCACGACGGCATTTTCGGCGAATCCCCTCGCCTCTGAGATGGATCGGCAGACCGTTTCGATCACCCCGTCCGGGGTGGTGATGAAGACCACGTCGGCCTTCCCCGTAACCTCCCTGGGGCTCGTGCCCACCTTCCCGGCGCCCATCAGATCCGCCAGTTCCCGGGCGGATGCCAGCGTACGGGAGGCGGCTCCCACGGCCCTGTAGCCCTTTTCGCTCAGGAAGCGGCCCAGGGCGTTGCCGAGCCTGCCGCAGCCGACAATGGCAAAGGATGGTTTCATCACGGCCTCAGTAGCAGTGCTCCTTGGCCGGGAAGGTCCCCTCCTTGACCTCTTCCGTATACTGCGCGATGGCGGCTCGGGCCGCCTGGCCAAGCTGAGCGTACTGCTTCACGAATTTGGGGGCCTGCCGGTCGCACAGGCCCAGCAGATCGTGTATGACCAGGACCTGACCGTCGCAGTGGGGACCCGCCCCAATGCCGATGGTGGGGATCCTGAGCGATTGGGTGATCTTCTTGGCGATGGCGGAGGGGATTCCCTCCAGTACGACGGAAAAGGCGCCGGCGGCCTCCACGTCCCTGGCGTCCGCGAGCAGCCGCTCCTCGTCCCGCTGGACCTTGAATCCGCCCATCTGGTGGACGGACTGGGGCGTGAGACCGATGTGAGCCTGCACCGGGATGCCCGCGGCGCTGATGGATTGGATAAGATCGGACACCGCGGCGCCGCCCTCGAGTTTCACGGCCGCGGCGCCGGCCTCCTTCAGGAACCGGCCGGCATTCTGGATGGCATCGCGGGTGCTCGATTGATAGGACATGAAGGGCATGTCACCGATGACCATGGCACGCCGGGTGCCCCTGGCCACCAGGCGGGTGTGATAGACGGCCTCATCCATGGTGACCGGAAGGGTGCTGGTATTGCCCTGAACCACCATCCCCAGCGAATCGCCCACGAGGATCATGTCCACGCCGGACTCGTCCACGAGTTTTGCAAAGGGATAATCGTAAGCGGTGAGCATGGTGCATTTCTCGCCGTTCTGCTTCATTTTGAGGACTGTCGTTACGGTTACCGACCCGGCCATGGCCCGTTCCTCCCTTAATTTCGTTATTAAAGCACCAAATTTCGCTTATTACTTAACGACACATGAAGTCAAGGAAAATCCCGGAGGAAGCCCACCGGGCAGCCCACCGGCCAGCGCAATCGTGAATCTTTAGGTTGGCAGAGCAAAATCGGTATCGGGATCGGGATCGAATGGGTGCCAGATGGGGTTTGGACGCGAGATACCGGAATCGACGGCGCTATTTCGATACCGATACTGACAAGGATCGTATCGGGGCCGTGCCGGCAGGGCAAGCGATTCGCCGGGAATCGTTGCGTTCCTGAGTTGATGGTTGACTAAGGGGGATGCTTTCTGTAAAGATGCACGGTTATACATTACCATTGCCAGCCGGGGTCACAGGGGAGGGGGATACTCGGCATGAGGCGGCATTTTTCGGAAAAAGGACGATTTTTCATAGATGATTCAATTGATTCGGGGTTTTAAAGATATATTGCCGGGGGAGGTGGAGCTGTGGCAGCAGGTGGAAAAAATTGCCGTCGGGCTCTTTGAGGATTTTGGATTCACCGAGATCCGGGTGCCTCTCATGGAGCGAACCGAGCTCTTTGCCAGAAGCATCGGCGAGGGGACGGATATCGTCGAAAAGGAGATGTATACCTTCGCGGACCGAAAGGGGGAGCTCATCACCCTGCGGCCGGAGGCTACGGCTTCGGTGGTTCGCGCCTACATACAACATAAGCTCTATGCGGCGGACCCGATCCGGAAATTCTATACCATCGGTCCCATGTTTCGTCGGGAGAGACCCCAGAAGGGGCGTTATCGGCAGTTTTACCAGATCAACGCCGAGGTGTTCGGGGTGGCCTCTTCTGCCATGGACGCCCAGCTGATCCATATGCTGATGACGCTGTTGACGGCGCTTCGGGTACCGGATGTCCATGCCCACATCAATTCCCTCGGGTGCCCTGACTGCCGGCCGGCTTACCGGAACGCGCTGGAGACACACGCGGACACGGTGCTCGACGCGCTTTGCGAGGACTGCCGCCGCCGCAAGTCCCAGAACCCGCTGCGGCTCCTGGACTGCAAGGTCCCCACCTGCCGGGAGGCAATGACGGATGCACCGGATCTGGTCGATTATCTGTGCGGGGCGTGCCGGGACCACTTCGAGGACTTGAAGCGACATCTGGAGGCCGTGGGGGTGACCTTTCTCATAGACAAGCGTCTGGTCCGCGGCCTTGACTACTATACGCGCACCACTTTTGAAATCCAGACCGGCGCCCTGGGCGCCCAGAGCGCGGTGGCCGGCGGCGGCCGATATGACGGCCTGGTCAAGGCCCTGGGCGGGCCGGAGACACCGGCCATCGGGTTTGCCATCGGCTTTGACCGCCTGACCGAAATCACGGATCTTCGCACCGAGCCCCTGGGCAGTCCTCCGGATGTCTTCATTGTGGCCTTGGGGACTGAGAGCCAGACGCGCTGCTTCCCCCTGGCCTGTGAACTGAGCCGTTCGGGTATCCGGACCGAGATGGATTTTTCCGGCCGCAGCCTCAAGGCGCTCATGAAGCGGGCCAACCGGTTGCAGGCCCGTTTCGTCCTGATCATCGGAGAAGCAGAGCTGGAAAACGCCTCTGCGGTATTGCGGGACATGGCCGGCTCCGAGCAGGAGCAGGTCCCCCTGGATGCAGTGGTGGCGCGGCTGAAGGACTTAAAACATAAATCTAACACTTAAGACTTATCATTAGCGTGTTCGGCCCGGCCGGATGAACGCACGAAATAGTTAAAACTAAGGAGCCATCCATTGACAGATTTACTGGGAGACATGCGGCGGACGCATCACTGCCGCCAGCTGCGAGCGGCGGACGTGGGAAAAGAGGTGGTCCTGATGGGCTGGGTGCAGCGCCGCCGGGACCACGGCGGGGTGATATTCGTCGATCTGAGGGACAAGGAGGGCATTACCCAGGTGGTGTTCAACCCGGAACGCAATGGCGCCGTTCATGAAAAGGCCCACGTGATCCGCAGCGAATACGTGATCGGCGTTCGGGGGACCGTATCCAGGCGCCTGGAGGGGATGAACAATCCGAACCTCGCAACCGGCGAAATCGAAATCCTGGTGGATGAGCTCAAGATTCTGAACAGCGCCCAGACGCCGCCTTTCCCCATCGAGGAGACGGTGGAGGTGTCCGAGACCATTCGTTTGAAACATCGGCACATCGATCTTCGCAGGCCCCAGTTCCAGAAGAACATCGTGCTGCGCCACCAGGCGGGGGAGTCGATCCGGCGGTATCTGAACGGGCAGGGTTTTCTGGATATCGAAACGCCCGTTCTTACCAAGAGTACACCGGAGGGCGCCCGGGACTATCTGGTTCCCAGCCGGGTAAACCCGGGGCAGTTCTACGCCCTGCCCCAGTCGCCGCAGCTCTTTAAACAGCTGCTGATGATCTCCGGCTTCGAGCGCTACTACCAGATCGTCCGCTGCTTCAGGGACGAGGACCTGCGCGCCGATCGGCAGCCCGAGTTCACCCAGATCGATATGGAGATGAGCTTTGTGGGCGAGCAGGACGTGATGGCCGTGGCCGAGGGCCTCATGAAGGCGGTGTTCAAGGACGTTCGGGGGATCGATCTGGTGACGCCTTTCCCGCGGCTGACCTATGACGAGGTGATGGACCGTTTCGGCCTGGACAAACCGGATCTGCGTTTCGGCCTTGAACTCAAGGAGATCTCGGATATCGTGGCGGGGTCCGGATTCAAGGTGTTTTCCTCGGTGGTCGAAAAGGGCGGCATGGTCAAGGCGTTAAACGCCAAGGGATGCAGTCATATGTCCCGCAAGGACATCGATGACCTGACGAGTTTCGTGGCGGTCTACCGCGCCCGGGGCCTGGCCTGGATCAAGGTTCGGCAGGACGAGTGGCAGAGCCCCATCGCGAAGTTCTTCACGGAGGAGGAAAGGGCGGCCCTGGCCCGGCGGCTGGACATGGAACCCGGTGATCTGGTCTTTTTCGTGGCGGACCAGCCCAAGGTGACCAACGAAGCCCTGGGGCATTTGAGAAACCATCTGGCAAAAAAACAGGGGCTTATCGATGAGGACACTTTCAACTTCCTCTGGGTCACCCGTTTTCCCATGATGGAATATGACGAGGAGGCCAAGCGCTATCAGGCGCTCCATCATCCCTTCACCTCTCCGCTTGAGGAACACTTCGATCTTCTGGAGAGTGATCCTCTGGCCGTCAAGTCCCGGGCCTACGATCTGGTCCTGAACGGTTCCGAGGTGGGAGGCGGAAGCATCCGTATCCACCGGCTGGACCTTCAGCGGAAGGTGTTCAAGGCCCTGGGCATGGCGCCGGCGGAGGTGGAGGAAAAATTCGGATTTTTGCTCGACGCCCTGGATTCCGGTGCTCCCCCCCATGGCGGGATCGCCTTCGGCTTCGACCGCCTGGTCATGATCCTCTGCGGGCAGCCCTCGATTCGGGACGTCATCGCCTTTCCCAAAACCCAGAAGGCGGCCTGCCTGCTCACCCAGGCGCCCTCGGAGGTGACGCGTGCCCAGCTTGAAGAGCTGAGCCTGCGGTTGCGAAAGCTGCCGGTCGTGTAACGGGCCCTTGGGGAAGGAATCCAGGGAGAGCAGAAACTCAGAATCGAAGGAACAGGGCGACGGAGGTCAGCAGGAAAGGATAGACAGACTATATAGAGACAGAGGCTGAAACTACGATTTGGCTTAACGGAACCGAGTGGCTCGTCATGCGCTCTCAAGTGATGAGGTATCGACCATGAACAGGCCGGACGAGAGTACGTTGCAGCAAAATAGCAGGCGTTTTCGCCAGCTTTTCGAATCGATGATTTCAGGATTTGCGCTGTACGAGATTATCCTGGATGACGCGGGCGCCCCCCGTGACTACCGATTTCTGGAGGTCAATCCGGCCTTCGAGCGGTTGACCGGCCTGAAGCCGGAGGCCCTCATCGGCAGAAGGGTCCTGGAGGTGATGCCGGATACCGAGCCGTACTGGATCGAAACCTTCGGCCGGGTGGCCACGACCGGTGAATCGGTCCAGGTCGATCACTTCAGCCGGGAGCTGGACAAACACCTCCAGATCATCGCCTACTGCCCCGAGCCTGGCCGGTTCGCCACCGTTTTCCAGGATATCACCGAAGCCAAGCGGGCCGAAAAGGTCAAGACCCTCCTGAGCCGGGTTCTCACCCGATTTCATATGGATGGGGGGCGCGAGTTGTATGATGTCGTGCTCTCGACGCTCATGGAGATGACGGGCAGCGAGTGCGGGTTTTTTGGAACCATCGACAGCCAGGGCAATCTGATCTGCTTTTCCATGATCCGCGAAAAGTCGTCGATCTGCAAGGTTTCCTGCGACGGCGCGGTGGTGGAGGGTGCCTGGTGCCAGGGGGTGTGGGACCTCTCGAAGCGGCAGAACGCAACCGTGATCACCGGCCAGGAGGACTTATGTCTCCCGGAAGGCCACCGGGCGCTTAATAACGCGATGGTGACGCCCCTCTTTTACGGTGACAGACTTGTGGGGCATGTGGCCCTCGCCAACCGGCCCGACGGTTTCAGCCCGGAGGATGCCCGGATGATGGATGCCGTGGCCGAGCAGGTGGGGCCGGTTCTGCATGCCCACAAACTGTGGCATGAGGAGCAGCAGGGCAGGGAGAAGGCCGTCGATGAGCTGCGTGACAGTGAGGCCCGATTCCGGACCCTGGTGGAAAGTGCGCCCGATGCCATCTTTGTTAAGAGCAACGGCCATTTTTCCTATTTAAACGATTCCGCAGCGAAAATTTTTGGTGGCGCTCACCCCGGAGATTTGTTCGAGAAACCGGTGGTGGGCTTTTTCCAGGACCGGGGCGTCGAAGACACCGCCGGGGAGGACGCCCCGGAGGCGGCATCCAAGCGCGTCCGGCGTGGCGACAATGTGGTCCTGAGGCCCGATGGATCCCAGGTGCCGGTCGAGGTGTCCGCCGTGCCGATCCGTTTCCAGGGAGCCTGGAGTGAGTTGGTGTTCGTG
Organism: uncultured Desulfobacterales bacterium; assembly: GCA_964407825.1. Taxonomy (GTDB): domain Bacteria; phylum Desulfobacterota; class Desulfobacteria; order Desulfobacterales; family JAFDDL01; genus CAYOXD01. The sequence goes on along the minus strand of CAYOXD010000021.1, from coordinate 23,760 downwards.
CGCGACATCAGTGAGCGAAAGCGCGCCGAAGAGGACCGGCTCAAGATAGAGCGCCAGATCGAGCAGACACAGAAGCTGGAAAGCCTGGGGGTCCTGGCCGGCGGTATCGCCCACGACTTCAACAATATTCTCATGGCGGTTCTGGGCCATGCCGAACTGGCCCTGGACGAGCTCTCCCCCATGTCGCCGGTAAGGGACGGCCTGCGCGCCATCGCCACCGCCTCCCGGCGTGCCGCGGACCTGTGCCGCCAAATGCTGGCCTATGCGGGAAAGGCGAACTTTTCTCCGGAGAGAACGGATCTGAGGGAGCTGATCAATGAGATGGCCCATCTTCTCAAGACCTCCATCTCCAAGAAGGCAATCCTGAACCTCCACCTGGAGCGGGGCCTCCCCCCCATCGAGGTCGACCAGAGCCAGGTTCGCCAGATCGTGCTGAATCTCATCATCAATGCCTCCGAGGCCATCGGCGATCGCAGTGGCGTCATCACCGTGGGGGTAGGCGCCACCCGGTGCGACAAGGAGTACCTTCGCAAGACGGAATTGCACGACGATCTGGCACCAGGGCTCTATATCCACCTCGAAGTGGCTGACACGGGCTGCGGCATGGACGCAGAGATGCGCCGGCGCATCTTCGAGCCCTTCTTCACCACCAAGTTCGCAGGCCGCGGGCTGGGACTCGCCGCGGTGATGGGCATCGTCCGTTCCCACAGGGGGGCTCTCAAGGTCTACAGCGAGCTGGGCAAGGGCACCACCGTCAAAATCCTCTTTCCGGTTCAGGAGAACAGGGATGAGGAAAAAAAGCCGGAATCCACCGAATGCCTGAAGGACTGGGACGGCCGGGGGGGCACCATTCTGTTGGTGGATGACGAGGAGAGCCTCCTCGCCCTGGGGGCCCGCATGCTGGAGCGCATGGGCTTCACCGTGCTCACCGCGGCGGACGGCGCCGCGGCGGTGGACCGTTACCGGGAGCGCCAGGCGGAGATTGACCTTGTGCTCCTGGACCTGACCATGCCCCACATGGACGGCGCTCAGGCCTTCAGCGAACTTCGCCGGATCAACCCTTCGGTTCGCGTTGTTTTAGCCAGCGGCTACAGTGAGGACGATGTGGCCGCGCGTTTCGCGGGGAAGGGGCTGGACGGTGTCCTGCCGAAACCCTATACGCTGAACAAACTCAAGGAGGTGATTTCTGCGCTGCTGCCGCGATGCCAGGATTGAGAAAATGAATTGACTTGGTGCCGGATCGATAGTATTGAGATCCTCAATGTAATCGAAATTCAAATTGTTCCTACCGGTTGCCCCGGTCACAGCCTTTCGGGTGAAGAGATGTCCTCCATTCCATCACCATTCCATGGAGCGGGCAACCCCCAGCGTCCGGCGCTTCACTCCATCCGGGCCAGTTCCATGTACCACCCAGTACGTATCATCGGATAGGCACCATCGAACGGCTTGCTTTGGGGAAAAGTCCATCTCTCGTTCAATTGCGGTTTGACGTCCCAACTGGAAAGGAGAATGGAAGATGATAAAACGATCAATTCTTGCACTCGTTATCGGGCTTTCAGTCGCACTTCTTGCTTCAACCGTATGGTCCGCGGAGAAGACGGTCAAGTCACCCGTCGGGAAGATCAACATCAATACCGCATCCGTGGAAACCTTGATGAACCTGAAGGGAATCGGACAGAAGAACGCCGAAAAAATCATTGCCTACCGCAATGCCAACGGCCCCTTTGGAAAACCTGAGGACATCATGCTGGTGGGCGGCGTCGGACAAGCCGTTTGGAAGAAGAACATGGACATGATTACAGTGGGTTCGCCGGCAGAGGCGCCTTAGCCGGAAGAACCCCTTTCCTGACATTGTGGCCCCGAGCGAGAGATGGCTTTTCCCAACAATGAGATTTTCCTCCAGGCTTAGGCCTGTCGTCCTCACGGGTTACCGATCGTCCTCGAACACCCCGCTGTCCAGGCACCATTGGTAGGTGTTCCGGAGTCCCTCCTCCAAGCCGATGGCGGGGGCCCAGCCGAGCCGCGCCATTCCGGATACATCCAGGAGTTTTTGGGGGGTCCCGTCCGGCTTGGTGACGTCAAAAACGATTTCGCCGTTGAATCCGACGACATCTTTCACGGTGTGAGCCAAGGCTTCGATGGTGAGGTCCTTGCCGCATCCGATGTTGACAAAGGCGTGGCCCGTTTCGGTGAAAAAGTCCGTCAGGGCATCCGAGGGCAGGCGCATCAGATGGAGGCAGGCATCGGCCAGATCGTCCACATGGAGAAACTCCCGATGGGGCCGGCCGGTACCCCAGACCTCCACGGCGGCGGCGCTGCGCAGTTTCGCCTCATGGAACTTGCGGATCAGGGCCGGCAGTACGTGGCTCGTTTCAAGATCGAAATTATCGTTGGGGCCGTAGAGGTTTGTGGGCATGACCGAATAGAACCGGGTGCCGTACTGGCGGTTGTAGGATTGACACATCTTGATGCCGGCGATTTTGGCGATGGCATAGGGCTCGTTGGTAGCCTCCAGTGGACCGGTAAGAAGATATGCCTCCCGGATGGGTTGAGGGCAGTCCCGGGGGTAGATACACGACGATCCCAGGAACAGCAGCCGCCGAACGCCGAATTTCCAGGCTGCATGAATGAGGTTGCACTGAATGGCCAGATTCTCATAGATGAACTGGGCCGGATAGGCGTTGTTGGCCCAGATTCCCCCTACCCGGGCGGCGGCTACCAATACATGGGCGGGCCGGTTTGTCTGGAAGAACCGCTCCACCTCCGCCTGGCGCGTCAAATCCAGCTCTCCATGCGTCCGCACCAGCACCTGGGCGTACCCCTCTTCTGTCAGCTTCCGGCAGAGGGCGGATCCCACCAGGCCCCTGTGACCGGCCACGAATATGGGCGCTGTCTTTTCCACGTCATCTCTTCCTTTCATCACTATCGGCGATTTCGGAAGCATTTCCGATTTGGCTTTCGTATCATGCCGGTGGCGCAAACTCAAGCACGCGGTCGTCACCCTCAGGGTGATCTTGTTCTTTGGCCTTGACACCCTGCGGGGATTTATGTTCACTTCGTGCGGACGGGAGGATCAATGAACTGCACTGACTGCACTGAACGCATCAGCCGATTGATGGAAAAAGGGGTTTGCGTACCGGCTCCCGGCAGCGTGGAGCTTGGAGCGGATGTCGATCTGGACCGGATTTCCGGAGATGGCGTGATCCTCCATGCCGGCGCCAGGATAAGGGGCGCGAAGACATACATCTGTGCGGGGGCGGTGCTTGGCCGGGAGGCGCCGGTGAGTATCGAAAATTGCCAGCTTGGCCCCGGTGTCGAGTTGAAGGGCGGGTACTTCAAGGACGCCGTATTTCTGGCAAAATCGGCGATGGGATCCGGCGCGCACGTCCGGGAAGGGACAATTCTGGAGGAGGAGGCCTCTGGCGCTCATACGGTGGGCCTGAAGCAGACCATTCTCTTTCCCTATGTCACCCTGGGGAGTCTGATCAACTTCTGCGATTGCTTCATGGCGGGCGGCACCAGCCGCCGCGATCACAGCGAGGTGGGAAGCTCCTATATCCATTTCAATTTCACTCCCAATCAGGACAAGGCCACCGCCTCCCTGCTGGGCGATGTGCCAAGGGGGGTCATGTTGAATCAGCCTCCCATTTTTCTGGGGGGGCAGGGGGGGCTGGTGGGCCCCTGCCGGCTCGCCTTCGGTACGGTCGTTGCCGCGGGCTCCATCTGTCGGAAGGATGAGGTTCGGCCGGGTAGGCTTCTGGTGGCAGGCGGGGCAAGAGGGGGCAATATCCCCTTTGTGGCCGGCATGTACCGGAGCATCCGGCGTATCGTTCAGAACAATGTGTTGTATCTGGGGAACCTGGTGGCCCTTCGCGCCTGGTATGCGGTGGTTCGGCGCCAGTTCGTATCCCGGGAGTTTCCTGAGGAGCTGCTGGCGGGGCTGCTGGAAAAGGTGGATATGGGCATCGATGAACGGATCAGGCGTCTGGGCGCCTTCAGCGAGAAAATGTCCGAATCGGCACGGATCTACCGGGAGCTTGCCGCCGGAAACGTTTCGGAAGACCTGTTGGCCCAGAAGGCACAGCTCCATGACCGCTGGCCCGTGCTTTCCCAGCGCTTTGAGGCCCTGAGAGGTTATACCGGCGAGGACGGGGAGGTGGAGCGGATGATAAATGTCATCCAGGCTGGGATCGCCCGGGGAGGCCGGGATTACCCCGGCGTCATAAAGCAGCTTGATTCCGGGATGACCGAAGCCGGTTCGCGCTGGCTGCAGACCATCGTTGACCACTGTGCCGGAGCGGCCCACGACCTGCTGCCGGCATTCGGGTGGACGGCCCCATAGCCTGAAGAAAAGGACCCCCATCATGACCAGTCTATTCGGTACGGACGGTATTCGAGGCGTTGCCAACACCCATCCCATGACAGCCCGGATGGCCGTGGACGTGGGCCGGGCCATTGCTGGCTATTTTAAGGCGCAAGCGCCAAAACCCACCCTGGTGATCGGTCAGGATACGCGTATTTCCGGTGAGATGCTGGCTTCCGCCCTCGCGGCCGGAGCCTGCGCCGAAGGGGTGGACGCCCTCATGTGCGGCGTTGTCCCCACGCCCGCCGTGGCGTACCATACCGTGGCGGCGGGGGCCATTGCGGGGGTGGTCGTTTCCGCCTCGCATAACCCCTTTTATGACAACGGGATCAAGGTGTTCGGCCCCGACGGGTTCAAGCTGAGCGACGAAGTCGAGGCCGCTCTCGAGAAGCGCGTCCTGGAGGCGCCCCAGACAGCGGGAACGCGGGTCACGGGGCGGGTGCGGCCCCTCCCCCGTGCGGCGGAGGGCTATGTCGATTTTTTGGTTCGTTCCGCGGGCGCGCAATTCCAACTGGATCAGATGAAGATTGTCCTTGACTGCGCCAACGGCGCCACCTTCGAGGTCGCCCCCCGGCTGTTCGAGCGGCTGGGAGGGCAGGTGACGACGTTGGGTGTCAACCCGGATGGAATGAATATCAACGCCGAATGCGGATCCGAACACCCCCGGATTCTGGCCGAGACGGTGTCGAGAACCGGTGCGGATCTGGGTCTCGCCTTTGATGGAGACGGGGATCGACTCATCGCAGTGGATGAGAAGGGCCGGATTCTGACGGGGGACCAGGTTCTGGCCATCTGCGCCCGGTATCTGTCCCAAAGGGGGCTGCTGCACAACAACCAGGTGGTGACGACCGTCATGAGCAATCTGGGATTGCGGGCCGCTTTGGGGCAAATGGGCATTACCCACCTGTCCACGCAGGTGGGGGATCGCTACGTGATGGAAAAAATGCGAGCCGAAGGGGCCAATCTCGGAGGAGAGGATTCGGGGCACCTGATTTTTCTGGACCATCATACCACGGGCGACGGTCTTCTGGCGGCACTTCAACTGGTGCGGGTCGTGGCCGATGAGAAACGACCCCTTTCGGCCTTGAGCAGTGTGATGCGCGTTTTCCCCCAGGTGCTGATCAATGTGACGGTGAAGGAAAAACCGGCCATCGAGACCGTGCCGGACATTCAACGGGTCATAGAAGAGACCATGGCCGCTCTGGGCGAAGGCGGGCGGGTACTGGTCAGATACTCCGGGACCCAGCCCATGTGCCGGGTGATGGTGGAGGGGCCGACCGAGGAGACCACCCGGCAGCACTGCGAGGCGATCGTGGCGCAGGTCCGGAAAACCATCGGCGCCTAGATTCGTAGTCCTTTTCTTTTCAATCCTACGAATTTCATAATCTTTTCCTTGCTCTTTTCCCCACGCTTGGTCATAATTGCCTCACTATTTTCATGACAGGGACTATACGCAATGTTGGAGGAAGGCATGAAACAGAAGTATATTCTCACAAGGGGTGAGGAACAGGATACGTTGACCATCAGCGAGTACACGGAGCTTGAAAATGATGTTCTTTCGCTGATTTGTGAGGAAAGCCATGATGGGGCCGCCATCCGCTCCGCCATCGACAGAGGGGTCGAGGCGCTGATTTCAACGTTCAGGACTCATAATATGTATCCGAGGATGACCTATGCGGAAAAAATAGCAGAGGGCATCATCGAACTGTATGAAACAGAAGATGAAAAATCCATGGAGCTGATTTTCGACGACAAGGACGCCTTCCAGAAGCCGGGAGATGAGACGGCGGCAGTATTGGAGATGATCAAGACGGAGTCCGCCACCATCAGCTCGTTGATAGGCGGAGATGATGAGGAGGACGAGGACCAGGACTCGGATGATGGCCAGTCCGATGATTCGGACCTGCAGGACGCGCAGGATGACGACTCGGCCAAGGATTCGGATGCGGACAACCGGTAGGTCCAGTCCCGATCCAGAAACTCCCCGCGGATGAACGATTATCAAAAAGAGCAGATCGACACGCTGGAGGCGGTCCGAACGCACCTGGCGCTCATGGGGGAAGCCGGACGCGGCCGGCTCCTGAGAGTGAAACGCCGGGCTGGTCTGGCGTTCTCATGACCCGTCCAGCCGATGGGGTCTCCCTGGTCCTTTCCCGGCACCTGCTGGTCACAGGATTGCCACAAGACTTCTTCACGGAACTACTCCATACCTTCACCCTCACCAACCCCCGCTGGCTTGAGAACGAGCGGATGGGCCGATGGAACCGGGGGACGCCGAAGACCCTTCGTTATTACCGGAAGGCGGGTAAAGGGGGACTGATTCTTCCCAGAGGCTATACCCGCCGGCTGATGGAACGGCTGCGGGCCGCCGGCATCGGCTTTGCCCTGGAGGACCGGCGCCGGGAGCTGCCGGCGGTGCCCCTGGCCTTTTCCGGTGCCCTAAGGCCCTTTCAGAAGGAGGCCGCCCGGCAGATGCTGGCCAAGGAGTTCGGCATCCTCTGCGCGCCCACAGGCTCGGGTAAGACCGTAATCGCTCTTTACATGATCGCCCAACGTCGCCAGCCGGCGGTGATCCTGGTGCACACACGGGAGCTGGCCATGCAGTGGATACGCCAGATCAGCGCCCTGCTGGGGATGCCGGAGGACGAAATCGGCCTCATCGGCGCAGGCAAGAGGCGCCTCGGGGAGAGCATCACCGTTGCCATGGTGCAGAGCCTCTATAAATGCGCCGAGGCCGTATCCACCGGGTTCGGCCACATCGTGGTGGATGAATGCCATCGGGCCCCCAGCAGGACCTTCACCGACGCCCTTTCGGCCTTCGATACCCGCTATATGCTGGGGCTTAGCGCCACCCCCTGGCGCAGAGATGGGTTGAGCAAGCTGATCTTTTGGTATCTTGGGGACTTGCGCCACCAGGTGGAATCATCGGGGCTGGTGGAGGCGGGCCATGTGCTCGAGGCCGACATCGTCTACCGGGAGACCGAATTCGAGCCCTTCCACGATCCGGTCAGGGAGTACAGCAGGATGCTGGCGGAGCTGACGGCCGATGACAGGCGAAACCGGCTCATCGCCGGAGATGTGGCCCTGGAGGCCGGGAAGGCGCAAGGCACCTGCCTGGTCCTGACGGACCGGAAGGCTCACGCCGAAATCCTGAACAGCCTCCTTCGTTACAAGCACCATGTGGCCTCCGCGTTGCTGACCGGGGACCTGGGGGCGCTTGAGCGCCGGGAGGTCGTCGAGGGGGTGACCGACGGGCGAATCGACGTGCTGGTTGCCACCGGCCAGCTCGTCGGCGAGGGCTTTGACTGCCCGAACCTGAGGATTCTGTTCCTGACCACGCCCGTTCGATTCAGCGGAAGACTGCTGCAGTACCTCGGCCGGGTGTTGCGGCCCGCCCCCGGTAAGCAACGGGCGCGGGTATACGATTATGTGGACTCCCGGGTGGAGGTTTTGGCCGCAGCCGCCAGGGCCAGGCGGCGGGTCTATGAGGGACAACGATAGACGGCGTGCCCCTTCAGCCGCCCATCCGGCGCGGGCTGCTACCGGTGATGCCAGTGCCTGTATCTGTAATGATAACGCATCGGCCGGTGCCAATATCCGGGGCGCCAGACCCAGTGGTTCGGGCCCCAGAACCAGGCCCCTGAGATCCACATATAGCCGGGCGCCGGCATTACGGGGATGAATTCGGGTAACGGCGCAGGGGGCGGCGGCGTCATCGCGGGCGCCACTTGTGCAGTCTGCTCCTGGCTTGCCGTGTCGATCATATAGCGGATGACCCTTTCGCTGACGCCCGCCCGATTCAGGTCGATGATGTCCGCGGCGCTGAGATGATATACCGTGCCGGTATTGCGGATCTGACTGATGATGACATCATCGCTGATCCCGGCCCTTGCCAGTGCCTTGATGTCTTCCAGGGCAAGCGGCCGCCCCTGTCGGACCCGCTCCAGGGTCTGCGGCGCCTGGGCCCGCAACTGGGCCTCCTGAGCCTGATCCATGCCGTGACCGATCAGACCCCCGATCACCGCGCCCACGGCGCCGCCGAGCAGTGCGCCCGAGCCCGGGTGCCGTGCCATGCTGCCGATGATGGCGCCGGTGGCGCCACCGGCCAAAGCGCCGGAGGCCGTATAATCCGGCCGACCATAGGGATTCATACAACCCGACATAAGCATCCCCAGAATCGCGATTATCGACACAACCACTGACCGTTTCATTGTTCGGTCCTCCATTGATTTTGTACAATTTTACGCCGAGTTGATATCGAAATCAATGCCTTTTGGGCATTTCCGTCATCACAGCCCGCGGCGCAGCCGCCTGCAACCCATCGAAATCGGTATCGGTATCGAAACCGAAACCGATTTCGAAAACGATCGCAATGCCGACATGTTCGACCCCGAAAAGAACGTTCCGGGAACTTGCTTTCCAAACGATAATCATCAGCGACGTCAACAGTCGATCCGGTCGCCTGTTGATCCGCAGAGCGCCTTATGGTCCGCGGCTAGCGGACTACTCCTCCAGAATCGATTGCTGGGTATAGCGGGGGATGGAAGCCCCCTTTTTCTTTTGCCCCTGCATTTTCGGCTTTCCCGGTGCTGGCGTGGAAGGCTCGGAGGCCAGGACATAATCGGCCTGGGGGGTGTCGCTGTAGGTCACACGGAGGGTCGTGTCATCCTGGAGCGCAACGCCTTCCAGGGCATTGATCAGAAGGTGCGCCTCCTGGCGGGTGACCACCGGAAAGCCGTAGGGAGCGTTTCGGTGTTTCAGGGACCCCTTCTCCCGCTGCCTCTGGATGACAAAATTCATATGGTCGGTGAGCCGGCCGGTGATCCGTTCGTTTGAAAAGGGGACGATGGTCTCGAGCCGGCTGTGGATGACGGGCAGGAATTCCCGGGACAGTTCATAGCCCACACTGTTTCGTCCGGCCGCCATGGCGGCGGCCAGGGTGGTGCCGGTACCGAGGAAGGGATCCAGCACCAGGTCCCCCTTGACGGAGAACATGTTGATGAGCCGGTAGGGGACCTCGAAGGGATAGGCGGCGCTTCGCTTTCGGGTCTCGTTATCGTCCAGGCGCTGCCTCGTTCCCTTGAGGTCCATCCAGACATCGGAGAACCACTGGTTGCGCTCCTCCCAGAAATAGGCGCTCTCCCGCCGGTTTTGCTTTTCCGACGGCCGGAGAAATTCGCGCTTGTCGCCCTTTCTCACGATGAGGATGTGCTCGTGCTCCAGGGTGACATAGGCCCCCGGCGGCATCATGCCCGAGCCCATGAACTTGTTGGGGGCGTTGGTCTGCTTGCGCCAGAGAATTTCCGGAAGCGGCCGAAATCCCATGGCCAGAAGGGCGGTGAGAATCCGGGCATGGTTGGGGTAGAGGGTGAAGGTGTCCTTCAGGGTGCGGGTGGCGTCCCCGATGTTGACGCAGGCGATGCCACCGGGTGCCAGAACGCGATGAACCTCGGCCCATACGGGATCCAGGGTTCGATGCATCCGTTCGAAGGCGTCCATTCCCCGGCCCTGCGCCAGGGCCTTTTCCACGGAACGGTCCGCCCGGATAAAGGCCTCGTCCCACATTTCGATCATGGGGTAGGGGGGGGAAGTGACCATGAGGGCGACGGTGGCGTCGGCCACCTGGCGCATCTTTTTCGCGTTGTTGAAGTGAACCCTATGAATCGATTCCATGGGCATCGCCGCCGCATCAGTGGAATCGGACATTTTTCAGCCGTTGATCGAACATCTGGCCCACCCCGTACTCCTGCCGGCGGGTGAATTTTTCCCGGGCCGGCCCGATGATCTGCATTTCGGGGTATTTTTTCTGAACCCGCTCGGCGATCTTCATCTCCTTGGTGCACCCCGTGCTGAAGGTGGCGTCCTTTCCCACCCATTCCGGTGGCACCTTTCGCCCCAGAAGCTCGAAGGCCTTGACGATGTCCTCGTAGCTCTGGAAGCGCCAGATGTCGATGAATCCGCTGGTCTGGACAATCTCCCACATATACATCAGGTCATCGGCATCCATGCCCGGCTCGAAGTATTCGGACGGGTTGATGATGAAGGTCTGCGCCAGCTGCTTCTTCAGAAAATCGATAAAGGTGGTCATGATTTTTTTGGCGATGCGGATCTTTCCGGGTATCGAGCCGATGATGCCGCTGTAGAACACCACGGTCATGCCGTTTTTCTTTGCCGCCACCATCTCATCGATGATGGCCCGGGCCTTCTTTTCCAGATCCGCGTGGGAGAACTTGCTAGACCCCGGATGGCGGGGGTTGCAGTGCACGCCGACCGCACCGTTTTTGTCCGTGGAGATGTTGTAAATATCCTGGGTGAATTGAAAGTGGGTGTCGAAAAAGCGCCTTCTCTGCAATTCCCCCCTGGAAATCACGGCGTCCACCTCCTTGAACACCCGGGCGAAGGTGGTGGAGGCCAGCAGCAGGTTGAGGGTCTCCTGGGTTCCGTCGGAAAGGACGATCACGCTGCTGTCCTGCCTGAGGATCCGCACCATATCGTTCTTGTGGATACGGCGGTCCAGCAGGAAGACCGGACTTCCCAGTGCCTTGGCCAGTACCTTGTCCCGTTCCGTGTCGTAGATGTTCACGGAGGTGAACAGGGGGCCCTCCATGAAGGAGATGATCACCTTGTGGCCCAGCTGGGTGAGGTAACGGATGATGGCCAGGTCCACCATGACCTCTCCGGATTCGTCGGTCAGCCAGAGGATCCGCTTGGGTTGGACGGGGGTGGCCAGATCGACCCGGCGAATGTCGAGGAACTGCACCAGGGCCTCGAGACCGTTGCCGCGGATGGGACGCTTGAATATGTCGAGGTATGCCTCCTTCTGGGATGGCAGAGGCCCCTGCTTTTCCCATAGGGCGCTTTCACCGGTGAGGCTCAACAGACGCATGAATTCCAGCTGGCGCGCCGCTTCCTTGAGCTCGCCGAGATTGGCGGGCGGTTTTTCGAAGTCGTCGGGATCCCAGTGATTGAGGGCGTCGTAAAAGGCTTTGGAGCGTAGCGCCGTGTCCACCCGCTGGTTGCGGGCCGCCTTCTCATCGGCCCAGGGGTCCTCGATCTGCGTCCGGTTGAGATAGATGTGGATGAGCCGCTTTTCCAGGCGCGTGGGCAGAATCAGCTGGTCGCGGGTTTCGCGCTGGAATTTGAAGCGGAGCAGTTCACAGAGGTATTTTCTTTCCTTTTCCTCTTCGATCTTCTCATCGATGGATCGCAGGATCCGGTCCAGGACCGCCCGGTAGCGCCGCTGGAGATCGGGCAGTTTCCGCTGGCTCATGATGGCCTTGAAGGTGCGGTCCGAGCAGGGGTAGTAGCGCTGGTACTCATCGAGGTACACCATGAACCGCATCTGCTCGGGGCTCCCCACCTTGTCCGGGAAGGCGAAATGATCCAGATGATTTTCGAGAAAAAAGGTGGTGCGCCACGCCGCCTTCTCCGGAGGGAGGTCCTCTATGCTGGTTCTCGAGCAGCCGTCCTGAACAACGGCCTCATCGGTAGTGTCCTTTGCCATGCTGATTTTGCCTTTGACGGCGCACGGCATGCGGCGTCAGGTTCAAGCCATTCGCCGTACGCCGTACGCCTTGCCATTACACCCGTTCAGCCACCAGATCTCCGACCTCGGAGGTCGAATAGCCCATACGGCCTGCGCTGAGACTCTTGATTTTAGTGCCGGTGACCTCCATGACCGCCGATTCGATGGCTTCGGCAGCCGTCTCCTCGCCCAGGGTCTCCAGCATCATGGCCCCTGCGCAGATGGCCGCCAGGGGGTTGATGATGTTCTGGCCCGTGTACTTGGGGGCCGATCCGCCAATGGGCTCGAACATGCTCACCCCGTCGGGATTGATGTTGCCGCCGGCGGCAATGCCCATGCCCCCCTGGGTTTCCGCCCCCAGGTCCGTGATGATGTCCCCGAACATGTTGCTGGTCACAAGGACGTCGAACCACTCGGGGCTCTTCACCATCCACATGCAGGTGGCGTCCACGTGATAGTATTCCCTGTTTACATCCGCGTAGTCCTTTGCTCCCACCTCGTGAAAGGCCCTCTCCCACAGGTCGAACACATAGGTGAGCACGTTGGTCTTTCCCACGAGCCCCAGGGTGTTGACGTCGCCCTTGCCGCGAGCCTTTTTCCCGTGCTTCCGGGCGTAATCAAATGCGTACCGGAGGCATCGTTCCACCTGGAACCGGTTGTAGACCATACTCTGGACCGCCACCTCATGGGGCGTTCCTTTCATGGAGATCCCGCCGGTTCCGGTGTAGATTCCTCCCGAGTTTTCACGGACCACCACATAATCGATGTGCTCAGGGGTCTTTCCCTTGAGGGGCGTATCCACACCGGGGTAGAGGCGCACCGGCCTGAGATTGATGTACTGATCCAGTTCGAACCGAATATAGAGAAGAATCCCCTTTTCCAGGATGCCGGGCTTCACATCCGGATGTCCGATGGCGCCGAGGTAGATGGCGTCGAACTGTTTCAGGTCCTCGATGGCCGAGGCCGGCAGCACCTCTCCGGTGCGCAGGTAGCGGTCACCGCCGAAATCGAAATCCGTCATATCCAGTTTGAAATCAAATTTGCTCGCAGCCGCCTGAAGGACCTTCTTTCCTTCGGCTACCACCTCAGGGCCTGTTCCATCACCGCCCAGTACGGCGATCTTGTGTGTTTTTCCCATGTTGCTCTCCCGATCCGGCAGCGCCGGAAGTTTCAAGTGTGACATTTCGCCGGGCATGACGGCAAGGCCGAATCGCGCACAGCGTGAAAAGCTTTTTAAGCTATGTCATCCTGCTGGATGGGTCAAGAAAAAATTAATTATTGAAAGTTTCCAAAAGACATACTATAGGATGCCCTTTGAAACCAACGATAACTTAAAGGTTTTTTTAGGAGGAACAGGATGCGTAGCATAGGTTTGGCGATTCTTGGCGTTGTTGTGTCGATGGCTCTTTGCGTTTCTGTCGCGCTCTGCGAGGAAGTGGACCAATTGTGTATTCCGATGAATACCCTGGAGTTGAAGCCCCTGGCCGGGGCGGAGCAGCATCGTTCATCGGTCGCGTTTCCCCACTCCGCTCATTTCGGTTATCGCTGCCAGCGTTGTCATCACACGTGGAAAGGTACCGGTGAGATCCAGAACTGCACCACATCCGGGTGTCATGACCAGCTTTCAACGCCTAAAAACGCGGATGGGAAGATTCCTGCCAGTCAGGTTGCGGTGAAGTATTATAAAAAGGCCTATCATCAGCTGTGCATCGATTGCCATAAACAAATCAAAGTGAAAAACAAGGCCCTTGAGCTGTCACAAAAGAAATTGACCAAAGGGCTGGCCAAGACCGGTCCTACCGGGTGCGTCGGGTGCCACCCCAAGGATGGCAGCAGCGAATAAGGCCTTCCTCGACGCTGGCGCCAGGTTGCGCTGACATCACCGGCGCGATCGATGGCAGGACACTGCAAAAGGGAGGGGCCCTATGTCAAAATGGTCGATTATCGGCGGCCTGATGTGCCTGGGTGGGATTCTATTGTATGGATTCCAGATGATCTCATCGCTGATGGGCAAGCCCGGCGACTATAATCACCTGTGCATTTATGATCTTGTCGATCCGTCTCATATGGACTGGATCGGCAAGGTCACCTGGTTTCATTTGAACCATTTTCTGAATTATCTCGCCTCGGCACCGCTGTATCTCCTGTTGCTGGTGACGGGGGCCGTCATTCTGGTGCTCAGCGGGTTGCTATCGCGAAACTGAGTTTATACCCCATCGGTAGCGCCCGCTAATCATCGTCGGGGGTGACAGGACTCAGATGATGGAATTCCTTGCTGATGGTGGTCAGCGGGATCAGCTCTTCCAGAAGGAGACTGGTCTCGTTCGCCTCTTGCCATCCAACGGTGCCGCTGATGTCCACCGTCTGGCCATCCGAAAAGGTGAGGGTTCCCCGAACCGGTCGAGTCATGTGGATACCGTCGTTGATCAGGCGCAGGCCGTGCTGGGAGAGGTCGGCCACGGCGAAGGTGTGGCCCTCCACCCGGAGCCTGGGACGGGTGGCCGGTGAATAGATCACCCTGAGAGAACTTCTCCGTTCGACGCCCTTCAGACCGCCGCGATGACGCCTTGCCCTGAATACGGTCCAGACCACCAGGTTGCCCGTGATCCATAGCGCCAGAAAGGCGTAGGGGAGGCCCTGACGATGCCATCCCATGCGAAAGACCCCATAGGAAAAGAAGCCCACCACCAGCGCGTTGGTGGTGAATGTCAAGTACCTCATATTACTAACTTTCTAAATCGAAACGAACTTCCCTGACGTCCCTCTATGATTCGATGTCATAGGTGACCGTCACCCGGATATCGTCCCGAAGCGAGTGGTGTACAGAGCAGTACTTGTTTTGCGAGAGGGAAATGGCGCGATCGAGTTTGTTGGGGGTGATTCCCTCCCCCCGGATACGGATATGCAGATCCATGCTGGTATAGTACTGGGGTGGGTCCGGTTTCCTTTCGCCCTGGAATTCGATTTCATAGTCATCGATGGTGCACCGCATCTTTCGCAGCATGCTTACCATGTCAATGGAAAGACAGCCCGCCAGACTCATCAGCAGTGTTTCCGTCGGAGAACAGCCCTCCTGGTAGGTGGTGTCGTATTCCACCTCATAGCCTCGCTGGGTGGTTCCCAGGAAGTACAGGTCCCGCTCCAGCCGCAGCCGGCCTTTGTTGACCGGCAGGATTTTTTCCTTGTATCCGTTGAGTTCATTTTCCAGTTCTGCAACCGTTGTTTTACCCTTGTCCGTCATGAATCCCCCGTTTGGTTAATCAGTTTATTCTTGGTATACACTCTCTTTTCTGATAATTCAATAAAGAGGGTATCGGTGCTTCGTTCCTGTAATCCGGAGGGAGCAAGACCTGCCCCGATGAATTGCGATAAGCTCTGTAAACCCAACGAACTCGATTCGGGCAAGGTGATGGCGACATGAGCGCAAGGTGGAGCGGGCACATTTATCTTACATTGAAATGGAGAGGTCGCACATGAAAGAACTCGTAGCTGATATCGCAAAAGCACTGGTGGATTACCCGGACAAGGTGAGAGTCAATGAGGTCAAGGGAACCCAGAGTACCATATTCGAACTGCACGTAGCCAAGGAGGACGTGGGCAAGGTGATCGGTCGAGGCGGGAAAACGGCTCTGGCCATACGGACCATCCTCATGGGGGTGTCCGCAAAAATGAAAACCAATTTCATCCTTGAAATCATCGAATGAGAGGGTCCTGGACGTTTACCCGTTTTCACCGAGAGCGAAGTTTCGCCTCAGGTAGCCGGACAGTTCCGCCAAGAGGCGAAGCTGTTCGGCGTCGAGGTCGGTACTGCGGGAGAGCTGCTCGCTTTCCCGCAGCGCCGCCAGGGGAGTCGTTCGCCCCTCGCCTTTGAAATCCAGGAGTACCTCCTCTTCCCGGAGAGCGTTCACCCGATCCATATAGGCTGAAAATTTGGCCTGATAGTGAGGCGGGGCATGGGCGGGATAGTTTCTGAACAGAACGCGGGCGGCCAGTTGCCGGATCTCCTCCCGCTGAAATTGCGAGACGAGACGCGCCTTCTCAGGCAGGGGCGCCTCGTGAAACTCGGTGCACACCCGGGCCTCTGAAGGTGACATGAACCCCAGCTGATAGAGCGCCGCGTCCGGGTCCAAGTCCGGAATTTCTGGATATGTGAATTGCTGATGATAGGTTGCAATGTCGCTCAATACCCTGTCATGGCCGATGAGCCATTTCAGATTTTCCCTCATCAGCGCCTTTCTGTCGCCATCGAGCAGGTCCAGGTACCGGGCGTGGGGCGGGAGGACAAGGGGGGGATCCCCCATGCGTTTTCGGATCACCCAGGTCGTGTCGGGCACGTTGTCCGGGCGCGTCTTCTGAAGTTCCGGGAGATCCAAACGGAGCCACAGGCTTTGGTTCGGATAGGCGATGGAGGTTCCCAGAAGGAGAGCCGGGGCCTGGTATCGGAGCTCCGCTCCGAATTCGCTGGCGATCAGCAGACCGGCCACGTGACGGCAGCCGGGGCGCTGGTGGGCCAGCGGCAGCCGTGAGAGCCGATCCGCATCGGTGGCCTTGTGAAAGGAGCCGACCAGGTAGCGCCACATTTCCTCATGCCTGGAAAATTTGCGGGCAAGGGCCAGGGTGGCCATGACGTCGGCCAGCGCTTCGTGGGCCCGGCCGGTGGCCAGACGGTTGGCGGCGTTGAGGTGCTCGAGCTTCAGGGTGGTCCTGCCGTTTAACCGGGGCCATTCCAGGACCTCCGGCTTGTAGAGGTGGTAGATGATCGCGATGGGCAGCAGATCCATGCGCCCGCACCCGTTGCTGTACTGATGGGTGTAGGGGGGCAGGAGGTTCCGGTGGAAGGAGAAACGCAGGAACTCATCGTCGAAGCCCATGGTGTTGTACCCCAGGCTGATGGTCCCGGGCCGGTTGAGGAGACGATGGATCCGGCCGGTGGCCTCGTATTCGCAAAGCCCCTCCTGGAGCTGGGAAACGCCGATCCGGTGGGTGATCAGGGCGCCGGGCGAGACGATGGTGTCCGGCCGCAGGCGGACGGTGAGATCGGTCTGGTCCACCTCCTGAAGATCCGCATCGGTTCGGATGGCTGAAAATTGAAGCACCTGATCAAAGGCCTTGTTCAGACCGGAGGTTTCGATATCGTAGAAGAGATACGTGCTCATGGATATAGGCCGTCGGTTGTGTCGGAAACTCCTGAAGTCTATACATGGCGGGCCGGATGATCGCAATGAAAATTTCCCTTGTTTTTCCACCGTTTTTTCTCGAATCCATGTACAACCTGCCGCCCCTTGGACTGATCGGACTGGGAACGGTTCTGAAGGCCGAGGGCCGGGAGGTGGTGATAAAGGACTTCGTTCTCGATCTCCGGCTGGGCCGGATCCCCATGGACCGCCGTATCTACCGCCGGTGCGCCGAAGCGGTGCTACGCGATCGTCCGGACATGGTCGCCTTTTCAGCCCAGTGCACCACCTATCCGCCGGTGATTCGGATTTCCCATGAGATCAAGAAGCTGTGTCCGGAGGTGAAGCTGGTCATCGGCGGGCACAATGCCTCCTTTGCCGATACGGCGACCCTGGAGGCATTCCCCTGGATTGACGCGGTGGTGCGGGGAGAGGGGGAGCGAACGCTCTGCGAGCTGGCGGGGGCCTATGCGGACGGCCGTGACGCGGAGGGGATCCGCGGGTTGACCTGGCGCCGGGACGGCCGGGTGGTTCGAAACGCGGACCGGCCCCTCCTGGAGGATCTCGATTCCCTGCCCATTCCGGATTACCACCTGGTCCCGCCCCTTTCGGCCTATCGGGACGCCTGCGGTCTGCCCCGGAGCATCGCCATCCTGGAGGTGGGCCGGGGCTGTCCCCACCGGTGCGTTTATTGCTCCGAGTCGGTGTTGTGGCAGCGGCGAGCGCGAACCTTCAGCGTCGAGCGTCTGATCCGCGAGATGAGGCGTCTTCACGAAACCCATGGCGCCGAGTGCTTCCTCCTGGCATACGACCAGTTCACCGCCAACCGGGGCTTTGTGGAGTCCTTCTGCCGGGGGGTCCTTTCGGCAGATCTCCAGCACCTTCCCTGGTACTGTATTTCCCGGCTCGATACGGTGGATTCCGGGACCCTGTCGCTCATGCGGGAGGCGGGCTGTGAATCCCTGTGCTACGGAATCGATTCGGGCTCGGCGCGGACCCTCGCCTTCATCGGCAAACGGATCGATGAGGGAATCCTCTACCAGCGGGTCCGGGAGACGACCGAGCAGGGGATCGTGCCCACCCTCAGCTTCGTGGTGGGTTTCCCGGAGGAGGAGCGGCGGGATATCGACGAAACGCTGCTCCTGGCGCTGAAAACCGGTGTCCAGGGAAACAGCAATCCCCTGATTCAGATGCCCACGGTGCTGCCGGGGACAAGGCTCCACGAGGGGTACCTGCCCGTGCTGGTGCGCCGGGTGGACACCTATTTTTCCCTCGGTATCGAGTTCGATGGGGGCGCCCGGCTTCCCGGGGACGAGGAGATGATCAACGCCTCTCCGGCCATCTTCAGCAGCTTTTACAATCTGCCCAGCCGGGCCATGGCCCTGGAGGATCTGGACCGGCTGGCCCGCTTTTTCCCCCTGATGGTCAATCTGTACCCCAAGGGCTTTCTGCTCCTTGCCCTGGCGCTGGATAAGTCCGTGTCCGGGCTTTTTTTCGAATGGCTGGCCTGGGTTCGCGGGAAGGAGGGCCGGGAGGGGCTTCACCTGACCCCTGCCGACTGCTACCGGCATTTTGAGGGATTCGCCCGTAACCGGATGGGCTCGGCCCCCCTGCCGGCCTGGAGGCACCTGCCCGAGGTGGTCGCCTATGAAACCCATGCCATCGAGGCCGCCGGTCCGGATCGCCCCCGGGCCACGGCCACCGCGGATGTCAGCGGCGTCGGGGCCTGGGCGCCGGTTCGCGCCCGGGGCGTGGTGGTCGCCGGTTTTACCCGGAATCTACCGCAAATCGTATCGGATATGAAGGCCGGGCACTACAGGCGTCGCTACGGTGAGGATCCGGTTTTTCTGGTGTTCCGTCAGCGGGAATCGGAATTGGACATTATGGAAATCAACGATTTCGGCAAGGACTTTATGGCGCTCTGCGATGGCGGGGCGTCCCTGGAGGCCATTGCCGGAAGGCTTCATCCCCGCTACGGGGAGACGATGTCGTTCCCGGCTTTCTTGTCGGTTTGCCGGCAGACGGCCGAAGAGTTGGCCCATATGGATTTGCTGGGAACAAGCCGCCAACCCGGTCCCCGGGCCGGCGGTGAGTAGAACCAGGACTTTGGATGAAGGGAGGTGAGTCTATGCTGAAACTTCGGACAGTGGAGAAAAAGGTGTCGAGCGGGGCGAGCTGTCACGCGCCCTCGTGCCACGCACCGTCTTGTCATGCACCGGCCTGTCATGCGCCGGCATGTCATAGCCCGGCGTGTCACGCGCCCGTTTGTCATGCACCATCCTGCCACGGGCCCGCCTAAGGCCTATGCTCGGGAAATCGTGTAGGCGGGAGGATCCCCGCGGATCCTCCCGCTCCTTTACCTGGGAATTGTCTAAATGCCCAAACTTCCTCAAGAGGGAAAATGTCGCGAACCCTTCGCCGTGGCGGACGGTCACGTGGATCTGCTCTACCACATGGGGCGGTTTTTTCCGGATGCCAGATTTTCCACCGTAACGAAGGGCCCCCTGACGCCGGCCGCACTGCGGGCAGGCGGGGTGCGTCTGCTTGTCTCGGCGATCTACTGCCAGGATGTATTCAACGGCCGGGAGAGGGCGGCTGGCCACCTGGAGAGCCTCTGGCGGCTTCACACGGACCTTATAGACGGCTTTTCGCCGGTTGGAAACGCCCATGATCTGGCGCTCGCCCATGGCGGCCGGGGCGTGCCCGGGATGCTCCTTCTGCTGGAGAACGCCGATGCCCTGGTGGACGGAAACATTGCCCAATGGCGGCGTCGGGGCATCCTCACCGTAGGGTTGACCCATGCCGGCGAAAACCGCATCGGCTCGGGAAACGCCGTGAAAAATCCGGGTCCCCTCACCGGGGCGGGACTGGCGGTGGTCTCCGAGCTTTCGCGGCTTGGCATGGTGATCGATGTGGCCCATCTTTCCGATCCCTGCTTCGCGCAGCTCGTGGATGGGTTTGACGGTCCCCTGATCTCGTCCCACACCGGGCTTCGCCGGTTTTGCCCACTGCCGCGGAATCTGTCCGATGAGCAGGTGGCCTTGCTGGCAGGTCGGGGCGGGATCATCGGCGTCACAGTAAACCCTGAGATGCTCGCCATGGCGCCTGGTGCCGGGCTCTTTCAGGTCTTTGAGCAGATCGACTGGCTGGTGCAGCGCTACGGGGATCGCCTGGTCGCTCTGGGCAGTGATTTCGGTGGATTCGACGTTTCGGCAGAGGGCATCGAGAATCCCGGTAAGTTCCAGGCCCTTTCGGCCCTGATGCGCCAACGGGGGTACCCGCCCTCGGCCGTTGAAAACATCATGGGGAGGAACTGGTGCCGGTTTTACAGGAGGATATTGGAAAGCGGGCCGGCGTGAACGGACTGATCAGGTCCTTGACCGGATGAGCCCGAAGGGCCCCGGTCATCCGTGCCCTTTTTCCCAGTCGGAGATGTAACTTTGCAGATTTGCTCGGACAGCCAGCGGAAGATTCACAAACTCGCAGCCAAAGCCGATGGTCTGCAGCTCGTCAAGGTGTGCCACCCATATCACCTTGGCCAGGGTTCCCACCAGGGAGGCAAGGCGGCCTGAGCTGTGTTCGATGCTATTCATTACCAGCAGGTCTCCGGTCCGGGGACGCGCATTCCCGAGCTTACTGAGAAGCATCCCCAATCCGCCCGCGCTCAGGTTCAGGACCGTGGCGTCGAAATAAACACTGTCTCCCGTCAACGAGAAGCGTGCGGTTAAATACCCATCGGAAGAAAAATATATGCGCTTATATTTCCTCATTTCTTCCATCAAGTCACGTTCCTTTTCTGTAAGTGCCCGGGAGCCTACCAGATCCCGTGGCCAGGTCCTCGAACGATGATTTTCCTCACCTATGCTGCGCGATTCCCATCAGGAACATCTAAGGTATTCCGAGCTGGTGCCATTGGGTTGCTTATCGGTCGTTGCGGTATGACAATAAAGTTTTTTCCTCCATTCCGGCCCAAGCCATACTATGAAACCCGAAACTCTTGTCAAAAATGATATATACCCGAACCATCGTGGAACTGTCAAACAAATTGGCTGCTGGATGGAAGCGCCCCGGTCTTTGGAGCGCGCCTGAAAAGCGAAAAGCCCTTTCAGCAATTCCTGTGCTGAGGGCTTTCGGCGTTGATACGGGAAATATGGTCGGGACGGCAGGATTTGAACCTGCGACCCCAGCGTCCCGAACGCTGTGCTCTACCAGACTGAGCCACGTCCCGACGTGGAGGCTTTCATATGCCAGACGAATTGTGTTGTCAACAAAAAAGCAAGGCCTTAGCGGAACGGGTGCTTGAGTACGATGGTCTGCTCCCGGTCCGGGCCGACGGAGATGAGGTCCACGGGCGTTTGCGTCAGTTTCTCGATGCGTTTCAAATACCCCCGCGCGGCTTCCGGCAGGTCTTCATACCTGCGAATCCCCGAGATGTCCTGGGACCAGCCGGGCAGTGTTTCGTATACCGGCTTGCATTCCCCAAGTACCCGGAGGCTGGTGGGGAAATGCCTCAGGGCGGTGCCCTGGTGCTCATATCCGGTACAGATATTGAGAGAATCCAGGCCGGTCAGCACATCCAGCTTGGTGATGGCAAGACCGGTCAGGCCGTTTAGCCGGGCGGCGTTTTCCAGCAGCACGACATCCAGCCATCCGCACCGGCGGCGCCGTCCCGTGGTGGCGCCGAATTCGGCCCCGATCTTTTGGATATACTCTCCGGTTGCATCATTGAGTTCGGTGGGGAAGGGACCTGCCCCCACGCGGGTCGTATAGGCCTTGACGATGCCGATGACGTGGGAAATCCGTACGGGGCCGATACCTGCGCCGCAGCAGGCGTTGCCGGACACGGTGCACGATGAGGTGACAAAGGGATAGGTGCCATGGTCGATATCCAGGTGGGTCCCCTGGGCCCCTTCGAACATCACCTGCCTGCCGGACTTGATGGCCTCGCTAAGAACCACCGAGACATTGGTAATGTACGGTGCCAGCCTCTTGGCAAATTCGAGGTACTGCGCGATGATGGGATCCGCTGGAAGCGTCGGTGCGTTGAGATATTTTTCCAGGAAAAAATTCTTCTCCTTGAGGACCGCCTCGATCCTGGCCGGCAGCAGGTCCGGTTCGAGCAGGTCCGCGCAGCGAATCCCGATCCGGGTGGCCTTGTCTTCATAGGCCGGACCGATGCCCCGTCCCGTCGTGCCGATTTTGTCCTTGCCCTTCATCAGCTCCCGGGCATTGTCGACGGCCTTGTGATAGGGCATGATCAAATGGGCCCGGTCACTCACGAGAAGCCTTTGGGGGGAGACGTCGATGCCCTTTTGGGTCAGATAGTCGATCTCGCCAAGGAGCACCTCCGGATCCACCACCACCCCGTTTCCGATAAGGCACGTTTTCCCCTGAAGAATGCCCGAGGGAACCAGGTGGCTGATAATCTGCTCGCCCTTTACCACCATGGTGTGTCCGGCATTGTTGCCCCCCTGGAAACGGGCCACCACATCGGCGTGCGCCGAGAGAAGATCGACAATTTTGCCCTTGCCCTCATCGCCCCACTGGGTTCCTACTATAATCGCGTTTGCCAAGGAAATACTCCTTTATGCTACCGCCGGGCCCGGAAGAAGGCCTGCATCAGCGCCCGGCATTCGGTTTCTCTTATACCACTGACTACTTCAGGTTGATGGTTCAGCCGCGCATCCCGGGGAAAGTCGTAAAGGGAGCCCGCGGCACCCCATTTGGGATCCTTTGCGCCGAAGACCACCTGCGCCACCCGAGCGTGTACGATGGCCCCCATGCACATGAGACAGGGTTCCACCGTAACATAGAGCGTAGTGTTCAACAACCGATAGTTATTGACGATTCGGGCGGCTTCCCGAAGTGCCAGGATCTCGGCATGCGCGGTGACATCCCCCAGGGTCAGGGTCAGATTATGGGTTCGTGCCAGAACCCGGCCGTCGGCCCCGACCAGAACAGCCCCTACCGGAACTTCCGATTTTTGTCCAGCCTTTTGTGCCTCGCGGATGGCCAGTGCCATCATTTCCATGTGATCGGCATTCATATGCGTCGCCTCTCAGCGGTCCCGGGTCGGATTGCTTGCAGCGACGTCGGTTTGCAGCTCTCTTCTGGAGTCCACCGCCTCCCCTCTCAAAAAGCGTTGACAACCGCGCCTGTATAGCTTATGAACGGTCCACAATTCAATCGTTAATTTTCCCATGCGCCCGTAGCTCAGCTGGATAGAGTGCCGGACTACGAATCCGTAGGTCGCAGGTTCGAATCCTGCCGGGCGCGCCAGAAAGATCAAGCCCTCAGAGCGAATCAGCTTTGAGGGCTTTTTGTTTGAACGGAGTTTGTACAACTCCTGTACAACTTTTTCAGAATCCATTGCGGCGGGATGCTCGCCTACGGATGCCATTCACCAACGCCAGTTCGTGACGCGGGACCGCGACCCGACCACGCCCGCCGTCCAGGGCCGACCAGGCCGACCTTGCTAATGATTAGAAAATAACCAAGTGACTCTCCCACCATGTTGGTGAACTCGCCTTACCATCCTGTCGGGCAATAGCACATTCAGCTGAGGCATGAAAAATCTTTGATACTATCTATCTCCGGATTTTGATAGAATATTTTATATCAGATATCAGAAAGCTATATGGTGACGAGAACATCTGCGGCTCGTCCGCAGAATGTTTAGATGTTGGGCATCAATGTCC
>CAYOXD010000020.1:0-32784 GCA_964407825.1 uncultured Desulfobacterales bacterium | reverse complement strand
AGGGGGGAAAGGACAAGATCGTGGTGGTGCCCACCACGGTGGAAGAAAAATTCATTCACGACCCCAACTTCAATCCCACCGAGGAGAACCCGTCCGGCGGTTCAGGGGAGGGCCAGGAGGGTGAGGTCATCGGCGAGCAGCCGGTCCGGCAGGCCGAGGGAACCGGCGAGGGTGGCCCCGGCCAGGGCGAGGGCGGCCAGCACGAGATCGAATCGAGCGCCTATGACCTGGGCAAGATCCTCACGGAAAAGTTCGAGCTGCCGAACCTGAAGGAGAAGGGGAAAAAGCGCTCCCTGACCCGCTATACCTATGATTTGACGGACAGGCATCCCGGGGTGGGCCAATTGGTTGACAAAAAGGCCACCCTGCGAAAGATCGTCCAGACCAACATCAGCCTGGGCAACCTGCCGGACGTGGCGGATATCGATCCCACCCGGTTTCTGATACCGCCCAACAACAAGATCTACCGCATCCTGTCCAAGGAGAAGGACTACGAATCCCAGGCCCTGGTGTTTTTCTGCCGGGACTATTCGGGCTCCATGATGGGAAAGGCCACGGAGCTAGTGGTCACCCAGCATGTCCTGATTTACAGCTGGCTGCTCTATCAGTACGCCCGCCAGGTGGAAACCCGCTTCATCCTCCATGACACAGAGGCAAAGGAGGTAAAGGATTTCTATACCTACTACAACTCAAAGGTGGCCGGCGGCACCCAGGTGTCAACCGCCTACGAGCTGGTCAACGAGATCGTGGAGCAGGGGAACCTGGCCTCCGATTACAATATCTACGTTTTCCACGGGACCGACGGGGACGACTGGGACACGGACGGCAAGGAGGCGATCCCGGCCCTCAAAAAGATGCTCGTCTACGCCAACCGGGTGGGGGTGACCGTTGCAGAGCATTCTCACGGCAAAGGCGGCAACAGCGAGGTGGAGCGCTACCTGAAGCGCTCCGGTCTCCTTGAGGAGAAACGCGATTTGCTGCGGCTGGATGTGATGAAGGAAGATGCCGGTGAATCGCGGATTATCGAGGGAATCAAGAATCTGATCTCTTGAGGACCGTGAACTGTGAACGGTGAAGACGAAGGGCAATGGGTGCGGGTGGAGGCGGGGTCGGTAGCGAGCAGACCATAACCTAATATTCGGTAGAGGGTCGAATGGAACTGATCGACCAGCACAGCAAAGAGATCATGGAGGGGTGCAAGGCGCGGGCCCGGGAGGCCGGGCTGCGCTTCGAGGACGAAAGCCTGGAGTATATCGTGACCAACCGGGATCTGCTGGAGCTTTCCCCCAAGGTGATGATTCCCACCCTCTACGATTACTGGGTCCATGACGTGGAGGTGTTGAAGGAGAAAGGAAAGTACGAGCTTTACCCCGGCAATCCCTATGAGACGGTTATCAATACAAGGCCCGCCATCTCCTTCTATAACGACAACAACCCGGACTGGCTGAACGTGATGATCTTCTATCACGTGCTGGGGCACATCGATTTTTTCCAAAACAACCTCTATTTCAGGCACACCTGGGATTACGACTTTACGGGCCAGGCCCTCTCGGACAAGCGGCTCATCGCCCGGCTGCGGGCGGACAAGGGCCGGTGGATGGATTATATCATCGAATTCGCAAGGGGCATGGACAACCTGGTGGGCTATTACGGCGAGCTTTCCCGCCGTAACCATCACCGGCCCACCCGGGAGGAGCAGCTTCTGGATTTTTATTTCGACGTTTTTCTCCAGAGCATCAAGAAGCTGACGGTCACCCAATATATCAAGGAGATCAGCCGGTACAACGAACTTATCGAAGCCAACGGCCCCGCGGGCGAGGAGTCGTTCTTCACCGAGGTCCGTAAGACTTACCCGGAATTCGATGAGCTTTTCAAAAAAAGCCTGCAGCGTGGGAAGAGCGCTCCGCTGGATCTCATGCAGTTCATCGACACCCATTCGAGCTTCCTCAACAGCGGGGAGAACCGCTGGATGAAGCAGGTGCTCCAGGTGGTCCGAAACACGTCCCTCTTCTTTCAGCCCCAGATCCGCACCAAGATCATGAACGAGGGATGGGCCAGTTACTGGCACGAGAAGCTCTTCCTTCAGGACGACCGCATCAAGGGCCACGAGGTGGACTTCGCCCGGGTGCACGCAGCCGTCACCGCCATGCCCCGGGTGGGGTTAAACCCCTATGCGCTGGGCATGCGGCTCTTCAGCTATATCGAGAAGGCGTCCGGGAAGGGGAAATACACCTTTGCATTCCAGAGGCTGCGGGACGCCCGCCTCCGGGATCGATATGACGCCGACACGGGCGGAGGGCTCGATTTCATCTTTGCCGTTCGGGAAAATCTGTGCGATTTCACGTTCATCAATAGCTTCGTGGACCAGGATTTCGTTACGGACTACAAGCTCTTCGTGGCGGACCGGCGGCTCAACCAGCAGAAAATGGTATGGGAGTACTTCGTCAAGAGCCGGAAAGCCGAGGATTACCGCCAAATGCTGCTGAACGGTCTCTACCACCCACCGCATATCACCGTCGATCCGGAAAAGACCCAGGGGCGCACCCTCTACCTGCATCACCACTTCGAGGGAAAGCCCCTGGTCAACGAGTATATCGCCAATACCATGCTGGGGATCGAATACCTGTGGGGAGGGCCGGTCCAGTTGGAAACCAGCGATGTCGTGGCCGCCGCCAGCGATTCGGGACCTCCGGCGACCCCCATCGGCGGCCTTCCGAGGGTTGGAACCCCGCCAAGGGAGAGCCAACCCAAAGAGATTCAGTGGCAGCGGGTGGTTTACACCATGGAGGACCGGAAGCTTACAAGGAAAGTGCTATAGGCGTTGACGAGACAGGAGTAGCCTCTGCCCATGGATAATATGAAAAATGCAATGAACATCCTCAACGGCGCGTTGCGGGAGTTCGATCAGAGGTCCCTGGTCTCCTTTGACCAATTCCTGAAGATGGCCGTCAGCGACCCGATCGTGATGATCCGCAACGTGTTCCAGACCTTTCACGACATGGTCCGCAACTACGTGGAAGAAGAGGGCGATGAGTACCCGGACGATCCCGAATCCATCCATTACGTGCGATACAACTGCAACCATCTCTTCGTGGATGGCTCAGACCGGCCGTTTTTCGCGGACCGGCTATTCGCCAACCGGTTCATCAAGCACGTGGAGGCCATGCGCCGGGGAGCCCAGCAGAACAAACTCTACATCTTCGAGGGCCCGCATGGCTGCGGGAAAAGCACCTTTTTAAACAACCTTCTGATGAAGTTCGAGGAGTACGCTAACACCCAGGCAGGCCTGCGCTATGAGACCGTGTGGCGCATGGATCGTCAGCTCCACGGTGGTTTGCGGGAAATCGCTCCCGAACTCAGCGATGCCATCAAACCCACACAGGTGACCGATCAACCCCGCTGGCAGGCTTCCCAGGCCTACACCGGCAAAGACTTTGTCGAAATCTCCTGCGCCAGCCACGACAATCCACTGCTCATGATCCCCAAGGCCATCCGCCGGCCCTTCTTTGACGAGCTTTTCAAGAACGACGAGTTTAAGTGGAAACTTTTCACCGAAAAGGAGTATGAATGGGTCTTCAAGGACAGTCCCTGCACCATCTGCAGCTCCCTGTACCAGGCCCTGTTGACCCGGCTGAAAAGCCCACAGCTTGTCTTTCAACGGGTTTACGCAAGACCCTATCAATTCAACCGGCGTCTCGGTGAGGGGATCAGCGTATTCAACCCGGGTGACAAGCCGCTCAAGCGGACCACCCTGACCAATCCCATGATCCAGTCCCAAATCAACGATATCCTGAAGGACAGCAACCTGGTTCAGTATATTTTTTCGCGTTATGCCAAGACCAATAACGGCATCTATGTGCTGATGGACATCAAGTCCAACAACACCGAACGGCTTCTCCAGCTGCACAATGTGATCAGCGAGGGGGTCCATAAGGTGGAAGATATCGAGGAGAACGTCAACTCGCTCTTCATCGCCCTGATGAACCCCGAGGACAAGGCCAATATCAAGGATCTGCCCTCCTTCTCGGACAGGATCGAGTACGTGACCATCCCCTACGTCATGGACCTGAATACGGAGGTGGAGATTTACCGCAATATCTTCGGAAAACACATCGACCAGAGCTTTCTGCCGAGGGTGCTTCACAATTTCGCGCGGGTCATCATTTCCACCCGGCTGAACCTGAAGTCCGAGGCCCTGCTGGAGTGGATCGGGGATCCAACGAAGTACCAGAATTACTGTGACGAAAACCTTCAGCTGCTCAAGATGGAGATTTACACCGGCTACATCCCCTCCTGGCTCAGCGAGGAGGACCGTAAGCGGCTGACGGCCAAGCGGCGGCGCAACATCATCGCCGAGTCCGAGTCCGAGGGGGACAGTGGCATTTCGGGCCGGGATTCCATCAAGATGTTCAATGATTTCTATTCGAGCTACGCCAAGGTGGACCGCCTGATCAATATGGATACCCTGTGCAAGTATTTCAGCACGCAGATGGAAAAGCTGCACCTTCCGATCCCCAAGGGATTTCTCGACTCCGTGCAGCAGATGTACAACTACACCGTTCTCCAGGAGGTGAAAGAATCCCTCTATTTTTACAACGAGGAACAGATCTCCAGAGATATCCAGAATTACCTCTTTGCCGTCAATTTCGAGACCGGGACCACCGTCACCTGCCAGTTCACGAAGGAACGACTGAACATCACCGAGGAGTTTTTCTCCAGCATCGAGCGACGGCTCCTGGGGGCGCGAAGTTCCGCCCAGAGCCGGTTCGAATTCCGGAAGGAGACCCAGCGGCTGTACAGCACCCGGACCCTGCCCCAGGAGATTCTCATTGAAGGCAAGAGGGTACAGGAGGCCTGGCTTTACGAGGACCTGCACGAGCGGTACATATACAATCTGAAGGAGAAGGTACTGGATCCCTTCCTGGACAACGAGTACTTCCGGCGTGCCATCGCCGATTACGACACCGATGACTTCAAGACCTATGACAGGCGGATCCGGGATGACGTCATCTTCCTCATGACCAATCTCATGGAGAAACACGGCTATGCCCAGCAGGGCGCCAAGGCGGTATGCATGTACGTCATCGACAACGACCTCGCACGGAAGTTCGCCCGATCCTGACCCGGACCACATGGAATTCCAAATAGATACGACAGCTCACGGTATTGCCGTTCCGACCTCAGCAATTCTCGGTGAAAAATCCGGTGAGGTGCCCCGCGACACCTCACCTGCGCCGTGGCAAGAATCAAAGGCCGTTCAACCGAGAACTGCCGCCCTGACCGGGAAACGGTTGACAAAACGGTTGAGGCCCCCTAAGGAACAGGCTCCATGAGCCTCATGAAATTCGCGTTCATGATGGGGCAATAGGTACCAGGCATTAGAAAGAGTGGATCATGGGCAGAATTACCACCTGGCGGGAGTTCACCAAGAAGGTTCGGAAAATGCAGGAAAAACTGCTGGTTTCTCTGTCCGATTTCAGGGATCCGATCCTTGTCACCGGATGCCAGGGCTCGGGATCGACCCTGTTGAGCCGCACCATTATGTCCGCAAAGAGCCTCTCGGACTACCGGCGCGGTGGTGACAGCGAGCTGGAGGGCGCCCTGATCCTCAGCGGCAGGGCGGAGGTGACGGATCGCTCCGGCCGCTTTTGCTTTCAGACCACCTATCTCAACGAATGCTACAGGGAGTATTTCGAGCATGCCGGCCGGTTCAAGCTGATTTTCGTTATCCGGGATCCGGAATCCGCTGTCCATGCCATGTGCCACCACTGGGGCAACGGGATTTTTCGCACCGATTTTGCCCTGAACGAGCTGTATCAGGCCTGCGGCGCCAACCGGCTCCCGGTCAGCCGGCCGGGACGTCGGCGCATTCTGGGCAGACGCGGGATTTCACGCCTCGATAAGGCCTGTCTCGCCTATGTGGGAAAGACATCTCAACTATTTGAATTGATTGATAAAATAAAAGAAGATGTGATGGTTGTCGACTTCGAGGAGATGTTCCGCTCCAGGTTCACCGTTTTTCCCCGCATTTACACCTTTCTTGGGCTTCCCCAGGAGGACATCGTCCATCATCCGATTCGGCTGGAGAGCATATACAGGGCCCGGCTGTTCTCCCACCAGGAGCGCTTAAGGATTCGCGAAATCTGCGGGGACACCTACGAGAGGGCAAGAAAATGGGCCCCATGATCCCTTTTCTGGGGGGCATACCGGGCATACCGATGGGAATCTGGCAATGGGCAACAGGAAAAAAACGCGCAATCGGCCGGCACTAAGCGGGGAGTCGACCTCCATCATTCTGGAAAGCATTTCTGACGGCGTTTTTACCGTGGATACCGACTGGCGCATTACCTCCTTCAACCGAGCCGCTGAGGAGATTACCGGCATCAGCCGGGAGGTCGCAGTGGGGCGAGCTTGCTCGGAAGTCTTTCGGGCCAGCATGTGTGAAACGGACTGCGCCCTGGGGGATACCATGAGAAGCGGCCGTCCCATCGTCAACCGTACGGCTTTCATTATCGATGCCAAGGGCCGGCGCATCCCCATCAGTGTCTCCACCGCACTGTTGCGTGACACTGCGGGCCGGATCGTCGGGGGGGTAGAGACATTCCGGGATTTGAGCCTCGTGGAGGAGCTGCGAAAGGAGCTCAAGGGCCGTTTCCAGATGGGGGATCTGATCAGTCGAAGTTCCGAGATGCGCCGAATCTTCGATATTCTGCCCCAGGTGGCCGAAAGCACCAGCTCGGTACTGATCCAGGGGGAAACCGGAACGGGCAAGGAGCTCCTGGCCCAGGCCCTGCACCACATGAGCCCCCGGGCCAACAGGCCCTTCGTGGCGATCAACTGCGGCGCACTGCCCGATACGCTGCTGGAGTCCGAGCTGTTCGGGTACAAGTCCGGTGCCTTTACCGGCGCCGCCAAGGATAAACCCGGCCGGTTTTCCCTGGCCGACGGCGGGACCCTCTTCCTGGATGAGATCGGCGATATCAGTGCCGCCATGCAGGTACGCCTCCTGCGCGTCCTGCAGACCCGAACCTTCGAACCTCTGGGCGCCACAGCGCCGGTGAGGGTGGACGTGCGAGTCATTGCCGCCAGCAACCGGGATCTGGCGGACCTGGTTCAGGAGGGCGCCTTTCGTCAGGATCTTTTTTACCGAATCCACGTGGTGAAGCTGGAGGTGCCCCCTCTGCGGCGGCGCAAGGAGGATATTCCCCTGCTGGTGGAGCACTTCATTGCGCGGCAAAACCGCTTGCAGGGCAAGGCCGTAACGGGTTCCAGCCCCGAGGTCATGAGTTTCCTGATGGCCCATAACTATCCGGGAAACGTGCGAGAACTGGAGAACCTCATTGAACATGCCTTTGTTCTTTGCGGACAGGGCCGCATCGAACCCGCCCATCTGCCCGCCGATTTTCTGGCCCGTGCGCCCCAGATCGAGCAGGGGGCCGACATGGCCGCCGCCGTAAAGATTACCGAGGCCCAGGTCATCCTTGCGGCCTTGAAGCGAAACCGGTACAACCGTCTGGCTGCGGCCAGGGATCTCGGCATCCACAAGAGCACCCTTTTCCGAAAAATAAAGGCCTTGGGACTGGCCCTGCCGGGTCCCGAAGATCGGCCTTGATCATCGTTTCATCCATTTGGGCAGCTCGGTGAAACGATGATCAAGGTCAGACATAAATAAGAGAAACCTTTTCGGGGAGCAGCGGGCGAGTGTATGGGACGTGAAGTTGAACTCAAACTGATGGCGCGGGAGGCGCAAGCGGCAGAGCGTTTCCTGGGCCATGCGTTGATCGCGCGCTATGCCCAGGGGGAGGGCGAAGCTCTACAGCTCTCGAGCATCTATTATGACACACCCAATTTCGAACTTCGGGACAAGGGGATGGCCCTGCGGGTTCGCCGGTCGGGAGACCGCTGGGAGCAGACCCTGAAGACAGCTGGTACCTCCCAGGGCGGCCTGTCTCGCAGGGGGGAGTGGCAGTGGGCCCTGGCAGGCCCGGAACTGCGACCGGACTTGGTGGACGGGGCCCTCTGGCCTCCCGGTCTCAAGGAGCCGGCCAAGCGGCTGAGGGCGGTTTTCAGAACGGATTTCCAGCGAGACATCCGCCGCATTGCCCTGCCTGCCGGCGCTTTGGAAGCGGAGCGGGCGTCGGTTCTGATCGAGGCGGCCTGGGACCGCGGCCATATCTCGACCCAGGGGATCCACCCGGAGAAGGTGGAGGAGATCTGCGAAGTTGAGCTGGAACTCAAGCAGGGAGAGCCGGAAGCCCTGTTTGATTTCGCCCTTGCGGCCGCGGCAGGGTTGGCCCTCTTTCCCTGGGACATGAGCAAGGCGGAACGGGGCTACCGGTTACTGGGACTTTCCTCTGGGCGCAAGGCCGCATCGCCGGGGGGACTCTGTGTCGGGGAAACGACAGAAGCCCTTTTTTTGTCCTGCATGAACGGGGCCATCGGGTTCTGGATCCGGAAGGTGGAAAGGTTTTACCATGCCGGTGCGTGTGAATACCTGCGCGATACCCTGGCGGCGATCCAGGACATGGGGAGGCTTCTATCTTTTTTCCGCCCCCTTCTGCACGATGAGGACCGGCGTGCTTGGGACAGCGCCTTCGGGCACGCCGCCGAGCGCCTTCGACGGCGGCTTGGGATTGTATCCGGGGCGGTTGCCGAGACGGTTCCCGCCTGGGACGAAGCGGATGCGGCGATGGTGCTCTCCATGGTCAGATGGGTCTACTGTCGTGGATGGCGGGATCGGTGGGACGTCCGGCACAGGCGGATGGCCTCCCTGCCGCCGAGTCTTTTTTTCGGGGAGCGAATCGACCAATATAAACGCTGGTTTGCCGAGGCGGACCGGCGATGGCGGAATTAATTTTAAAGGACCGTTGATTTTCATGCGCGCGTGTTCGTTTATGGGTACGTAATTATGATTGGGGTTGCGACGCTGACTGCGACAACGATTACGATTACGATTACGACAACGACAACGACAACGACAACGATAACGATAACGATAACGATAACGATAAGAACCAGGACAAGCACAATGTTGGGTGAAACCATGATCAGAGACCGAACTGCCGGATTAGGGAGGAACCATGTCGCAACCAAGGCCCATCAACTACAGAATTGAACTGACCCCGGATCTGGCGGCGTTCCGATTTGCCGGTCAGGTGGAAATCGATATCGAGGCGGATACGGACGTTAAGGAAATCGTTTTGAACGTGTTGGACCTGGCCGTTTGGCGCTGTCGCCTGCGCGAGGGGGACGATTTGGTGGACTGCGCCTTTGACCTGGATCCCCAGAAGGAGACCCTGCGGGTGCACTTGTCCGGGCAGCGGCGGGGCCGGATGACGGTCCAGGTCGATTTCGAGGGGATCATCAATGACAAGCTGGGGGGCTGGTATCGAAGCGGCTGCACCGTGGACGGCCAGCCGGAATTCATGGCGGTGACCCAGTTCCAGGAGAGCCATGCCCGCCAGGTCTTCCCCTGTTTCGATGCACCGGAGCATAAGGCCGTTTTCGAGATCACCCTCCTGGTGGACCGGCATCTTTGCGCCATTTCCAACCAGGAGATCCTGGAGGAGACCCGCGAGCCCAACGGGAAAAAACGCGTCCGGTTCCGGAAGACCCCCAGGATGTCCACCTACCTGCTGTTTCTGGGGGTGGGACATTTCGACCTTCTTGTGGATGAGACGGACCGCCGGGTCCGGGCTCTTGCCACCCCCGGACAGATTCCGGAGGCGGCCTTCGGTCTGGAATTCGGTCGCAAATCCCTTGTCTTCTGCGAGGAGTACTTCAAGATTCCCTATCCTTTAAGCAAGATGGACCTGATTGCCGTTCCTGATTTCGCCTTTGGGGCCATGGAGAACTGGGGAGCCATCACCTTTCGGGAGAACCTCCTGCTCTATCACCCTAACACCACCTCCAAGGCCGGGATGGCGCGGATTTGCGAAGTCGTTGCCCACGAAATCGTCCACCAGTGGTTTGGAAACCTGGCCAGCCCCTCGGACTGGAAATACCTCTGGCTGAACGAGAGCTTCGCCACCTTCACCAGCTATGCCGTGGTGGACCATTTCTATCCGGAGTGGGACACCTGGGAGTTGTTCGTCCACTCCCAAAGCGCCTCGGCCTTGGCCCGGGACGGCCTGTTCGAGACCTTCCCCATCGAGATCCCTGGCGGTGATCATGTGGTGATCAACACGGCCACGGCCCCCATCATTTACAATAAGGGCGGGAGCGTCTTGCGGCAGATCAAGGGATACCTCGGCGAGGCGGGCTACCGGCAAGGGCTTACCCAGTATTTGAGCGACCATGCCTATGGGTGCGCAGCCAGCTCGGATCTGTGGGATGCGCTGGAAAAGGCCGCCGGCAAGCCCGTTTCCGCCCTGATGAAGAGTTGGATCGAGCAACCCGGCTTTCCCCTGGTGGAGGCTCGCAGGGACGGCCCCGAGCTGGTCCTGACCCAGCAACGGTTCACCTATCTGCCCCGGCTGCCCGAAGCCCTTCGGGACGGCGCTGAACCCGGCCCCGCCCAGTGGCTCATCCCCGTGTCCCTCAGGGTGCTGGGGGAGGGCGGGGAGGAGCGCTGCCAGGAAAGTCTCATGGAGGGCCGGGAGATGCGGCTCGATCTGGGGGCGAAGGCCGCTGCGTTCAAGGTCAACGCCGGCCAGACGGGGTTCTACAGGGTGCGGTATGTGGACGCGGCGGATCTGACATGCCTTGGCCCCTTCATTCTGGACGGACGCCTCGATGCGTTCGACCGCTGGGGTCTGGTGGACGATCTTTTCGCCCTGGTGCGAAGAGGGGATGCCGCCATGGGAGATTACCTGGCGTTTCTGCGGTTCTATGCCCGGGAGGATGCCTTCCTCCCCCTCATGGCCATTTCGGATCATTTCCATCTGGCCAGCCTGGTGCTGGCGGGCCCTGCCGCCGAGACGGTCCGGGAGGCGGCCCGGATCTTTTTCGATGATGTCCTCTCACGGATCGGCTATGCCCCCGCCGATGGGGAGACGCATGCCGCGGCCGTCCTTCGGGCCCATGTCCTGCCCCTTGCGGCATACTTCGGCGCGGAGAAGGCCGCATCCTTCGCCCTGGAGCAATTTCA
The DNA here is from genome assembly GCA_964407825.1 of uncultured Desulfobacterales bacterium. Taxonomy (GTDB): domain Bacteria; phylum Desulfobacterota; class Desulfobacteria; order Desulfobacterales; family JAFDDL01; genus CAYOXD01. Next base: position 21,695 of record CAYOXD010000020.1, on the reverse strand, counting down.
CCGGCTCACCGCCGGTGACACCGTTCACCCGGATATCATGAAGGGCGCGGCCCAGGTCGGGGCCATGCTGGAGTCCCAAACCGCATGCCCCTGGCTGATGGAACGAATCGCGGCCTCAGGCAACGAACACGAGCGGATGAACCTGCTGAGCGCCCTCGGGTGGCTTCGGGGGGAGGCTGTCATCCGGAAGGCCCTCTCCTATGCCCTATCCCAGGTGCCCTCGCGGAACAAGCACATTCCCATCACCACCTTTGCCACGAATCCGGAAGCGACCGGCATGATGTGGGAGTGGTACGGCGAGAACCGCACGGCGCTCATGGGACTTCACCCCCTGCTTTTCGAACGCGTGCTCGCGACGATCCTTCCCCTTGGCGGCATGAGCAGGAAAGGGGACGTGTGGGCTTATTTCAAGGATGATTTCGGCAGGGAAGGGGTGTCTGCCAGCGTGGTCAGGATGTCCCTTGAAAAGCTGGCCGTCAATGTCCGCATGCGGGATCGGCATGCTGCCGGCTGAGGGATCAGCCATTGATGTCGGTAAAAAGCTTTCGGAGGCCCCGGCTGATGAACCTGGCCGGAAGGTGGCCGGCCGCGTAGCCGATGCCCAGTATCATGGCCCATGTGACCACCTGGGCGGGCAGGGGCAGATGCCGCTCGGCGGTGAGCATCGGTCCGAAAATGACCGCCAGGGCCACCCCGATCAGGATGCGCCAGGTGTCGACGGCGAAGAGAAGATAAAAAAAGCAGTATAACAGGCGATTGGTGTATGTTTTCAAACGAGTTTCCTTTCCGGTGCCCTATGGCTCAATTTTATTCGGTCCCATTCATAGTCGGCCGCGGGCAGATTTTCAAACCCATTTTTTCGGGGCCGCTGCTTTGCTTGACAGGAAATAGGGAGTTTTCTATATTTTTCAATTTTGGACACCTATGGGTGCAATGAAGGGAGTTTGATGCAACCATCCGCCTGTATCGCCGATGATCCATTGCTCTTGCTTGTGGCCGGCGCCAAGGGAGCCATCGGCTCCACGGTGGCCGCGGCCGCCCACATGCTCTCGGAAGCGCCGGGGGAGGTCCTGCCCAGTCTGACTACCTGCGGCGACTTCGATCTGGGGCCCTGCCCCGACATCCGGGTTTCGGGCTGGGACCCGCGCTCAGAGCCGATGTCCGAAGCCATTAAGGCTCATGGGGTTCTGCCGCCGGAGCTGTGGCAGTCCCTCTCTCAGGTCCTGGACCGGATTCCCATAGAACGTCCCCCCGACCGGCGGATGCCCTTCCAGGAGCAGGTGACACACCTGATGGCGGATATCCGTCGGATGCAAGAGACGCATCCCGGCGCTCGGCCGGTGTTCGTGAACCTCCTTCCCGCAGGCCCGCAGCCGGATCAGTTTCCCGAGACCCCGGCCCAGCTCTATGCGCAGATGGATCCCGGCACGTTTCCGGATCTGGCCTATGCCTTGGCGGCCATTCGATCCGGCATTCCGGTGGTAAATTTCACTCCGAATCTGCTGGCCCTGCCCGTGATGGTCTCAGAGGCCCTCGGCCAGGGGGTTCCCATGGCAGGACGGGACGGTAAGACCGGCCAGACCTACTTCAAGGTGGTACTGGCCTCCGCCTTCAGGGCCCGGGGCCTGGCGGTGGACGGCTGGTACAGCGTCAACATCCTCGGGAACGCCGATGGGGCGAATCTCATGGACCCGGAACGGGCCGCCGGAAAGGTGGCCAATAAGACGAACCTCCTGGATGATCTTCTCGGCTACCGGGTAGGGGAGCGCTACAATCGTTCCACGCACCAGGTCCGAATCGATTACTACCCCCCCCGGGGGGATGCCAAGGAGGCCTGGGATGTCATCGATTTCAGGGGGCTTTTCGGACTCCCCATGAGTCTTCGGTTGAACCTTCAGGGACGCGATTCCATCCTGGCGGCACCCATGGTTATCGACCTGGCCAGGTGGGTGACGCTGCTGAAGGCCATGGGCCGCTCCGGGCCGATGCCGGAGTTGGGCCTTTACTTCAAGGTGCCGGTGGGCGAGAACCCGCCCGTGACCTTCCAGGAGCAGGTCTGGGCGCTGGAGCGTCTGGCGCGGTTGTGCCGGGAGGCCGGCGGTGTGACAGAGGAGAAAAAACGGTGATATTTGGATACAGCACCAATGCGTTTGTGAATTGCCCTTTGACTGAAGCTATCGACCGCATCGCGGCTTTGGGGTTCACCGGGGTCGAAATCATGGGAGATCGCCCCCATCTCTACCCTCCGGATTTCGGGGAGGAGAATCTGGCCCATCTCAGATCGGTCCTGACGCGCCATGGCATGAAGGTGACCAATATCAACAGCTTCACTCTTTTTGCAGTCGGCGATACCTATCTTCCCTCATGGATCGAGCCGGATCCGGAGCGTCGGCGGATCCGGGTGCGCCATACCCTGGAGAGCCTCCAGGTGGCAAGGTCTCTCGGCTGCGGGAGCATCTCGATTCCACCGGGAGGCCCCCTGAACGGCATGGCGCCTGGAAAGGCCATGGCCCTTTTTTACGAGGGCCTGGACCAGGTGATCCCCTCTGCCGAAGACCTCGGGGTCAAGCTTCTGGTGGAACCGGAACCGGACCTCATGATCGAGACCAGTGCCCAGTTCCTGGATTTCATCCGTGGCATCAAGTCCCCTGCCGTTGGGATCAATTTCGATATCGGGCACTTCTACTGCGCCGGCGAAGACCCTGCCGACGCCTTCGCCACCCTCTTCGAATGGGTCGGCCACGTTCACCTGGAGGACATTGCGGCCAGCCGGGTGCATCACCACCTGGTCCCCGGGAAGGGGGCCATTGATTTCGCTTCCGTTTTTGAAGTCATGGTGCGACTGGGCTATCAGGGCGATATCAGCCTCGAACTTTACACCTATAAGGACGCTCCCGACGAGGCCGGACGCGAGAGCCTCGCCTATCTGCAACCGATCCTCGAGGCCAGCGGCATGGATGGCGGGTTTTCGGTATCAAAAACGCCTGTATCTTGAAGTTTTCCAGGTAACATACTATTATAGATGGACGTAAGGGGCGATTTCGATACTGAAGGAAAAATTTCAACAAAGCCTGTAAATCCTAACAACCCAAGAAGGAGCTGCCCATGCTGGATGTGCAACTATTGAAGACCGTTCATTTTTTCTCTGATTTCCCCACGGAACGCCTGGCGGCTATCGCCGAAAAGGGGAAAATCATCGAAATGAACCCGTCCGATGTCATCTTTCATATGGATGAACCGGCGCACAGCCTTTACGGCGTGCTGGACGGCGAAGTGCGTTTGACCCTGATGTTCAGGGAAAAGACGCTCAAAAAGCATATCCAATACGAGGAGGCTATACGAACCCGGGAAGAGGTGCGGGAAAGAGAGATCGAGGTGGAGACCGTCGGGGCGGGGGAGGTGTTCGGCTGGTCTTCCTTCACCAGTCGGGGCAGGTGGACCTCGTCGGCGCGTTGCTCCCAGGCGGGGCGGCTTTTTTCACTTCCAACCGATGCCATGAAAGCCCACTTCGAAAAGGATCCGCAGATGGGATATCAGATCATGAGCCGGCTCCACGAGATCATCTCCATGCGCCTTCAGCATCGCACCGCCAAGCTTATCGATGCCTGGGGATCCGCCTTCGAGGTGGGCAGTCTGTAGAACGTCCGAAGAAGAACACGACAGCGGCCCGGGGGGGGAGGCATATCCATGAAGGCGCTTTTCTTTTCCGAACATGGTGGCATAGATGTGTTACGGTACGCGGAGGTACCGACTCCCGTGCCCGGCCCAGGAGAGGTCCTGGTCCGGGTCAGGGCCTGCGCTTTGAATCATCTGGATATCTGGGTCCGCCGCGGATGGCCGGGTCTGAAGCTTCCCATGCCCCACTGGTGCGGAGCGGACGTGGCCGGTGAGGTGGCGGGGCTGGGACCGGATGTCACCGGATGGGAGACGGGCCGTCGGGTGGTAGTTGATCCGGGGATCAGCACCCGCGGGGACGAGTGTACACGGCGTGGAGAGGATTCCCTCAGTGCCGGGTACCACATCCTCGGGGAGCAGGTGCGGGGCGGTGCCGCCGATTTTGTTTGCGTGCCGGCCGAGAACCTGGCCGGAATTCCCGATGGCATCGATGAGACCGAGGCGGCCGCGCCGCTCCTGGTGACCCTGACTGCCTGGCGGATGCTCATTCACCGGGCCAGGTTGCGGGCCGGGGAATCGGTGCTCGTCGTGGGGGCCGGCGGCGGCGTCAACTCCATGGCCATCCAGGTGGCGAAGTTCGCCGGCGCCACGGTATTCGTGGTGGCCGGGGACGGGGAGAAGGCCCGGCGCGCCTTGGAACTGGGGGCGGATAAGGTGATCGACCGCTCCCGGGTATCTTCCTGGGGCCGGGAGATTTATCGGTACACCGACAAGCGGGGCGTGGACGTGGTGGTGGACAACGTGGGACAGGCCACCTTCCAGACGAGTCTCCAGGCCGCGGCCAGGGGCGGACGGATCGCAGTGGTGGGCAATACCACGGGGCCCGAGGTCCGGATCGATCTTCGCTATATCTTCGGGAAACAGCTTTCCATCATCGGCAGCACCATGGGCAGCCACCAGGATTTCCTGGATGTTCTCGAGATGCTGTGGGCCGGCAGGCTAAAGCCGGTCATTCACCGGGTGATGCCCCTTTCCCAGGGCGCCACCGCTTACGGAATGATGGAGCGGGGCGAACAGTTCGGGAAGATCGTGCTGCTGCCTACACATTAAATCGAAAGTTGATGATGTCCCCATCCTGCACCGGATAGGTCTTGCCCTCCAAGCGGACGGTCCCCCTCTTCCGGGCCTCGGCGTGGGAGCCGGCCGCCAGGAGGTCCTGGTAGGAGACCACCTCCGCGCGAATAAATCCCTTCTTGATGTCCGAATGAATGACATCCGCGGCGTCCACGGCGTCGGTCTGCCTCCGGATGGTCCAGGCCCGAACCTCGTCCTCTCCCACGGTAAAGAAGGAGATGAGCCCCATCAGCTCATAGGAGCGCTGGATCACCCGGTCCCTGGCCGAAGCGCCGATATGAAACTCCGCCAGGAACTCCTCGGCCTCCTCGGGCGTCATCTGGGCAATTTCCTGCTCCAGTTTCGCCTTGATGATCATGGCGCTTTCCGGTGCTTCACTGCCCCCTTCCGGTGTCTGTTCGTCCTCGTCTTCGTTGTTGAAGAGGGTGAGAAGGGGTTTGGCGGAAAGAAAGGTGAACCCCCGCAGCAGGGGCGCCGATGCAATGTCCGGGCGTGTCCGAAGGGGGGTTTCAGCCTCCAGGATCTGGCGGCATTCGTTGAGGAGGGAGAGTTCCTCGGGCTGGGAGCTCTTCCCGCGTTTCCGGTCCTGATCCAGACGTTCCAGACGCTTTTCCACCGAGACCAGATCCGTAAGGATCATGTCTTGGGCTACGGCCAGATGATCGGCGACAGGGGTGGGCGGATCCAGGCCGGGTGCGTTGAAGTTACGTATGACATGGATGAGGGCGTCGCAGTCCCGCACCGGATTCCAGAGGGCCTCGGCCCTCGCCCCGTCCTGCCTGCCGACGGTTTTTGCCGGCAGAAAATAGACGACCTGGGCAAAGAGGGTCTTCCGCGGCCGGTACATGTCACTGAGCACCTCGACCCGCCGGTCCGGAACACGGATGGTGCCGATGCGCGGCTCGTCCCTGCGGCCGCTGTCCGACAGGCTGCCCGTGAGAGCTTCGAATACGGTGGCCTTCCCCGATCCGGGCAGCCCGATAATTCCCAATTTCATACCGATCTTCTCCCTGCTGTGAGTGATTTTAAATGGTTTACTATAATTATCTTAAAGCCTATATACGCTAGCGGCGGAGAATGGCAACCTAAAAGAAGAGCGGACCGGGGTAGGGAAATTCCCTTTATAGCACCTTTACAGCAAAGGTGCCTTGGGACCGAAACCATGATCAAGACCGAAAAGAGTGAAAGGAGAAATAGATGAGTCAATTGTTTGAAATCACTTCTCTCAAGACCCTGCGCTTATCGAACCGGTTTGTCAGATCGGCGACCTGGGAGGGCATGGCCGATGTGGATGGGAGGGTTACCCCAAGGCTTGTGGAGACCATGCGCCGTCTCGCCCGGGGCGGCGTCGGATTGATCATCAGCGGTCACTCCTACGTGCGGCCCGAGGGGCAGGCAACGCCCTGGCAGCTCGGCATCCATGAGGATACGCTCATTTCCGGGCTTCGGGAGATGACCACGGCGGTCCATCAGGCCGGTGGCAAGATCGTCCTGCAATTGGCTCACGCGGGGCATTTTGCGGCGGAAGCGCTGATCGGGCAACCACCCCTGGTTGTCTCAAATTATGAGGGGTTGGCGTCATCGCCGCGAAGGGAAATCAAGAGCAGCGATATTCAGAACATCGTTGCTGCCTTTGCCGATGCCGCCGGAAGGGCCCGACGGGCAGGTTTCGACGGGGTCCAGATTCACTCCGCCCACGGGTATCTACTCAGCCAGTTCCTCTCCCCCATCTTCAACAGGCGAGGGGATGACTACGGGGGCGATATCGGCAACCGCGTCCGGATTCATCTCGAGGTGATTCGCGCTATCCGGGAAGCCGTGGGAGAGGATTATCCGGTTTTGATCAAGATGAACTGCCGGGATTTTGCAGAAAATGGGTTGGATCTCGAAGATTCCATCCAGGCCGCAGGGCGCATGGCGGACGCGGGCCTGGATGCCCTCGAGCTGAGCGGCGGTCTTCTGACCAGCCGCAAGATGTCCCCCAGCCGGCCGGGTATCCATTCCGTTGAAAAAGAGGCCTATTTCAAGGAAGAGTTGAGGGCCTTCAGAAAGGCGATCCCCATCCCGCTGATCCTGGTGGGCGGCATCCGCTCTTTTGAGGTCGCCGAGCAGCAGGTGGGAGAGGGCGTGGCTGATTATATCGCCATGAGTCGTCCCCTGATCCGGGAGCCGGATCTAATCCATCGCTGGGCGGCAGGGGATCGTCGCCGGGCGGCGTGCCGATCGGACAATCTGTGTTTCAAGCCCGGCTTTGAGGGCGCGGGGATCTATTGTGTGGTGGCCGAACGCGAAAAAGGGGGAAACGAATAGGGTAAGGTTCGGGGCCGTACCGCTTTAAGGAGGACGGGTGCTGCCTCGGTGGAAAGGGGACCGCACGGGCCAGTGTTGATCAGGCAAGAATTTTCAAGACGTCCTGCTTTCCGATGATGCCCATCAGCTGTTGGCCGTCCATCACCGGCAGCGTGTGAAATCCCTTTTCCACCATCAGGGTGGCGATTTCATCGACCGGGGTATCGAGCGACACGGTCCTGGGTTTTTCCGTCATGGCCTCGGCAACGGTGAGGGCCGCCACCCGGTGCCATTCCTTCTCCATGGATTTCATGGACTGAAGGGGGATAAACCCGTCCAGAAGTGTAAAGAGGGAGGGAAGGGTCAGTTTTTTCTGGGTGGCGATGAGATCGCTCTGGCAGAGAATCCCCACCAGATTTCCGGAATTGTCCACAACGGGGGCGCCGTTGATTCTCTTTTCAAGGAGGCATTTGGCGGCCTGACCAATTTCAAGATCTGGTGAGAGGGTGATGACGTCGGTTGTCATGATGTCCTTGGCGGTTACCATGGCGTCTCCTTATGGTAGTTGATATATTCTGGAATTATTATATTTTCTAACACGACGGGATGTCAAGGAAGATCGATCGGTTCCGCTTTGCGGCTTGACAAAGGCGATGGATGTCTCCTATTTTCCCCGAGGGCCTGTTTGAAATCCAGTCCTCAGGCCCGTTCATCGGTGCGAAACCTATCATTATCCCCCCTCCCCATCGCCCATAAGGGGGAAAAGGGCGCCGGTGCTGGTTCCTCGTTTCAGCTTGAATTTGATTTTAGTAGGTTGCCGGGAGTTCCGGATGCAATGAAAAGAAGAACCTTCCTCAAAATGGCTGGGCTGGGGTCCATCGCCTTTGCCGCCGGCTGCGGTTCCGAAACCGATAAGCGCTTGTATTCCCTGGTGAAGGCACCCGATGACCTGGTGACCGGCAAGGCCGCCTATTATGCATCGGTCTGCAGGGAATGCCCGGCAGGTTGCGGCATCCTGGTGAAAAACCGCGAGGGCCGGGCCATCAAGATCGAGGGAAATCCCCTGCATCCCGTCAACCGGGGCAAGCTGTGCATGCGGGGGCAGGCGGCCCTGCAGGCGGCCTATCACCCGGATCGGCTGCGCCGGCCGCTTCTCCGGGAGGGTGCCTCCTGGCGCCCCATCGATTTTACCGAAGCCGAACACATCGTGGGCCAGAAGGCGGACCTTTTGGCGCGACATGGCACCAACCGGGTGCGGATGCTCACGGAAACGGTGGGCGAGAGCCTCCTTGCCCTTTTTTCCGATAGCATGAAATGGTGGCGGAGCGCCCCTCCCCTGGTTTTTGAACCCCTCAGCTATGACGGGCTGAAAACCGCCAACGGGACCGTGTTCGGTCGGTCCGAGTTGGCCTCCTACCGGCTCGGCAAGGCCGACCTTCTGATCTCCTTCGGCGCCGATTTCCTGGAAACCTGGCTTTCGCCCGTGGCTTATGCCAGGCGCTTCAAGCAGATGCACGCCATCGACAGCGGGGGCCGTTTCTATCATGTGGGGCCCTATCAATCCCTCACGGCGGTGAACGCGGACAGGTGGGTGTGCTGCCCGCCCGGTGCCGAGGCCGTGGTGGCCCTGGGGCTTCTGCGGGAAATGCTGCTGGCAGGAAAAGGCGGGTCCCTGGCTGGCGAGCTGGCCTCCGGGATCCTCGAGAAGGTGTCCGATTTTACAGCGGAGACGGTGTGCGGCCGGTGCGGGATCGACAGGGCGGTTTACGCTCAACTGACCGCCGCCCTGTCCAAGGCGCGAAGGCCGCTGGTGCTGGGCCCGGGCGCCGCCGCCTGGTCCGATACGCAGCCATCGGCCCATCTGGCCGCCAATCTCCTGAATCTGGTTCTGGACCCCAAACTGGCGCTTTTCGATTTCAGCCGGGCCCACAGGATCGCTGCGGCGCCGCTTTCGGAGATTGCCGGCTTTTTTGACGAACTGAACCGCACACCACCGCCTCTGTTGCTCCTGAACCGGGTCAACCCCGTCTACAGCTTACCGCCTGCCGCCAAGGTGGCCGAAACCCTGACCCGGAGCGACATCTTCGTGGTGTGTATTACCCCGGTGATGGACGATACGGCCCGCAACGCCGATCTTGTCATACCCGTTCGTCACCCCCTCGAATCATGGGATGAGTACAGCAACCACGAACACCTCCTGGGGATTCTCCAGCCCACCATGGCCCCGGAGACCCGGGCTCCCGGTGTGGGGGACCTTTTTTTAAGGCTGCTGCGCTGGGGAAAAAACCCGGAAAAGACCTACAAATCCTACGTCAAGTCCCGGCTGCGCGTTGCCCGGATGATTAATGGCCAGGGCCAGTGGCTCGAGGCGGTCCAACGGGGCGGGGTGTTTAACCGGTATGAGGGCAACCTGGTGGTTGAGTGGCCGGCCCCGGATCCCGCAACGATCCTCAAGGCACTGGACCCGGTGAAGGCCCTTGCAACGGCATCCCTGGGAGCCTCCGATCCGGTGTTCCTGGCGGTTCCCTCCATTCGCTTTTTCGATGGCCGGGGAGGTGACAAGCCCTGGTTGTGCGAGGTGCCGGACCCGCTGACCAAGGTGGCCTGGCAGACGCCGGTGCTGATGCACCCGGAGACGGCGTCAAAAAACGGACTGACCCACGAGGCCGTGGCCCGCATCAAATCAAAGTGGGGGGAGATCAGCGCTACGGTCTATGAAACCGAGGGGGTCCATCCCGGCGCCGTGGTGATGAGCATGGGCCAGGGGCACCGGCACTACACCCGGTACGCCGATGGCCAGGGGCTCAACCCGGTTGAGCTTCTCTCGCCCAGGCCCGCGGCGGAGCCCCCGCTTTTCCTCTCGGCGGTGAGCCCCGTTCGCCTGCACGCCACGGGCCGCTCGGCCCGCCTGGCCCAGACCGCCGGAAGCCGGATTCAGCACGGCCGGAAGATCGCCCTCTCCGTGGAGGGCCGGCCCCTGCCCAGGCTGGTCCAGGAGGGCGCAAACAGCAGTGGGCTGGGCATGAATGCGTTTCCCCTCACCCTGCCGCTGCCGGAGGGGTATTCTTCGAAGCAGGATTTCTACCCCCCCCCCGGCAACGATGGCTACCGCTGGGCCATGGTGGTGGACCTGGACCGGTGCATCGGGTGCGCGGCTTGCGCCGTCGCCTGCTACGCGGAGAACAACATCGCCGTGGTGGGTGAGAAGCATGTCCTGGAGGGAAGGGAGATGGCCTGGCTCCAGGTGCAACGCTACCATGACATGAAAGATGCCCGAAGGATCGTCTTTCTGCCCATGATGTGCCAGCAGTGTGACGAGGCCCCCTGCGAACCGGTATGCCCGGTGTTTGCGTCGCACCACTCCAAGGAGGGCCTCAACGACCAGATTTACAACCGCTGCATCGGCGCCCGGTTCTGTTCCCAGAACTGCCCCTACAAGGTGCGTCGCTTTAACTGGTTCGACTGGAAGTGGCCGAAACCGCTTGATAAACAACTCAACCCGGAAGTGACGGTCCGTTCCAAGGGTGTCATGGAAAAATGCTCCTTCTGCGTGCAGCGGATCAAGCAGGCCCACGGGTTGGCCGAGAACGCGGGCCGGCCCATCCGGGATGGGGAGGTGACGCCCGCCTGCGTACAGACCTGCCCCACCAGCGCCCTTGCCTTCGGCAACCTGATGGATTCCCACAGCCGGGTGCGACACCTGGTGGATGACCCGCGCGCCTATCAGGTAATGGGGTATCTGAACACCAAACCGGCGGTGATCTATCTCAAGAAGGTGGTGGAAATGCCCTATGTCTGAGCTGAGCCTTCCTATCCCCCTGGAGGAGATCGACCGGACGGTGATCGATTCCCTCCAGCCGCCCACCTGGCAATACTGGTCCCTGGTGGGGCTCCTTGCCGCCGGCGTGCTGATCGGCGCCGGCTGCTGGGTTTACCAGATCGCGGTGGGAATCGGTGCGGGGGGACAGAACATCCCCGTGGCCTGGGGGACCTATCTCATCAACTTCGTGTTCTGGGTGGGTATCGCCAACTCGGGGACCCTCATATCGGCCATCCTGCATCTGTGCCGGGCCGGTTGGCGAAATCCCATCGCCCGGGCGGCCGAGACCATGACGGTGTTCGCCGTATGCACGGCGGGGCTTTTTCCTTTGATCCAGCTGGGCCGGCCCTGGTTGGTCTACTACATGCTTCCCCTTCCCACCCAGCGGACCCTGTGGCCCAATTTCCAGTCGCCGCTCATGTTCGACCTGGTGGCCATCAGCACCTACCTCATCGTGAGCGTGCTCTTCTGGTATATGGGCATGCTGCCGGATCTGGCCATCATCCGGGATCATGCGCAGGGGGCGCGCAAAAAGATCTACGCAGCGCTCTCCCTCGGCTGGACCGGCACCCAGGAGCAGTGGCGTCACCATGCCAGGGCCTATCTGTTCTTCGCGGCCCTGGCCACACCGCTGGTGATCTCGGTGCACTCGGTGGTCTCCTGGGACTTTTCCCTGGGGATCGTGCCGGGCTATCACACCACCCTCTTCGCTCCCTACTTCGTAGCCGGCGCCATCCACTCGGGGCTCGCCATGGTGCTGACCCTCGTCATCCCCCTTCGAAAGGTTTTCCATTTCGAGCGGTTCATCACCAGGGCGGTTCTGGAGAACGTGGCCAAGACCATTATCTTCACCGGTCTCATTCTGGCGTTTTCCTACGGGACCGAATTTTTCATCGCCTGGTACTCCCAGGATCCGGTTGAAAAGGCTATCTTCATCTGGCGGGCGACGGGGCCCTATAAGCTCTCCTTCTGGATCATGATCGTCTGCAGCACCGCCATTCCCCTTCTTTTCTTCTTCAAAGCCATCCGTACGCACCTGCCGTGGCTGTTCATTATCTCCATCTTCATCAATATCGGCATGTGGTTCGAGCGCTTTGTCATCATCATCACCAGCGTGGCGCACGATTTTATGCCCCATGCCTGGGGGCTCTACATGCCGAGTGCCATCGAGATCGGCATCCTGGTGGGCAGCTTCTGCCTCTTTTTCATGCTCTTCATCCTGTTCGTCAAGCACATGCCCTCCATGTCCATGACCGGGCTGAAAGAGACGGCCCGTGGGGCCGGAGGTGCCCGTGCCTGAAAGAACCTATATCATGGGCCTCTTCGAGGACGACGGACCGGCGGCCCGGGCCATCACCGCCATGGCCGGCCGGCCGTGGCGCATCGACCGGGTGCACTCCCCGATCCCTAGCGAACGAATCGCCGAGGCCCTCAAGATCCGCAAGAGCCCCGTGGGTTGGTTCACCCTCGCCGGCGGTATATTGGGGTTTTTCAGCGGGGTCGGCCTGGCCATTTTCACGGCCCTTCGCTGGGCGCTCATCGTGGGGGGGAAACCCGTGGTGTCCCTCGTGCCTTTTTTTATTGTGGGATTCGAGTTCACGATTCTCTTTGCCGTCTTCGGCAACGTGATCGGCATGCTCTTCAGGGCGCGGTTGCCGGCGCAGAACGCTTACCAGTACTATGATGAGCGCCTCTCGGGCGCCCATTACGGGGTTCTTGCCTCCTGCGAGCCGGGGGGGGCAGAGGCCCTGGTGGCCTTTATTCAGGAGAGCGGCGGCGAAGCGCAGCCCTATGACGACGGGAAATGAGGATATGCTCATCATGCGTGCCAAACCGGTGGTGATCCTGTCGGTGGTCCTCGTTTTATCGGGCCTGACCGCCTTTCTGATGGAGGTAGTGGACGGGCATCCGGACCGGGCCTGGCAGGCCTACCTCATCAATTTTCTGCTCTTTTCGGCCGTGGCCCAGGGGGGATTCCTCTTTTCGACGGTGATGCATGTATGCCGGGCCCGCTGGAGCGGCCCCATGGCCGGTGTGGCCGAGACCTTCGCCGGATTTTTTCCGGTCTCCCTGGTACTCTTTCTGCTGCTCTTCCTGGGCAGCGCGCATCTTCTCCCCTGGCTTCACATGGATCTTCAGGGGAAGGCGCTCTGGCTGAACCTGCCGTTTCTCATGGGGCGTGACGGTCTTGGGCTCTGCCTCCTGTACGGGTTCGGCCTGGCCTACCTCTATTACAGCCTGGGGGAGAGGCTGACCGGGCAGGAGTCGGCCGGTGACGGCCTGAGGGGCCTGGTGATCCGCCTGTGGCGGCGCCGGAACCCCGACCCGGAACGCCGGGCGTCCCGCAAGACCCTGTTCGCCATACTCTACATTCTCTGCTTCACCGTGGTCCTGTCCCTTCTGGGCTACGATCTGGTAATGAGCCTCGATCCCCACTGGTACTCGACCCTGTTCGGCGCCTATACCTTCGTCAAGGCCTTCTACGTGGGGCTGGGGGGGGTCATCATCCTGGCCAGCATTCTGCACCTGAAGGCCCGGCGCCTCATGGGCCTGGAGCCGGCCCACTTCCACGACATGGGGAAGCTCTTTTTGGCCCTTTGTCTGGTGTGGGCGTATTTCTTCTACTGTCAGATGTTGGTGATCTGGTACGGAAATATTCCGGAGGAAACGGCCTATGTCATCGTGCGGACCATGCGGATGCCTTACGAGCCGCTGGCATGGACCGTGTTCGGCGTTTGCTTCATCGCACCGTTTCTGATTCTGCTCAACAGCGCCATCAAGACCCGGCCCGTGGCCTTGAGCCTGCTGTGCCTCATGGTGCTGGTGGGCATGTGGCTGGAGCACCTGCTCCTGGTGGGCCCGGCCCTCTTCCCCAACGACCCAACCCTGCCGGTGGGCGGCATGGATCTGGCCATCTCCATGGGGTTCTTGGGGCTTATGGCGCTGACCCTCAAGTCCTTTATCGACTGGTTTCCGGAGCTCGTTTTCCATCCGGCGGCCGTCCTTGAACAGAAGGAGGGGAATTGATGGCCTTCACCTCCCTGTCGAACCTGAAACGATTTGTGGGTGCCAATGGCCGCGCCCTTTCGGCCGTGGGGGGATGCGTCCTTCTCACCATTGCGTTTCTGATACTCTTCTACGCGCCGCCGGGCACCTGGATCGGCCCGAAGCAGCCCATCGCCTTCAGCCACCGGATTCATGCCGGCGTGGAGAAGATCGACTGCTGGTTCTGCCACCCCTACGCGAACCGATCCCCCTTCCCGGGCATTCCACCGGTGAAAAAGTGCCTGTTCTGCCATCAGTATATCATTGCCGATCATCCGGAAATCCGGAAGGAACGTCGATACTTCGATACGGATACCCCCATCCCCTGGGTGAAGGTGACCTATTTGCCCGAGTATGTCTTTTTCAATCATGAGCGGCACGTCAGGAAACATATCGCCTGCCAGGAGTGTCACGGGCCGGTGGCAACCATGGACCGGCTGCCGATCAAGCGGTTTCAGATGGGCTTCTGCATCAAGTGCCACCGGGCGAAGAAGGCGAATGTGGGCTGCTGGCTGGGGTGCCACAATTAGGTCGGGCGATGGGCGCCAGGACGATGAGGATGAGGGAAAAAAGGAGATCGCTTTGACCAACGGAAACGACTTGCCCCCTGAAACGCACCGGACCGCCCTGGGGTTTATCATCACCTCCGCGGTGTGGATGGGGGTGGGCACCCTGATGGGACTCCTGGCAGCAACCGAGCTCATCGCTCCGGATCTGACCAGGAACCTGATCTGGCTGTCCTTCGGCAGGATTCGGGCCATCCACGTGAACATCGTGCTGTTCGGGTTCGTCACCTCCGGGCTTCTCGGGGCGGCTTTCTACTACGTGCCGAGATTGCTCCGGACGCGTCTCTACAGCGAGTTCCTGGGGATGGTGACGGTGCTTCTGTGGAATGCGACGCTGGCGGCAGCGGTGGTCACCCTCGCCCTGGGATACACCCAGGGCCGGGAGTATGCCGAGCTCATCTGGCCCCTGGACCTCCTCGTGGTGGTGGCCTTTTTGACCGCCTTTTTCAATATCATCATGACCGTAAGACAGCGAACCGAGCCCCTTCTCTATGTCTCGGTCTGGTACGTGTGTGCCGCCCTGATCCTCACCCCTTTCATCTACGCTCTGGGAAACGTCATCTGGCGGCCGGATACCGGCGCCCTGGCGGGAATCCCCGACGCCATCATCCTGTGGTTTTACGGACACGATATCTTCGGTTTGCTGCTGACGCTCCTTTCCGCAGGGGGGGTCTATTACGTCATCCCCAGGACCTGCCGAAGCCCCCTCTACAGTCACACCCTGTCGCTCCTGGGCTTCTGGTCCCTGCTGGTGATCTATCCCCTTATCGGGGCCCAACACCTGCTCCAGGTGCCGGTGCCCACCTGGCTCAAGGCGATAGCCATCGTGGACGGCATCGCCATGGTGATTCCCGTGATGGCCTTTCTCATCAACATCTGGTATACGGCCAGGGGAAAGCTGGGGGAGATCCACGCGGATATCGGCGCCAAATTCACCTTTACCGGTACCATCATGTTCTTTTTCGTCAGCATCCAGGGCTCCATGATGGCCCTTCCCCAGGTGCAGCGGATCACCCACTTCAACAATTGGGTCGTGGGCCACGCGCACCTCGGGGTGCTGGGCTTCGCCGGCATGATCGCCCTGGGCGGCATCTATTACGTCCTTCCCCGGATCACGGGCCGCCCCCTCTACAGCCGTTTTCTGGCGGATCTGCAGTACTGGCTGGTCCTTATCGGCGTCGTGGGCTTCACGGTGGTATTGACCATCGCCGGGCTGATCCAGGGCAGCGCCTGGCTCAACGGCGAGACCGTTTACCGGGTGTTGCCTGAACTTCATGTGTACTATGTCATTCGCGCCGCACTGGGCGTGATGATCTTTGTCGGTTCCCTGGTGGGGATCTACAACATTATCCGGTCCCTTTCGGGGCGATCCATCGAGGCAGCCTGATGAGAATGTCCCCAACATCCGTGGTGACGGGCAGTGTGGCGATCCTGGCGGCCGTCGTGTTCATAGCGGTGGTGCTGCCCTACGTCACCCGCACCGAGCGGCCATCCGATATCGTCCGGCCCCGAACGGAGGTCGAGAAGGCGGGCCGTGCCATCTATATCGCCAATGGGTGCATGTATTGTCATACCCAGTCCATCCGGGCCATCGACTGGGGCCTGGGCGCCGAACGCATCGCCCAGGCGGGTGATTATGTCAGGGATTGTCCGATACTTCTCGGTTCGGCCCGGCAGGGGCCGGATTTGAGCCAGGAGGGCGGAGAGCATCCCGACGACTGGCATATGGCCCATTTCACCAATCCGCGATTGACCCGTCCCATGTCCATCATGCCGGCCTTCTCGGCTCTGGGCGCAAAGAAGATCAAGCTCCTGACCGCCTATGTACAGAGCCTGGGGGAGAAGATGGCGGATCGCCGCGTGGCCCGCCAGAAGCACTGGAAGCAGAAGGCCACGGCGGCTTTCGAGGCAGGACCCGATGCCAACGTGGACTGGCTCAACACGCATGTACCCCAGGGATGGCGGGATCTTCCAGATCCCTATCCCACCAGCGCCGCGGGCCTTGCCCGGGGCGCGAAGATTTACCAGGATAGCTGTATGGGGTGCCACGGCCCCGTCGGAAACGGCATGGGACCGGCCCAACCTTTCATCTATCCGCCGCCCTTTAATTTCACCCTCCTGCATGACCGTGAAATTTCCGGCGGGATCCTGTATTATCAGATTATGAACGGCATTGCGGGAACGGCCATGCCCTACTTCAAACGGCAACTGGAATCCGAGAAGATCTGGGATGTGGGCAACTATGTCGCGGTGGACTTCATCGGCCGCTCCGATGCCAACAGGGCGCCGAAGGGGATCGATGCGTCCTATGAACCTTGATTGTGCCTGGGGGCAAGAGAAGCGAAGGAGGGCCGATCGGATGAGGGGGGTGAGCTCCTTTTATAGGGCTCCTGCCCAGCGCGGCGGTCCTCGTGGTTGCCCTGGTATCGGTACCGTGATGGTGGGGCGGAGGAGGCAAGATGCGTTTTTTTGAGCTGCTCAATTTTCAGCATGTCATGTTGGCCATCTTCCCGACCTTGGTGTTTATCATCGTGTTCGCCCTCTTTCTCGGATACAGCCGGTTACGGCGGCAGGATGACGAGCAGCGGCAACGGCAAATCATCTACCGCTACCCGGAGGATATCGAGGAGCGGGATGCCCCCTTTCCCCTGGCCATGACCCTGGTGGTCGCGGGAACGGTGCTGTGGGGCTTTTTTTATATCCTCCTGACCGGTCTTCTGGAGGTTAAACTATAGCATGGATGCACCATCTGAAAAGTCAGGCGGCCTGCCCGATTGGATCATCATCCTCCTGATGGTTTTTTTCATTCTGGCACAGGGCTTTTTTTCCTTCTGGATTGTCGGCGACAGGGGACAGCCCGGATGGGATTACCGGCCGGTGGCCGACCTTCCCGGGGAATCCCCTTCCGCCATCTACCCGCCCCTGCCGTATCCGCAACATGTGAAGGGTGCCAAGGGGGAATAGATGAAACGATACCTCGTGCTTCCATTGGTTCTGGTTCTGGCGGCCTCGGCCTATTTTCTCCTCATCTGGTACGACAACCAGTTCCCCTACGGCCGCATGCGGGAAACTCCGGCCATCCGTCCCCATGAGGAACCCATCGCCTTCATGGCACGGGGCACCGTGCCCTTCGGGGGCGGGGAGGCCATCTACCGGCAAATGGACGCAAGGAACATCATCTCCCCCATCAAACCCAGCGGCATGGCCGCCGCCGTGTCGGCAGGTGGCCAGCTCTACGTGCATTTCTGTATCCAGTGCCACGGGAAGAACTTTGATGGCAACGGCACCGTGGGCCAGAGCTTCGCGCCGCTGCCAACGGATCTGCGTTCAGCAAAGGTTCAGGGCCTTGCCGACGGCGTGTTTTTCAAGGAGATCAGTTACGGTATTCCGGGGGGGCGGCAGCCGGCCCTTGACACCACCATCGCCATCCTCGACCGCTGGCGGATCATCGCCTACGTCAAATCTCTCGGGACGCGGCCATAGGCCGGTGGGGTCATTTCCGGTAATCTGCAGTTATCCCAGGTGTTCGGCCTCCTGGGGTTGGGGGGTGGCCCATTTGCAATTTTTAGGATATTCGGCGAAAATAAGCAAGCTGAAGGCTGAACCGGGAAGGAACGAGGGGGAGGCGGACCATGGTTACCATTGATGAAGAGGCGATCGTGCGAGAGGCTGTGGGGTTGGCGGAGGCCTGGCAACACCGGGCCAATGTTCTTCTCACCCGCGAGGAAAGGGGTGTCCAGAGACAGATGCAGCGGCTGCTCCAAAACCCCCTGGACAAGGTGATCCTGACCCGGCTCATCGATCAGAGTTTCCGGTCCGGTAACAATCGCCGGGTGGCGGACCAGGTCAGAACGGTGCTCGACCGGTACGGCACCCCGGCGTTCTTCTCCGGCATGGAGCGGTTCCTGATCGGAATTTTCCGGAGGATGGGTGGGCGTTTTTCGAATTTTCTGGTGCCCCGGATGATCGGCCGGATGCGCGATTCCAGCAGACGCGCCATCATTGCCGGCGAGACGAGGGCCCTGCATGCCCACCTTCGCAAGCGGAAATCCCAGGGCGTCCGGGTGAACCTCAATCACCTGGGAGAGGCCGTGCTGGGGGAGGAAGAGGCAGACAGCCGCCTGAAAACCTACATCGGCGACCTGGAAGACCCGGCTGTCGAAACCGTCTCCGTCAAGATTTCCACCCTCTATTCCCAGATCCATGCCCTTGCCTTCGATCACACCGTGGCGGCTCTGAAGGAGCGCCTCGCGGCCCTTTACCGGGCGGCGGAAAGGAACCGTTTCACGGCCGCCGACGGCAGCCGGTCGCCGAAATTGGTCACCCTCGACATGGAGGCCTACTCGGACCTCGAGATTACCTTCCGGGTCTTCATGGAGACGCTCTCCCAGCCGGAATTTTTCTCACACAGCGCGGGGATCGCGCTCCAGGCCTACCTGCCGGATTCCTTTGACATCCAGCAGGAGCTGACCACATGGGCGGTGCGCAGGGTCGAGGAGGGGGGCGCGCCCGTGCGGCTTCGCATCGTCAAGGGCGCCAATATGGAGATGGAGAAGGTGGACGCCGCGCTCTTCAACTGGCCCCTTGCGCCCTATGCCACCAAATGCGAGGTGGATGCCAACTACAAGCGCATGGTCCGCTTTGGCATGAAGCCCGAGCATATCCGGGCCGTGAACCTCGGGGTCGCCTCCCACAACCTCTTTGAACTGGCCTATGCCAGGTGTCTTGCCGACGCTTACGAGGTACAGGACTTTTTTTCAGTCGAGATGCTCGAAGGCATGGCCGACCACGTCCGCCGGGTCATCAGCGAGCAGGGCAGCCGGGTCCTTCTCTACGCGCCGGTGGCAAACCGGGAGGAGTTCATCAATGCCATCGCCTACCTGATCCGGCGCCTGGACGAGAACACGACCCCGGGCAACTATCTTCGCTCTGCGCCGGGGCTCAAGGTGGGCTCCAGGGACTGGGAGTCGCTGAAGCGTGCGTTTGTCAGGTCCTGCCGCAGGATCGACACCGTCCGCTCGGGTCCCCACCGGACCCAGGACAGGGGGCATGAAACCTTTCCCGACAGGATGGGCACCCGGTACGAGAAGGTATTCACCAACGAGCCCAACACCGACTGGTCCCTGGCCGCCAACCGTCGATGGGCAAAGGAGATCCGGCGCCGGTGGCAGCGGGATTCCAAGGCATCTCCCATGGAGATTCCCCTGGTGATCGGCGGTATCGAAATTTTTCAGGGCCGGGAGATCCGGGAGCGAACCGATCCGGGCCAGCCCCGGCAGCCCGTGGTGGTGTCCCGACATGCCCAGGCCACCCCGGGGGATATCCAGCGGGCCGTTGCCGTGGCCCGGTGCGACCCGGACGGGTGGCGGAAAAAGTCGCATTCCCAGCGCCACGAGATCCTCTCCCGGGTTGCCAAGGCCCTGCGGGAGGCACGGGGGACGCTCATCGGCGCGGCGGCGGCCGATACGGGAAAAGTCTTTACGGAAACCGATGTGGAGGTCTCGGAGGCCATCGATTTCGCGGAGTTTTATCCATTTTCCGCCGGTACCTTCGATGCGTTGCCCTCCGTGAAGATCCGGGGAAGGGGCGTGATGGTGGTTATCTCCCCCTGGAATTTTCCGGTGGCCATCCCCTGCGGCGGCATCGTGGCAAGCCTTTCCGCCGGCAATACGGTGATTTTCAAGCCTGCAACGGATGCGGTTCTGACCGCATGGGAGCTTTGCCGCTGCTTCTGGCGGGCCGGGGTGAGCCGAAACACCCTCCAATTTGTTCCCTGCGACGGCACTGCCGTGGGGGCAGAATTGACTCGGCATCCGGATATCGATGGGGTGATCCTGACGGGCGGCACGGACACGGGCCTGACGATGCTGGCCGAGAACCCGGGGCTTTCACTTTTTGCCGAGACCGGTGGAAAGAACGCCACCATCGTCACCGACATGGCCGATCGGGATCAGGCCATCCGAAACGTCGTATACTCGGCCTTCGGTAACAGCGGCCAGAAGTGCAGCGCCACCTCCCTTCTCATTCTGGAAAGACCGGTCTACGAGGATGCCCGCTTCAAGCGGCAGCTGGTGGATGCGGCCAAGAGCTTCAGCGCCGGTTCCCCGTGGGAATTCCACCACCGCATGGGGCCCCTCATCCGTCCGCCGGCGGGGCATCTTGCCAGAGCCCTGAGCACCCTCGAGCAGGGGGAGAGCTGGGCCCTGAGACCGGAGTGCGCCAACGAATCCTCCCAGCTTTGGACCCCCGGGATCAAGTACGGTGTGCGGCCGGGAAGCTACACCCATATGACGGAGTTTTTCGGGCCGCTGTTGGGGGTGATGTGCGCCGATTCCCTCGACGCGGCCATTTCCATGGTCAACGCCACGGGCTACGGTCTCACCGCCGGTCTCGAAAGCCTGGATCCCAGGGAGCAGGCCCAGTGGCGGGAGGGGATCCGTGCCGGCAATCTCTACATCAACCGGGGGACCACGGGCGCCGTCACCCTGCGCCAGCCCTTCGGCGGCATGGGAAAATCCGCCCTCGGCCCGGGGATCAAGGCGGGCGGCCCGGATTATGTGGCGCAGTTCATGGATTTCGAGGAAACCGGGTACCCCAGGTTCGGGGTGATCGAGGCCGAGAGCAGCCTCCGCAGGCTGGCCGATGCCTGGCGCCGGCGGCTGCGATGGGGGGATTTCGGCGTTTTCCGGGAGGATATCGCCAGGACCGTGTACGCCATCGGAAGCTACCTCTACCACATGGAGCACTGGTTCTCCAGGGAACTGGATTTTTTCCACCTTCCGGGCCAGGACAATGTGCTGCGGCATCTGCCGGTGGGAAGGGTCCTGGTTCGCGTCCACCCGGCCGATTCCCTGTTCGAGGTGCTGGCCCGGGTATCCGCGGCCCGGGCCGCGGGGTGTCCCGTCGCTGTCAGCCTGCCGCCCGGCATGGACAATGCGGTGACCGACTTTCTTGGCACCGTCGACGGCGAGGCACTGCTGGACGGTACCAAGATGATCTTCCAGGAGGATGCGGTCCTTGTGGACAGCTTCCCTCACCTGGGCAGAATCCGCTATGCCGCGCCGGATCGGGTGCCGGGCCCGGTGCTGGCCGCCGCCGCCAAAACGGGGTTTTTCATCGCCAGGGCGAAAGTGTTGATGGAAGGCCGCATCGAGCTGCTCCACTATCATCGCCAGCAGGCGATCTGCGACACCTACCATCGGTACGGGAACCTTGGGGAGAGGGGA
>CAYOXD010000019.1:31512-33604 GCA_964407825.1 uncultured Desulfobacterales bacterium | reverse complement strand
CAGGATGTATTCCCGACGCTCTTCGGCTGAAAACCCCAGGCTCCCGTTCAGGGCTTACCAGCTCCGGTATTGACACCGTCGCATCACTTTGGCATACTGATGCGAGGAAAAAACAAGCCCTTATCCCTGACCCCCTGCGCTGTTACAGAAATACTTATAGCTTCGGAGGGCTGGCGCCATGCAACGACAGTCGTTCGATCCGTGGATCAAATTCAGCCTCGTGATTGCGTTGGCTGCCGTAGCGGCTTGGAATCCCTCCCTGATCAGCCACAGACTCCCCCCAACCGGCCGGGGGATCCCTTCCGTTGGCATTCAAGACGTTCCAGCGCGCCTTTGGCAGGACCCGTTCAACGCAGTCGCAAAATATAAAAAGGACAAATGTGGAAACGGGGTGGGGCAGCAGGACGCTGCCCCATGTAAACAGAAAGATCTGGACTGGCTCCATACGCTGATTCTGCAACGGGCCTCCGGGCGAATAGACAACACGGTTAACGTCATTTACGTGCTCATTTCCGGTGGTGACCGGGTCGGGGCAGACGAAGCGCGGAGGCGTACGCGGTATGCAATACTGGCGGGATTAGCTGCGGGAGAATATTCCGCAAGGGACCCGGAGCATATCGGGTACATCAACGCAACCATCCCCGATGATTCCATCTCCCCAGTGATTCCCTTTGAGTGGATGGACAGCGGAAAGCCACAGACATCCCCTCCGATCCTGTTGCTCTGGATCAATGAGGACGCCCTGCAGCAGGAGCGAAGCGAGAAACCCGCTGGCGAAAATGCCGCCTGCAGCCATATCCAGCCATTGGCCCGCTTGGAAGCGATCATTCATACGTTGACCCAACCGACAACAGGCGCAGCGGGTCGTACGGCAACGATACATTCCATCGTTGTGGGCCCTTCATCTTCCAGTTTCTTCATGGAGGTCGCTCAGGAGTTGTCTGATGCGGATCGTTGCCAAGGCAGCGATAACTCGAGGATGGTGTTGGGAAGATGGAAAGAGAAACATATATCCTGGTATTCGCCCCTTGCAACCATCCCGGATACGGTTTTCCAGGTGAGCGGCCGGGGAGATAAATACAAGACTGTCAAAGATGTCCTGAATTACAGGCGCCTTATCATAGATGATAAAGAGTTGCTGGATGGGTTGATCCGGGAGCTGTACGAACGTCTTCACGATCAACCGGGAGCATCGAGAAAAATACTGCTGGTGGGGCAATGGGATACGGCCTACTCACGGCAGCTTGTGACCTATTTCAAGGAGCTGCTGACCCGATACTGCAACCAGTCTGGGGACAAACGCCCGTTGGCATCGAAGGTGTCGCGGATGGTGATCGTCAAGAACTATTTGCGCGGCATCGATGGCGTTACCGCCGAGAGGGGAGAAGCGTCCCTGGGGGAGAAAGAAAGTGACAATGGAACTTCGAACATCATCGAAAAGGTGGCGTCCCAATCGGATCGACCCGAGGGGGATCCGCAGGTAGATTATCTCCGGCGCCTCGGCAAGGAGGTGACCGAGCGGGCGGAGAATGAAAAGTTCAACGTGGCGGCAGTGGGTATTCTGGGAGATGATTATCACGATAAACTGCTGGCGTTGGAAGAGTTGAGATCGGTGTTTCCCCAGGCCGTCTTTTTTACCACCGACCTGGATGCGGCCATGTTTTATCATTTTGACAACAGGTACACGCGCAACCTTCTCGTCGCATCGAATTACGGGCTATATTTGCGCCCAGAGATCCAAAAAGACATCCCGCCCTTCCGGGATTCGTATCAAACGGCGGCCTTTCTTGCGATCCGTGTCGCCCTCGATGATATCCGCTCAGGTGGGAAGAATCGGATCAGCGATGAAACACTGGCGACATGGCGGCGACCCCACATCTTTGAAATCGGCCGCACCGAGCCTGTCTATCTAAGACCTGCAGAGGGGGTCGGCAACCCCTCAAACGGCGCAGGTGATTCGAGGTGCGAGTCGTTGAACAGCTGCGCGGATCCCAACCCCAGCTGGACATCCCATCCAGGTTATGGAATCATCTCCCTGTGCATCGTTACCGTGATCGTGGCCTTCACCGTCCTTTACTACAGGGCATCCATG
>CAYOXD010000019.1:0-31412 GCA_964407825.1 uncultured Desulfobacterales bacterium | reverse complement strand
ATGTACGCTGCATTGATCGTCATGCCGGCGATAATTCTTCGCTATTGCTCGGAAAAATTCCGTTCCGATGCGGTGAACTGGCTAAATGAACGGATGATCGCCTTGAAGAAAGGCGATGCCTTGCTCCAGGTAAAGCAGTTGGAAAACATCAGGGACCAGATTGCGCAATTGAAGACGGGGGCTTTCGCCCCCTTCAGCCAGCAGCCCCTCGTGGAGGCGGCCATGGCACTCGTTGGCAGCTTCTCGGGATTAATCCTGCTGGAGCAGTATATACCGTTCTAATAGGCAGCAGTCGTATCTGTCCTCACATTTTCCCTGACGGGGATGAGTCTATCAACTTCTCGCGGTCCCCTCACCACAGCCCAAATTCAAGTTTTTCGGCAGACCTGCCGATACTTTCCCTACGGGCCGATCCACGCGGATCGGCCCTCGCGGAAGTGGGGGCAATGATTTCTCGGCAGAACAACAGCGAAGGGAGGATTGATGTTTCGGGCAGGGTTTTTCCTGGGATGGTGCTGGTTGATGATAATGGCTCAAACCGCCTGGTGCGGACAGTGCTTCGGCGCTTCACCCATACCGGGACCGCAGACGGCAGGCGATATCGGGACTTCGACACCGGATCTTTCCAGGCCGCTTTCCTCTGCCGACTGCATCCGAATTGCCCTTGAGCGAAATCAGAAATGCCGGATCTCCCAGTTGGCCGTGGAGACCGCCAAGGAGCAGCACCAGGAGGCCCTCGCGTCGTTCTGGCCCTCCTTGAGCTTCGAATCAGGCTACAACCTTCTCGACCAGGATGTCAATTTCATCTTCCCCAAGGAGGTCTCCAACTACACCATCTCCATGCCGGCCGTATCCCCCTACCCCTTCCAGAGCACCGTCACCGTTCCCAGAAAGACCATCACCGTGATGGATCGCCAAAGCGTTCTTTCCCGGCTGCAGATGAGCTACCCACTCTATACGGGCGGCCTTCGCCGATCGAGCCTCAAGGCCTCCCGGGCAGGCGTTGAGGAGGCCCGGCAGGCCCTTCGCAGGACCGAGCTGGAGGTCGTCCGGGATGTCCAGGACATGTACTATGGGGTCATCCTGGCCACCCAACTGGCCCACATCGGCAAGGAAACCCTGGCACGTCTACAGGCCACCACGGACGTTACCGAAAGCCTCTACCGGAAAGGCTCGGGCTCGGTCACCAAGCTGGATTATCTTCGCGCCAAGGTGATCCTGGAAAGCGCCCGCGCCGTCGTGGAGAGGCTTGTCTCCAATGTCACCCTGGCCAAAGCGGCCCTGGCCAATACCATGGGGCTGCCCTGGGATACCGTTATAAAGCTGTCGGAAACGCGGATTCCCTCCGTCCCATTCCATACGGACCCGAAAGAACTGGTAGCCCGCGCCTACCGGTTCAATCCCGACTGGAAGCGCCTGGAGGCGGGATTGGATGCCGCTCAGGCCCTTGTGGCAAGGGAGAAGGCCGGTTATTGGCCCAAGGTGGCCCTGAGCGGCACCCTCTGGCGGCTGTACACGGGCAATGACGGCAGCGGTATGGCCACGGACCAGAACGAGAAGGGCTGGAGTGTGGGCGTCGGGGTAAGAATACCGATTTTCTCGGGATTTTTGACTACTCACCAGGTCCACGAAGCCAAATCCAGACTCCGCCAGCTGGAATCCCAACAGATCCTTTTGAAGGAGGGGCTGGCCCTGCAGGTGAAAAGCGCCCTGATCCGGATGGATCGTGCCCAGGAGGTTCGCACCTCCTTGGCGCAGGCCGCAACCGATGCCAGAACTCACCGGAAGCTGGCGGAGCGGGCCTACCTGAACGATCTGATCAGCACCCAGGCGGTGCTCGAGTCCCAGCTCGTGGAGGCACTGACCGCCGCCCGGGCCGAAAAGGCCCGGTATGAGCAGGCAGCCGCGCGCTTTGACATGGACTTCATCATCGGCAGGGAGGTTCGAAACCTGGTGCATCCAGAAGGATAAGGGGGACAACGCCGATGGAGTGCTGGGACAACCGCCTAACCACGCGCCAATGCACGGGAAACGCGAACCGCCCAGAGAGGCCGACGCGCAACGCGGCACCGGGCCTGGGCAGGCCATGCATGGTTTCGATGCTGGTCCTGGGCTGTATTTTCCAGCTCCTTGCCGCGGCGAGCGCAGCTGCCGCCGGTGGCGGAAAAAGCACGCCGGCCCCGTACTTTCCCCATATTTTCCGATACGCGGTGCTGAATCAACTCTCCGGGGTGAATCCCAAGGATGCCCAGGTGGCCATCGAGATGAATCTGCTCCGGTACTACAAGCTTCAAATCCCCCAGGTCTCGATCGTCTTTCAATTTCTGAAAAACCGGGACAAAGTCATCCGGCTGCTTCAGGAACGAAAACTGGACGGCGTCTCCGTCAGCGGCGTCGATTTTGTTTCGATCCGGGACAAGACACCGATCAACCCCCTCTTTATCACCTCTAAGCTGGATCGGCCCACCGAGTCCTATGTCCTGGTGGTCCGGGCCAACACCACATTGGCCTCGCTGTCAAAATCCCCCCAGCGACGTCTGGTGACCGAAACTACCGTTGCGCACAGCGCTGGGCGCATGTGGCTGGACACGGTCCTGTGGAAGGCGGGCTATCCGTCCAGTGCCGCCTTTTTTACAGCCATCCGATTTGCGGAAAATCCGGCCCGGATGGTGCTGCCGGTCTTCTTCGGCAGGGCCGAAGCGTGCCTTGTGCCCGAGGGCGCCTTTGACACCATGGCGGAACTGAATCCACAGATCGGCAAACGACTCAGGGTGCTGATGCGTTCCCCCGGATTCGTCAACACCGTCAACTGTCTCCTTGACAATATTGATCCCACCTTTGTCAACCTCATGAAGAACAACGCCCTTCATATGGACGACACACCGGAGGGCCGGCAGCTCGAAATGATTTTTCGAATAAAGGGCGCCTTTTTGTACGATCCCAAATACATGGTGGAAACGGAGCGGCTCTGTCGCCAGTATCGGCAGATGAAACACACGAAAAAACGGCATGAACGGCACACCTATGGCCAGAAATGACCCCACGTCGCCGCCTCCTTCCATGACAGCGCGGCCTGCCCCTCGAAAACGGCGGCGCATCTTCTTCCGGACGGCCCTGATGGCCTGGGTTCTGGTGATCTCCACCGTCCTGGTCCTCCTGGTGGTCACCATTCCCTCACAGCGTCAGCAACTCCTGGACGAGATGCGTCAGCGGGGCAAAGTGCTATTCACCACAACTTCCCAGGCGGCGGTGGAGGCCATTGTCCTGGATGATTACAGCAGCTTTGTGGAGTACTGCCTCAACCTCATCGCCAAAAACCCATCGATCCAGTACGTGGTGCTGACCCGCAAGGACGGTTATTCCCTGGTCCATACGCGAACCTTCTGGAAACAGGAATATCTGAAGGGAATGTGGCGGCCCGTCAACACCCCCAAGGGGGACCCTGAAGGCCACTTCGTGGACCATGCATTTTCGAGCGGGAGGGTCTTTCACATGACTTTTCCTTTGGTTTACTCTGGGATCGACTGGGGCTGGATCCATCTGGGGCTCTCTCCGAAGAAATTCTATACGGATTTGACCGCCCTCTACAGACGCACCTTTCTGGTTGCCCTGCTGGCTGTCCTGGGCGGGCTGCTCGCCTCCTTTCTCTATGCCCGCCGCCTGAGCGTTCCCATTCAGCGTCTGGAGCAGTTTTCCCGGCAAATTGCCTCCGGTGATCTCTCGGAGCGGATCGATATCCGGACCGGTGATGAACTTCAAACATTGGCGGACTCTTTCAATCACATGCTCGGAGAGCTCAACCGCTCCAAACAGGGGCTGGTGAAATCGGCCCGCCAGGCAGGCATGGCGGAAATGGCTGTCAATGTATTGCATAACGTGGGAAACATCCTCAACAGCATCGGTGTCACCGCCCACGCGTTGAAGGCGCGCGTCCGGCAGTCCAAAATGCAATCCCTGGCCCCCCTGGCGGCCCTTCTGGAGGAGCAGGGGGACCAGCTGGCCAGCTTCATCTCCCAAGACCCCCGGGGTCGGAAAACCACGGCCTTTCTCTCGGCCCTGGGCGCGCATCTGGAAGACGAGCAGCAGGCTCTGATGAATAATTTGGCCGCTCTGGAGCGCCACGTTCAACACATTCAGGAAATCGTTCATCTGCAGCAAAGCTACAGCCGGGTGGCGGGGTTGACCGAGCGGGTGAATGTCGCCGATGTGATCCAGGACGCCATCGAGCTCAACAGGGACGGCCTCGACAAGCAGGGCATCTCCGTTCAAAGGGACCTGCCGCCCCTTCCCGGGACCATCCTGGACCGCTATAAGCTGCTTCAGATCTTGATCAATCTAATCAGCAACGCCAAACAGGCCCTTGAGCCGGTCAGCGGCATCGACAAGCGCATCTTCATACAGATGCACCGGCCCACGCCGGAAATCCTGCGCATTGTCGTCTCCGACAATGGAACGGGCATCAGCAGGGAGAACCTGACCCGCATTTTCCAGCACGGATTTACCACTCGGAAGGAGGGGCACGGCTTCGGTTTGCACAGCAGCGCCATCGCCGCCTCGGAGATGGACGGGTCCCTGAAGGCTGAAAGCAAGGGCCAGGGGTTGGGAGCGGTGTTCACCCTGGAATTGCCCTTCAGGGCCTCCTGGACGGCTGCGCGTGGATAGCGGCCAAGTGCCTTTGGGGGGGCCGCGGGCCTCTTGTCCTCCCGCACCCCTAAGCGCCCCTACGAAAGGCGAAGCAATGGGGATGGCAAGAGTCCCGGGGGCACCTCACCCGCGCCGTAGCAGGAATAAAAGGCCGGTCACCGAGAATTGCTGGGCATTGGGGCTTGTATGGGCAGCCCAAGTAGGATATCAGGGATGAGGAGAATCTTTCATGAAAGCACTTGAACAGCAGTCAATGGATACTCGAAGAATTCTCATCATCGATGACAATCCGGATATCCACCGGGATTACGTCACCATCCTGACAACACGACCCGATATGTCCCAATTTGAAGCCTTGGAAAACGAGCTTTTCGGTCGTGAACCGACCCCTCGCGGATGGAGCGGGCCCCGGTTCGAACTTGCGTTTGCTTCCCAGGGTGAGGAGGGGGTTCGCAAGATCGAGTCGGCACTCCGGGAACAGGCCCCCTTCCAGCTGGCCTTCGTGGACATGCGCATGCCACCGGGCTGGGACGGTCTCAAAACCATCCAGGAAATCTGGAAGCTGGACCCTCGGATCCAGATCGTGTTGTGCACGGCCTACTCAGATTACTCCTGGGAAGAGATCAACCAGGCCCTGGGAGTGACCGAGAACCTGCTGATCCTGAAAAAACCCTTCGATTCATCCGAGGTGGCCCAGCTGGCCAGCACCCTGACCCAGAAATGGCTCCTTGCCAGGGAGGCGCAGACCCGGCGCGATGAGCTGGAGCACCTGGTGGCCCAGCGCACCCAGGCCCTGAATGAGAGCAACACCCTGCTCAAGCAGGAGATGGCCGAACGCAAGGCCCTTGAGGAGCAACTGGTCCGCTCCCAGAAGATGCAGGCCATCGGCACCCTGGCCGCGGGAGTGGCCCACGACCTGAACAATGTTCTCTCCGGCATTCTGAGCTACCCCGAGCTGCTCATGCTGAAGTTGCCCCCGGAGGACCCCATGCATCGGCCCCTTTCCATCATCCACCAGTCGGCGCAAAAGGCGGCCGCCATGGTTCAGGATCTGCTGACCATGGCCCAGCGCCATGTGGTGGTGTCCGAACCGGTGGATGTGAGGCAGGTGGTTTCCGATTTTCTTGACAGTCCGGCCTGCCGGGCCGTTCGCAAGTATCATCCCAAGGTTCACATCACGACCCGAATCGCATGCGATGGGGCAATGACCATGGGATCGGCGGTTCATCTGGAGAAGGTCGTGATGAACCTGGTCTCCAACGCAGCCGAAGCCATGCCGGAGGGCGGGCAGCTCACCATCGGGCTGCAGCCGGCGGTCCTGGAAGTCCCTCCGCCCGGATTCCCCCAGGTGGAACCCGGCGACTACTTCAGGCTGGCGGTATCCGACGAGGGCCTCGGTATGGGCGAGGAAGATCTGAAACATATCTTCGAGCCGTTTTTCACCAAAAAGAAACTGGGCCGGAGCGGTACGGGCCTTGGCATGACGGTGGTCTGGGACACGACCCTCATGCATAAGGGCTACATCGATGTCAGCACCCGGGAGGGCCGGGGAACCACTGTCGCCGTTTATCTGCCGGCGACCAACCGGCAAAAGAAAAATAGCCCTCCGCCCTCGCCCACTGAGGATCTCAGCGGCAACGGCAAACGCATCCTGGTGGTGGATGACATGCCCGAGCAGCGGGAGATCGCTTGCGCCATATTGAACGAACTGGGATACTGGGCCGAGGCAGTCAGCTCGGGAGAGGCCGCCCTGGCCTTTTTGGAACGCCAACCGGTGGATCTGTTGCTTCTCGATATGGTCATGGACCCGGGCATGGACGGCCTGGAAACCCTTCAGGAAGCACAGGCGCTGCGGCCGGGACAAAAGGCCATCATTGCCAGCGGCTACACCCAAAACGACAGGATTCAGGCCGCCCTCTCCCTGGGCGCCACCTTTGTCCCCAAGCCCTATCGCCTGGAGGTCATCGGCAGCGCCCTTCAAAAGATCCTGGAAACCTCCGCGTCTTAGAACATCATGACCAAGGCACTCTCGAAAATGTGCTCGTGGATGTCACTGGGGACACCTTCCGTGACCCTGTAGGTGTAGTCCGCCTGGGCCTTCAGCCGGTGACCGTAGAAGTAATAATTCGCGCCGATGGTACCCTCGTTGATCTTGTTGTCGGACACCTTGACGGGGTTATCCGGATCGACGAAGCTGTAACGGGCCGCCACCTCGAAACGTTTGGGAATGAAAAACCAGCCGCCCTGCAGGTACAACCCATAGGCATTTTGGCTCCCGTGGGGTGCCAGGGTCGAGCTGTCGGGGTTGATGTTCCGGAAATAGAAGCCGCCCTCCGTGTACAGCCGCTTATAGGCAAAGCCCACGTCCGCCACCGCCTGAAAGACATCGCTCTGCACCGGAACGATGCTGGTGCTGCCGAGTTTGCCCGCCAGGTCCTCCCGCTCTCCCGGTTCCAGGCCCGGCATGTAGGCCAGACCAACGCCGATCGCCAGCCGGGGCTTTTCCGGATTGTCCACGGCGCTCTGGGAATACCCCAGCTTATCGAAGGGCATCCACACCACCCGGCCCACGTACATATAATCCGTATTCACATTGAGCCTGTTGCCGCCGCTGCCGTTGAACACGCCCACCGCATAATTCAAATGCGAGTTCAGCAGCTCTCCGCCCACCTGCAAACCGATATCCCGCTGAAGAGAGAATTCACTGCTGGCGATGGAACGCTCCACCAGCTCGAGATCAAACCCCGAATCGAGAAACTCCCGGTCGAAGGGAAGCTTGTACTGGCCCACCTTGGGCTGGAGCCATTTCAGGTAGGTATCCTCCAGGTAGGCATCCCTGATGATTGAGTTGTTAGGGTCATGACTGTCCCCCTCGAGGGTGATCTGGGTGCCGTACTTGAGCCATGGAAAAGCCACATTGCCCTTTAGGTACACCCTGGCCCGCCGGATCCGAAAGGTCGTGCTATTCGAGCCGCTCTCGTTGTAGTCAAAGGTGTAATACGGCTCCAGCCCCACATTGAGCTTCACGGAAAACCGGCCGTCCGTCGTTTTCAGATACGCGCCTTTTTTATAGCCCAGCTCAATGTTTGAAGTCGACAAAACCGGGCTCCCCTGCCGGGCCGCCTCATTCCGCGCCGCCATGGCCGGCTGCGCCGCGGGAGTCGCCGCAACGGCCGGTTTTTCCTGCTGCCGGGCCTCCTGCTCGATCTGCATGGCCTCCTGATGGGTGAGGACCCCCTTCTTGATCAGAATGTCGATGAGCTTCGAAGTGGAATCGGCGTAGCTTTGACCCACCGAGCCCAGAAGCAGCAAAAACATCGCTACCGTACAACCAAACAACTTACTTTTTCCCATTTCCATCTCCTTGAGTGCTTGAGTATTAGGGGTTAGGTTTCAGGGTGTTCCACGAACATGGAACGCCGAAACGTGTAAATTCCAGATAGGGGGCATCGGTCACAGGATTACCTGTGGCAGGCAGGGGAGCGCTTTCCAGCAATGAAAGTCTGGAAGCGCAAGATGCGAGGTCATTATTACAGCTATAAAACGTCATCGTTCGTATTAGGGGATAAATATGACCAATACTTTCCCATAATGACGTAAGGTCACTTCAAGGCCTCATATATGGTTTGCATTTCGGGGAAGGATTGGATGTCTTAATGTTTTGGTTTCTGATTATGCCTGAAAAAACAAATAGCTGTCAAGGGAAAAGGTTCGGTTCGGTCAGACGCCAGCTCCTGAGCACGGATTGACGCCGAGCCCTCCACCGGCCAGTTTCATGGTAAGCATTTGCGGGTTATTGTATTTATAGGTGGTCTATATCGAGGAATCAACCAATTGAGGATATAGATTACCATTATCCCCTTCGGATATCATGCCATCCCAGGTAACCCCACAAGGCGACACAGGAAGCCTGCGGCTGTTGCCTTACCCCCCAGATCGAGGGGTCTGCCTCCTGGAGGCGCTCAGCTGCAAGCGCGGATGGCGGAGACGAGCTCCGCCGGGGCGCACCCCTTGCTCTTATAGGCAATGGCCCCGGCCTCCCGCATGACGTGGGCGCTCTCTTCGTCGGTATACATGGAAAGTCCGATGATGCGGATACCTGGGAACTCCTGATGGATGACCCGTGTCGCCTCGATGCCGTTGATGCCCGGCATGCTGATATCCATGAGGATCGCATCGGGTTTCAGTTTCCGGGCAAGCTCGATGGCCTCCCCGCCGTCATTTGCGAATCCGACCACGTGGATGCCCCGCTCCTGGGTCAAGAGTTGAGCGATGCCGTCCCGGAAAATGGCGTGGTCGTCCACGATCAGCACCTCGAGGGTCGGAGGCTGCTCCCTGCACGTCGAAGAGGCCTCTTCGGGGGCGGGGGGGGCATCCGGTGAGGGGCTACCCCCATCCCGGACGGAAGCCGGCGTATGGGGCACCATCAGTATGAAACGGCTCCCCGAACCGGGAGCACTCGTGATCTCGAGGTTACCACCGATGAGACCGAGCCGTTCGCGGATGCTGAAAAGTCCGAATCCGCCGTCGGTATCCCCGGCGGGCTGGAGCCGCTGCGGATCAAAGCCCACCCCCTCATCACTGACACTGATGCGGATACCGGTGGCATCCATCCGTTCCACCCGGACCTCGGCCGCGGACACTTCGGCGTGCTTCACCGCATTGAACAGCAGCTCCCGCAACGACTCGAACAGCAGCACCGTCATATCCTCCGGCAGCTCCGATATCTCGTCCGCAAACAGATCCACGCGGAAGTCGTGCTTCTCGCGCATCCAACGGGCCAGCCACACCAGGCCAGGGGCCAGCCCCCCCTCGTGAAGCACGGGAGGGGAAAGATCCGCACTCAGCGAACGCGACATCTGCATCGATTCGGCAAGCAACTTATCGATCCTGGCAGCCACCCTGCCGAGTTCTGTCTGACCGAGCTCCCTCAGGATGAATCCGAGTTGAAGCTTGGTCGCCGCCAGGTGCTGCTGCAGACCGTCGTGAAGCAACCGGGAGAGACGCTTACGTTCCCGCTGCTCGGCCATGGTCAACTCGCCGGCCAGGGCACGCAGCTGAACGGCACGCAGGTTGAGCTGTCGGTTGATACGCCGGAGTTCCTCCTCGACGCTCCGGCGATGGGCGATCTCCCCCTGAAGCGTCTGGATGGTATGGGCCAACACATCGGTGCGGTCCCGGACCCGTTGCTCCAGCTGCTCATTGGTCTGCTTCAGGGCTTCCTCGCTGGCGCGGAGGTTCTCCGAAAGGGTCCGAAAGCGGCTTTCGCTCTCCCGCAGCGCCTCCATGGACAACCGCAGCTCCCGGGTCCGCCTTGCGACCTTCAGCTCCAGCTCGGCATGGGCACTGCGCAGGTCCTGCTCGGCCTGCTCCCGCCGTCGTTTTTCTCCGATCTCCTCCAGCGCGCGCTGGACACAGAGAGGGAGCCGCGGCAACCGGGTCTTAAGGACGAAATCGGTGGCACCGCTCTTTAGGAGATCCACCGCGCGATCCTCTCCGAGTGCACCTGTCACGAAAATGAAGGGCACGCCCGGCGTCCTCTCGAGAGCCATCGCCAGGGCGCTCGCGCCGTCAAAGCCCGGAAGGGAAAAATCAGAGAGAATGATCTGCGGGAAGAAATTATCCAGCGCGGCCTGGAATTCTGCTTCGGTGTCTACGCGCCGGGTGGTGATACCGATCCCCATGGCACCGAGCTCATATTCCATCAGCTCGGCGTCGGCGGGGGAATCTTCCAGAATGAGGATGCGGAGTTTGTTTTCAGCGGCGTCTTTTTCCATTTATCGTTTGTTCACTGGACCCGGTCCGAAAGATAGTGGCTCAAAATCCTTTTCAAATCGCTGCTGAACTGTTCGATGCTGAAGGCCTTGGGAAGAAAATCGTCGGCTCCGGCCGCCAGGGAGCGATCCCGGTCCGAGTCCAGGGATGAACAGGTAACCATAATGACAGGAATATTGTTTAGCCGCGCGTCACGCCGTATCTCCCGAAGCGTATCCAGGCCGCTCATGCCGGGCATCTTTACATCGATCAAGATAAGGGATGGCAACTCCGAATGACTGTTGAGCATCTCAAGCGCCGTTTTCCCGTCCAGAGCCCATGTAACACGCACATCCGGCATGACCGCCGAGAGGGCGATGGTTGCCAATTCGATATCGTCGGCGCTGTCGTCGACCACCAGAATCATGTGATGCGGTGAATGGGTCATTACGGTATACTAATTCCCAATCCGGTTCCACCGGATGCTTATAGTCTTGGGCTCATGCCAGCTTGCTTCAGGATGCATGTAATGGCGTTATGTTAATTCACTTGCATTTTTCAGTCAAATAAAAACAGGTGTCATGGAGGCCGGAACAGCCTCCGGCACGGGTTTCAGGGCTGCAGTAACGCTGGTGACGCCAAATCCCGGTCCCCAGGGCAGCCTCGTTTTCGCCTTGACACTTAACCCATTGAATGCCATAAGAATGTGCTTAATTGGAGGTGCCGGGTCATGAACAGCCAGGCGCCGTTTTTTGGATCGATATCAGGATGCCGCCGCAAATCTTGGCAGGTGGATCGCGACACGTACCGTTCGCAGGGAGGTGCTGTTGATGCAATGGACATTGCTGGCATTGGCCGTCTTTGGTGTTGCCGTTGGAATGGTGGCATCATTCAGTGGACTTGCGGGCGGCTTTCTGATGGTGCCGTTGCTGCTCCTTCTGGGGTACTCGGCGGAGCAGTCCGTGGGCACCTGTTTTTTCGCCACGGTGCTCATCGCCGTTTCAGCCCTCATCGCCCACATTCGGCTTGGCCATATCGATTATCGCGCGGGAATCCTCCTGGGGATCGGCGGTGTGCTCGGTGCCCAGATAGGGGCGCGGTTCGTGGAGAGCGTCTCGACAGCAGATTTCAAAAAAATCTTCGCCGGCATTCTCATGGTCCTTGCGGTGTACCTTTTCATTAAGAGCTGATAGCCGAAGATATCGGAAATTTCCGGATCGCTATCGGAATCGGGATCGAATGGCGTAAACGACTTCGATACCGATACCGAAAAGAACAGTTTCACCCCGTTGCTTCCCCTTCGGGATTTTTGACCGCAGTCTTCCGATTATTAAATACCTTGCGGATAACCCGGGACAATTCGGCTGCTGAAACCGGTTTGTTCAAAAGGGCGTGGACACCGATCTTCCTTGCCTCATCCTCGTATTTCCGCTGGCCGAAGCCGGTGCAAAGTATGAAGGGAAACCCGGACCGCAGGGCCAATATCTTTTCCGCCAACTGCAACCCCGTCATATGAGGCATCGTCAAATCGGAAACAACCAGATCAAACCGGTCAGGATCGCATTTGAATATCTCCCACGCCTCTTCGCTGTCAGCCACCCCCCTTACGATGTACCCCATGTTCTCGAGGCTTCTCTGCATCATCGAGACCAGAGCCGCCTCATCATCGACGTAAAGGATTCTCTCGCTGCCCCGGGCCCACGCGTCCGATCTGCCGGACTCGTCTCCATGAGTTCGATCCGTGACGGGCAGAAGGACATTGAACGTCGAGCCGGCCCCCGGCTCGCTGTAGACCGTAATGGCGCCCCTGTGATATTTCACAATGCCGTGAACCACCGACAGGCCCAAGCCCGTCCCCTCGCCCTGCTTCTTCGTCGTAAAAAACGGCTCGAATATTCGTTCCCTGACCTCCGGTGACATGCCGCAACCGGTGTCGCTGACGGTCAGCTTTATGTAGCGGCCCGGCTTGAGAGAGGAATTCAGCATCCTGATATCGGTATCATCCAGGTCCCGATCCGTCAGCGTGACCGTAATGTCTCCCGGGCGATCCCCCAGGGCGTGCCTGGCGTTGTTGAACAGGTTCACGATGATCTGATGAATCTGCGTGGGATCGGCCATGACGTAGGACTCACTGTCGGTCCGGGAGGTGATCTGGATCGACGTCGGAAAGGTGGCACGGATCAACTTCGTGGCTTCCTTGACAACGGCGCTGATTTTCACGGGCATGAGTTCCTGCTCATCCTGCCGGCTGAAGCTTAGAATCTGCCGCACCAGGTCAGCCCCCCGCCTGCCGGCCTTCAGGATTTCATGGATATACTCCCGGGCCTGTGGGCTCTGGGATGGCAAGCTCATCTCCATCATTTCGCCATAGCCCGTAATAATCCCTAAAATATTATTAAAATCGTGAGCGATGCCGCCAGCCAAGGTGCCGATGGCATCCATCTTCTGACTTTGACGAAGCCGCTTTTCAAGTCGCAGGCGGTGGCTCTCCTCCCGCTTGCGCTCCTCGATCTGTTCGGACAGGGCGATATTGGCTTTTGACAGTTCCTCGGTTCTCTGTTCAACCCGCTTTTCCAAATTCTGATTGGTCTCTTCCAGGTGGTGGGAAAGAAAAAAAGTCCTTCGTTCCGCCAGTTCCATGCAGTAAGCGATGAACATGCCAACCATGAGCGTAATGACAAGAAAGAAAAAATTGTTGACCTGAATCACACGCGGTGCCTTATCGACGGAAAAAAGGACATCACCATAACAGAGGCACAACACTCCCGCCGCGGCTGTGGCAACCACAAACCGGGTTCGAATCAGGGCGAACCCGAAAAACAAACATACGATCAGAACATCGAAATAGACAATATGATCAAGGGGTGCCGGGGTGAGCATCACCATGGCGATGGCCCCCAGGCCCGTCACCAGGATGAGCGTGAAATTGATCAACTGGCAAGCCCTCTGGTAGACAGAATGCCAGGATATCCCCAGGGCCACAAGAAAGAACGGGATTACGACAAGATAGCGGATTGTCCACAGTATATTCCGGAGCCCTGGAAAAATCCAGGCCTCCATGATGCCGACGCTGCCATAGGCAACGATGGATATACCCATGCATATCCGCCAGAATACGATGCGGTTCAGGTTGTACTGCTTTAAGAATAGCGGCTCAAGATACCGGTCCTTCCCGGTAAAAGCCAGGGTAACTCGGTTAACGTCCATTAAATACCGATCATTTAATGTCCTTTCCGATGGAGAAGGCCGCCCCCAACCGTTCACCGATCCGGTGGTAGGTCCGTGCCATGGGGGCAAAAACAAAAGGCTTTACCTTTTCGATGTCGGGCAGGCCATCGGCATCCAGCAAAGCCCCTTCGGCCTTCACGTCCACTATTTCCCCCACGAACTGGGTGTGCAGACCGATTTCCAGGGTGTGCAGGAGCTTGCACTCCAGTATGAGGGGAAACTCCTCGATATAGGGTGCGTTTACCAGCTCGCTCTTGACGGGCGTAAGCCCCGTGGCCTTGAACTTGTCCTCCGTCCTGCCCGATGCGATGCCGAAATAGTCGGCCTCCCTCACCTGGCTCTCTGTCGGGATGTTCAGGGTATAGGCCTTAGTGGCAACAATATTGCCATAGGTGTAAGTGGCCTTGCGCAACGAAACGGTGGCACAGGGAGGCGCCGAGCAGCAGATACCTCCCCAGGCCGCGGTCATGGCATTGGGCTTTCCGTCACTGTCATAGGTGCACACGACGAGAACGGGGGTCGGGTAGATCAGGGTTTTTGCACCGATGGATGATTTCATGAGGCCCCTCCAATGTCGAGTTTGAGGTGATGGGATTTGGCGCCGCTGGGAATCCACGCATACGCATCATCTGCATAGCATGTCTGAACCGCAAAACTCAATATCGGACCGGTTTGAAGGCAGGGTAAAATGATCCTAATGGCATTGGAAATACCTCTCGTTATTGCAGCTTTAATCGTTGATCGTTGTCGGATGCATGTTTAAAGGCGTACGTACGATCGGAGTTCGATCCATCTAAATAAATTATAATGCCGCCCTAATAATGTCCTAACAATATATTTCTAGAAATAGCATCTTGGATCCTGCAGGTCGGTACTGCCCCGCAGGAAATACCAGCACAGGAGGTGGTGCCCAAGCGATCAGGAACGTCATCCATACGTTGGCTGTAAATTTGGTTAATCATTTATAATGGGAGGTAAGTAATGAAAACTGTGTTTAGAGTTATGCTTGTGTTTGCGTTGGTGTTCGGCGCGGTATCGATTGCTGCGGCTGAGACCCTCAACGGCGCTGGCGCGTCTTTTCCCTATCCCGTGTATTCCGCGTGGGCCTATAACTATCACAAGGCCACCGGTGTTCAGATCAACTACCAGTCCATCGGTTCTGGCGGGGGAATCCGGCAGATCTCCAACAGAACGGTGGATTTCGGTGCCTCCGATGCCCCCCAGACACCCGATTTTCTCAAGGAGCACAATCTGCTTCAATTCCCGGCTGTAATGGGCGGTGTGGTGCTGGTGGTCAATATCCACGGGGTCAAGGCCGGCCAGATGCGCCTCGATGCCGACACGGTGGGCAAGATCTTTCTCGGTGACATCACCTATTGGGATGACCCGGCCATCAAGGCGATGAACCCCAAATTGCAGCTCCCCCATAAATATATCACCGTTGTCCACCGGTCAGACGGCTCCGGCACCACCGCTATCTTCACCTCCTATCTGAGCGGTGCCTGCCCCGCCTGGAAGGACCGGGTCGGCCATGGCACATCGGTCAGCTGGCCCACGGGTATCGGCGGAAAAGGCAACGAAGGGGTTTCCAACTATGTTCAAAGGGCCGGAAACTCCATCGGCTATGTCGAGTTCGCCTATGCCAAGCAGAACCATCTGGCTTACACCCTGCTCAAGAACCCGGCCGGCCACTTCGTGGCCCCCAAAGCCTCAACCTTCATGGATGCGGCCGCTACCGGCGACTTCGAGCCGCAAAAGGATTTTTACCTCTGGCTCGTCAACGCCAAGGGAAAAAATGCCTGGCCAATCGCCGGGGCAACGTTTATACTCCTGGCCAAAGACAAAATGCAGTCCAGCAAGAATACCGTCAAGTTTTATAATTGGGCTTTCAAGCACGGGAACAAAACAGCTGAAAAACTCATCTATATTCCCCTTCCGGACTCGTTGAAGAACAAGATCCGGACGTACTGGAAGGCCCACGGACTTTACTAAACAGGATCCGCCTACATTGAAAAAAGCACTAATGGGTCAGGGGATCTTGCATCTGGCCCATTAGTGTTTTAAAAGAGACGCCGTGATACCATCCAGTAAAAAAAATCCAGTTGATATGGTGTTTGCCGCCCTGACGGGGGTATCCTCCTTTATGGTGATATTCCTGATCATCGGTATCTTTCTCGTCCTGCTTTCGGAATCATCCCTATCTATTCACAAATTCGGTATCTTCCGGTTTGTCACCGACACCCATTGGGATCCGGTCCGGAAAATTTTCGGGGCCGCCCCGACCCTCTACGGCACCCTGGTGACCACCGTGTTATCCATGATCATGGCGATTCCCATCGCCATCGGCATTGCCGTCTTCGTAACTGAAATCGCCCCTAATTTTCTGAAGGGCCCCATCGGGGTCATGGTGGAGCTGCTGGCCGCCATTCCCAGCATCATTTACGGCATGTGGGGGCTTTTTGCCCTCGCCCCCATCATGGCCGACTACATCGAGCCAGCACTCCAGCACACTCTCGGCCGGCTACCGCTCTTTTCGATCCTCTTCCGGGGGACCCCCATGGGCATCGATCTGCTCACGGCCAGCGTGATCCTCAGCATCATGATCATCCCCTTCACGGCCAGCATCTCGCGCGACGCCTTCAACCTCACCCCCGAGGTGGTCAAAGAATCCGCCTATGCCTTGGGCGCCACCAAATGGGAGGTGGTCAAGAACGTGGTAATCCCCTACTCCAAGCTCGGGGTCTTCGGCGGAATCGTGCTCTCCATGGGAAGGGCCATCGGAGAGACCATGGCCGTCGCCTTCGTCCTGGGCAACAATCATCAGATCACCGCTTCCCTTTTGGATGCAGCGGCGACCATCACTGTCTCCCTGGCAAACGAATTCACGGAGGCCGATTCGGACATCTATCTCTCCTCTCTGTTTTACCTGGCCCTCGTCCTGTTCGTTCTGAGCTTCATCACCCTCTTCATCGCAAAGGTCTTTCTCATCAGGGCGGAAAGGAAATACTCCCGATGACCCACGAGACGAAGCGGAGAATCGAAGGATTCATCGCCCTTCTATTGAGCACCCTGGCCGCGCTGATCGGTCTATTCTGGCTGGTTTTCATTCTTGGCGATGTTCTGGTGCACGGTATGGGAGCGGTTCACTGGAGCCTCTTTTCCAACGACCCCGCACCCGC
Organism: uncultured Desulfobacterales bacterium; assembly: GCA_964407825.1. Lineage (GTDB taxonomy): Bacteria > Desulfobacterota > Desulfobacteria > Desulfobacterales > JAFDDL01 > CAYOXD01. The sequence continues at coordinate 14,607 of CAYOXD010000019.1, read as the reverse complement.
CGGCATGAGCGGTGGGGGACTGCGAAACGCCTTCGTGGGGCAGCTGCTGATCACCCTGTTCGCCACCCTGATCGGGGTGCCCATCGGCGTTCTGGGGGGCACCTTCCTGGCGGAATATGCCCGCGGTACCAAAATCTCGCAGGGCATCAGCATCCTGTCCGATATCATGGTCAGCGTACCCTCCATCATCGTCGGAACCTTCATCTACGCCCTGCTGGTAAAACCGGTGGGGCATTTCAGCGGATGGGCCGGCGCCGTTTCCCTGGCCATCATCATGATCCCCGTGGTCCTAAGGACAACGGAGAACATGCTGGCCCTGGTCCCCTGGAGCTTGCGGGAGGCCGCCTTCGCCCTGGGCGCTCCCTACTACAAAGTCATCTTGCAGGTTGTATACCGCGGGGCTGCCACCGGCATCTTCACCGGTATCCTGCTGTCTATCGCGAGGGTCGCCGGTGAAACAGCGCCGCTTCTTTTCACCTCCTTCAGCAACAATTTCTTTTCACTCGACATGAACGGCCCCATGCCCTCCCTCACGGTCAGCATATTCCAATACGCCATGGGACCCTACAATGACTGGCACGCCCAGGCATGGGCCGCCTCGCTTGTGATTACCGTCTTCATTCTGTTCATCACCATCGTGGGACGACTTCTTATCAAATGGGGGTACAACCGGTGACCGATACCGTCGCACTCGAAATAAAGGGACTCAATTTTTACTATTCAGGGGATGGACACGCGCTCAAGAACATCAACCTCACCATCTACAGTCGGAGCGTCACGGCACTCATCGGGCCCTCCGGCTGCGGCAAGACGACCCTTCTCAGATGCTTCAACCGGATGCACGACCTCTACCCCAAGCATCGCTATGAAGGGGAAATTCTATACAAGGGCCACAATCTCCTGGCCAACGGGCACGACCTGATCAACCTCAGGAGCCGCATCGGCATGGTTTTCCAGAAGCCGACACCGTTTCCCATGTCCATCTTCGACAATATCGCCTATGGGCTCAGACTCAGGGGGATCAAGAACAAGTCGCGGCTTTCCGAGAAGGTCGAAAATGCCCTGAAGCATGCCGCCCTGTGGGAGGAAGTCAAGGACAAGCTCTCCGCCAGCGCCTATGCCCTGTCCGGCGGACAGCAGCAGCGCCTCGTCATCGCCCGGGCCCTTGCGGTGGAGCCCGAGGTACTCCTCTTCGACGAACCCACCTCCGCCCTCGATCCCATTTCCACCTCAAAGATCGAGGAACTCGTCATGAATCTGAAAAACGAGATCACCATCATCATCGTCACCCACAACATGCAGCAGGCCGCAAGGATTTCCGACTGGACGGGCTTCGTGATGCTGGGTGAGTTGATCGAGTTCGACGCCACCGAAAAGATCTTCACGGCTCCTTCGGAGAAGCTGACGGAAGACTACGTCACCGGGCGGTTCGGTTGATGGCACATTCCCCGAGAAGTTGCTCACTGTTGTATGGCGGCTGCGATTACGACAACGACAACGATTGGCTATGAAAAAATGTCCTGGAATATGTCCGCGACCCTGAACACGTGCCGCTTTTCCGCCTGGGACAGGGTCAGGAGGGCCTTCCGGAGGTTCCCCTCCGGGCTCCTGTTTGTCATCGTACGGTAGAGATCATAGGCCGCAAATTCGATGCGGATGGCCATCTCCAGGGCATTGGTCATGAAATGCCCGGATGAGGTTTCCAGCTTCCGGCATACCTCTTCCAGGGGCATGCCGCCCTCCATGATATCTCCCGGAAGACTTCCGTAAACATCCTGGAAATTTTCCGGGCTCCGCGCGTCCCTTGGGAAAAGATTATAGATCAGCCGTGCATGGGTTGTTTCCACGGCGGCCAGATCCTCCAGGGCCTGGACATAGGACGATCCGGCGCACTTTTTGACCAGATACAGGTAAAAGAGAAAGGCGCCCCTTTCCAGATTCATGGCCGTGTCGGCCCAGTCCTCCATGGATCCGTCCGGATCGAAGAGGTCAAGCCGGGGAAGCTCCGCCACCACGGTCTCTTCCCAGGCCGTTATCCCACCTGCAAGGCTGAAAACCGGTTTCCCGAACGAGCCGCTGTCGGCGCAGAACACCATCGCCGCCCGGGAGCGGCCGCCGTGGCTGCAGTAAAAGACGAGTTCCTTGTCCCTGGGCAGCTCACCCATCCGGCCCGGCAGCTGATTGAGGGGGATCAGCTGCGCTCCCGGAAGATGCTCGGCCTCGTACTCCGATGGCTGGCGAACGTCCACCAGCAGGTAATCGGCCTCCTTCATGCGCAGCATGTAGGATTTCAGCTCATCCGGCCAGAGGATCCCCGTCCTTTTTTCCGCCATGGCCGGCCCCGTCACCCGTCCATTAGATTTGTAATCTGGCTATAGAAATCCACCACCTGGTTCTTCTTGTCCGATTCCATGTGCGCCATGGCGCTTCGCGGGTGTTGATTGAGCACGCCGGTGACCATATAGGGGATGAAATACCCCCAGTCGATCTTCTCCCGCCAGGGCAGAATATGGCTTTCGATCACCTTGATGAGGGGGCCCACGTTGAATTTGGGGTTCTTTAGAAAGGAGATGAGCAGCTCCAGGGGGCAGTTGCCGGCCCCTCGGCCGATCCCGTAAAGGCTGGCATCCAGGAAGTTGACGCCCTTGATGATGGCGGAGATGGTGTTGGCGAAGGCCAGCTGCTGGTTGTTATGGGTATGGATGCCGATGGTCTTGCCGGGCAGGCGCTCTAAGTACTTCACGGCCAGGGCGTCGATATCCTCCGAATAGAAGGCGCCGAAGCTGTCCACGAGATAGATGATGGGGACCTTGCTCTTGTTGAGGTCCTCCAGAGCCTCATTGAGATCCCGCGGCCCCACGGTGGAGACGGCCATGAGATTGATGGTGGTCTCATAGCCCTTTTCCATGCAGTGATGGGCCAGGGCGATGGCCTTGTCCACCTGGTGCACGTAACAGGCAACCCGTACCATGTCGAGGCTGCTTTCGGATTTCAGGGGAATATCATCATAATCGATCCGGCCGATATCCGCCATGGCGGACAGCTTGATATTCTTCTCCAGACCGCCGATGGCTCGCTGGATGTCGTCCTCGGAACAGAACCGCCAGGGACCGTAGTCTTCCCTGCAAAAGGCGCTTTCCGAACTCAGATATCCGATTTCCATGTAATCGACGCCGGCACGGGTATTTGCCTCGAACACGTGTCTGACGAAATCATCGGCAAACTGCCACTTGTTCATCAGCCCCCCATCTCGGACCGTGCAATCCAGCACCTTTATTTCCGGTCTGAACATATTGTCATCTCCTGCCACCCTGTTTTGCCGGGAATCCTCGGATAGTCCCGGCATTTCGTTGTTTGATGTAATCTTTAACCTTCCGTCTGTGAGCTGATGTGAATGCACGCCTCTACAAATTCCTTTACGTTCCGGGCCAGGGCCGCCAGATCCCTCCGGGCCAGGGCCTCCTTTCCGAAAAGGGAGGTACTGACGCCCACGGCCCGAGCGCCCGCGCCAAAATATGCCTTCAAGTTCTCTCGGGTAACGCCCCCTACGGCCGCCAAGGCAATCTGCTCAAAGGGCCCCAGAACGTCCCGGATATACCTCGGTCCCCCCAGCGCCCCACAGGGGAACACCTTCACCATGGCAGCACCCGCCGACCAGGCCGTGTATATCTCGGTGGGTGTCAGGGCACCGGCGATCACCGGAATATCCAAGCTCCGGGCATAGGATATCACCGCGGGATCCAGATTCGGCGTGACGAAGAACATGGCGCCGGCGCCGGCGGCCCTTTCGGCCTCCTCCAGGTTCCGCACCGTTCCCGCGCCCAGGTATTTTCCAGGCGGCGTTTTGGCCCGGAAGGCCGAGAGCATACGCTCGGCCCCTGCCGTATTCATGGTGACCTCGATGGCCTGAAGGCCGGACTCGAAGGAGGTCTTCAGAATATCACCGAAAAATGATGCTTCCACCCCTCTCAGGATGCCGATGACCGGGATCTCCAGTTCCATTTGCCCCTTCGCCCCGCCCTACCCCTCCAGAACCGCGAGGGTCAATTCCTCAATGGCAATCTCTTCGATGACGCTCCGGCCGATCCCGTCGAGCAGCACGAAGTGAATGCTCCGGTTTTCTCTCTTCTTGTCCTTCTCCAGCGCCTCGACCACCCGCGCCCGGTCCACCTCCAACGATGTGGGCAGCCCCAGGCGAGCCAGCAATTTCTTAAGCCGCTCCGCCTCGGCAGCGGACAAAAGCCCCCGCTTCACCGAAATGGCCGCTGCCAGGACCATCCCCAGCGAGACGGCCTCCCCGTGGGGGATGCCGGCGGTCTTCTCAATGGCATGCCCGAAGGTATGCCCGAAATTGAGCTTTCTTCGCTCCCCCTTTTCCTTCTCGTCCCGATTGACCACCGAGGACTTGATGATGACCGAATCGTAGACCACCCGCTCCAGCACGGCGGGGTCCAAGGCCAGCGCCCCCTGAACGTTTTCCTCAAGAAACGCGAAAAGGGAGGCATCCTCTATGGCCGCGTGCTTCACAATCTCGGCAAAACCGCAGAGAAGATCCCGCTCGGGCAGGGTCCCCAGCAGGTCGGGATCGCAGATAACGAACTCCGGCTGGTTGAACACCCCCACCATGTTCTTGTAGCCTTTAAAATTTACCCCGTTTTTCCCTCCGACACTGGCATCCACCTGCGCCAGGAGGGTGGAGGAGACAAAGCCGAACCGGACCCCCCTGAGAAAGGTCGAGGCAACGAACCCTGCGATATCGCACACAATGCCGCCACCGATCCCAACGATGAAGGTGGATCTCTGGGCGTTCATCTCCAGCAGCTTCCCGTAGATGGTGCCGGCGGTCTCCAGGGTCTTGATCCCCTCGCCCAGTCCGATGACGATGAGTGGATGATCGGGGAAAAGATGCCGGTAAAGGCCCGATACATTCTCATCCGTGATCAAAACCACATTCTCGGCAGGGATGTATTGTCCCAGATTTTCCAGGTGCTCACCGACCCGTATGTGCGAAACCCCGCCGGCCCCCTTGATTTCAACCACCTTCATGCACTGTCTCCTTAATGGTTAAATTTTCTAAATACCCCAACTGAAAAATAAACACAAGCCCGCCATCACGGTGAATCAGGACAATCACATATCTCTTGTCAGCGGGGATCCTTCCATATTGACGCGGCGCTCTATCTTTGAGATAAGTTGTAGAGTAATAAGGAGATATCCCGGCTATGACCCAATCCAACAGTCATCTCGCAAAGGAACTCAAGAAGTTCAGAATCCTGTATGACCTCGCCACGGCCATGACCGGTGATGAAGGTCTGAACGAAAACCTCAAATTGATAGTGGAGATGAGCCGCACGATTCTGGAAACCGACCTTTCCTTTCTCGCCCTCCGGGACGAAGCAGAGGGGCATGTATACACTTATTGCCACTCGGGCCTCAAGGCCGAGGCGCTGAAAACCTTTCGCATCCCCTTCGGCAAAGGTCTTGGCGGCCTGGTGACCACCTCCCGGACCGGTCGAATCGTCCGGGACTACGCGAACGATCCTGCCTTTTCCCCGGACCCGGCGGGCCTTGCCGAAGGGCTGGTCTCCGGGCTGGCCATCCCGCTCCAGATGGGAACGAAAGACTTCGGTGTGCTGTACGCCTTCAACCACGCCCCCACCGCCTTTTCTGAAAGCGATCTGGATACCCTGTCCCTGATCGGCAATATCGCATCCGTGGAGATCGGGCGCCACCGGACCGAAGAGAAACTGCGCGCCAGTGAAGAAAAATACCGCCTCCTGATGGATGCGGTACCGGACCCGGTCATCGTCTTTGACCAGGAGGGCAACGTCACCTTTCTAAACCGTGTGTTTACCCGCGTCTTCGGCTGGAAGCGGGACGAAATCATCGGTAAGCCCCTGGACTTCATCCCAAAGGAGAGCCGCACCGAGAGTCTGAAGGCCCTGGAGCGGATGCGCCGGGGGGATGTGGCCATTGCCCTGGAGACCCAGCGGATGACCAAGTACGGTAAGACACTGGACATACAGGGGAGCATCAGCCAATTCAAGGATCGGAAGGGCCAGCTCGCCGGAAGTATCGTCATTTTGCGGGATGTCACGGACATTAAAAACGCGGAAAGGGCCCTGAGGGAAAGCAACCGCCAGCTCTACCTGTCCGTGCAGGAGCAGGAAAACCGGGCGCGGGAGCTCAGCGTGCTCAACTCCATGAACGAGTTGCTGCAGGCCTGTTACAACGAGGCGGACACCTATGGCGTCATGGTCAGCATCTGCAAGAAGCTCTTTCCGGAGGAGACCGGGTTCCTCAGCATGCGGGACGATGAAAGCGACAGCTTGACGATGGTGGGTTCCTGGGGGGATGAGGCCCTTTCGAACATGGACGAGTATGGTGCCGATGCCTGCTGGGCCCTTCGGCTGGGGAAAATTCATTCGGTGGAGGACCCGAACAGCGATCTGATGTGCTCGCACCCCCTCGCTCGGAACTGGAAAAGCTACCTCTGCCTTCCCATCAGCACCTCATCGGGAATTCTGGGGGTTCTGCACGTATTTTTCAAGGGCAGTCCAGACCATCTGTCCGGCGAAGACATAGCGCAATATCACCACTCCAAAAGGATGGTCCTGAGCACCATGCTGGAGCATTACTCACTCTCGCTGGTGAACCTCAAATTGCGCGAAACCCTCAAGAGCCAGTCCATCCGGGATCCCCTCACCGGCATCTTCAACCGACGCTACCTGGATGAATCCATGCGGCGCGAGATGGCCCGATCCAGGCGCCACGGCACCCCCACCGGCATCATCATGATGGATGTGGATCACTTCAAGAAGGTCAACGACACCTACGGCCACGAGGCTGGAGACGTCATCCTGAAGGCACTGGCCACCTTTCTCCAGCAGCACACCCGCAACGAGGATATCCTCTGCCGCTACGGCGGTGAGGAGTTTATCCTGCTCATGCCGGAGTCGGATCTCAACAACACCCACAAGAGGGCCCAACAGCTCTGCAAGCTGGTCCGCAATGTCTTGCGGATCGACCACCAGGGAAAGACGCACCAGATTACCATCTCCCTGGGGGTCTCGGCCTTCCCGGATCACGGCCCCACCATCGAGGTGGCCCAGAACGCCGCCGATGCCGCCCTGTACCAGGCAAAGGAGCAGGGACGGGATCGGGTGGTGGTGGCCGCCGATTAAGCGGTGGGCCTAACGGACATAGATGATTTCCTCGGGCGCCCGGGTCAGGGGCCGTATCCCGCCGGCTTCCATCACGAAGGTATTTTCGATTCCCACGGCCCCCTCGGGAAACACGAACTTGGGTTCGATGGCAAAGCTCATCCCCGGTGAGAGGGATGTCTCGACCCCCTGGGCGAATACCGGCAGCTCGTCCAGTTCGAGCCCGACCCCGTGGCCCACAAAGCGCACCCTGCCCTCCCCTGTTCCCATGAAATGATCGGCCAGTCCCTGTTGCTCCGCCCGCGCCAGGGCGCACTCGTAAACAGCACCGGCCGTCACCCCGGGTCTGGCCATGGCAACGATGTCCGCCTGGATTTCCAGGGCCGCCCGGTGAGCGCGGACCAGGATATCGGGCAGGGGCCCCAGGGAGAACATTCGGGACTCGTCCGCCGTGTAACCGTCCACCACGCAGGAGTAATCGATAAAAACAATCTCACCTCTGGCGATGGGCTTCCAGCCGGCACCGTGGGGATTGTTGGCAGGGGTCAGGCCCTGGCCCCCCACCGGGCCGTCGAAGTAGGTGACCGCAGCGCCGCTGCCCCCTGACACCAGCGTGCCCAGGAAAAAATCCTGATTGAACGAGCGCATCTTCACGTTGCCGCCATAGCCGCCCCTTCGCAGCAGGGCCTCGAAAAGGCTGGCCAGCTCAATTTCCGTCATCCCCTCCCGGAGCATGGCCGGAACCGCTTCGAAGGCCCCGTCCAGGACCGCGCAGGCATGGGAGAGCCGCTCGATTTCGAAGGGTGATTTAATGCACCGCTGACGACGCATCAGCCCGGAGGCGTCCACCACCTCGGCGGCATCAAATATTTTCTTATAGAACTGAACCGTGTTGTAGGGAATCACATCCAGCTCAAAGCCGAGGGGGCCCTGGATCTCACCGCCTGCCTCCCGGATCAGGCCGGGTATCTCCCGGACGCTGCCCAGGGCGACGATATCTTCGAGGGGCGATTCCCGCCTGGCCCGCTCCAGGCTCTTTCGGATCATCAGCCGGGGCATTCCCGAGGCAGGAACATAAAGAAACCCGTTCTGGGAGGTGCCCGTATAGTAAAAGAGGTTCGTGTGGTGGACCACCACGGCGGCCGCCATTGCGGCGGTCGAAAGGGCGCTCTGGAGGCCCTGGATCCGTGCCTCGATTTCGCTCTTGGGGGTATAGCTGTAACCTTGCATCAGAAGACTCCTTGCAGCGTTCATCAGGGGCGGCCCGAAGGGAGTTTCGGGACCTGATACGGCTTTGATGGGAGTAAGAGGTTTTAAGTTTTGAGTTTAAATGTTAAAAGCATCTGTTAATGTTCCCGCTGAAATCGGGAGGCATCTATAATGGGTCTATAACAGAACGCATCGGTATGCAAACCGGCATCAATTTGGAATCTCTCTCATCATGTTCAAATTCATCCATGCCGCCGACCTTCATCTGGACAGCCCCTTGCGGAGGCTCGATCTCTATGAGGGAGCACCGGTCCGTGAATTCCGGGAGGCCACGCGGCGGGCGCTGGAAAATCTCGTTGAGCTGGCCATTTCGGAGGAGGTCGCCTTCGTTCTCATCGCGGGGGATCTCTTTGACGGGGACTGGAAGGACTACAACACGGGCCTCTTTCTTGTGGCCCAGCTGAACCGGCTGCGCGATGCCGGCATTCAGGTCTTCATCGTGGCGGGAAACCACGATGCGGCCGGGAACATCACCCGAAGCCTTCGCTTTCCCGAGACGGTCCAGGTGTTTCCAGCCGGCGAGCCTGCCACCTTTCGTCTGGAATCCCCGGCCGTTGCCATTCACGGCCAGAGTTTCGCGACGCCGGCTGTAAAGGAGGACCTCTCGGCCCGATATCCGCCGCCGCTGGCAGGTGCCTTCAACATCGGCATCCTGCACACCTGCGCCGGCGGCCGGGAAGGCCACGCGCCCTATGCCCCCTGCACCGTGGCGGATTTACGTGCCAAGGGGTATGATTACTGGGCCCTGGGCCACGTCCACCAGTATGAGGTTCTCTGCGAGGCTCCCCCCATCGTATTTCCGGGAAACACCCAGGGCCGGCATGCCCGGGAGACCGGTCCCAAAGGTTGCGTGCTGGTGAGCGTGCAGGATGACGGCACGGTGCGGCTCACCTTTTCCCCCCTGGATGTGGTCCGGTGGGTAACGGCCGAGGTGGACGTGTCGAGCGCCTCGGATGGGTACGAGGTGGTGGACGGGATCCGGGATCATCTGGCGCAGCTGTTGCCGGAGCATGGCGGCATTCCCCTTGCCACGCGGGTGCACCTCGTGGGGGAGACACCGGCCCACGCCGATCTGTTCTCGGACCTCGATCGATGGACCAACGAAATCCGCGCCGCGGCCACCGATGCGGGAGGCGGCCGGATCTGGGTCGAAAAGCTGCGGATCGACACCCGGATGCCAGTGGCTGCCGGGACCTCAGTCCAGCGGGACGGCGCCATGGCCGAGCTTGTCTGCCTTTTCGACGAACTTGGGACAGACGAGACCCTTCACGCCGCGCTGATTTCGGAACTGGACGATCTGATGAGACGTCTCCCGCCGGAGCTCAAAGGCGGCGCCGAGGCGATTCCCTTCTCGGATCCTGCCTGGCTGCAGGAGATCCTTACCCAGGTGCGGCCCCTGCTCGTCAGGCGGCTTCTGCGGAGGGCGCAAACCGATGCGGATTGACGAGTTGCGGCTGACCGCCTTCGGGCCCTTCACGGACACCGTGCTGGACCTTCGGGGCGGGAGCGAGGGCTTCCACCTCGTCTATGGTGCCAACGAGGCCGGAAAAAGTTCCGCCCTGAGGGCCTTGCGCCAGCTCTTCTACGGGATCCCCACACGCTCCACGGACAACTTCATTCATCCCCACCCCAGGATGCGTATCGGCGCCAGTCTGCGGACCCGCAACGGACAGGTGCTGTCCTTTGTCCGGCGAAAGGGCCGCCTCAACACCCTTCGGGGGCCCGATGACGAGACGGTCCTGGACGAGGCCCAACTCCAGCGTCTCTTTCCCGGCATCGATGCGGATCTTTTCTCCACCATGTTCGGGATCGGGTACGAGGACCTCGTCCGGGGCGGCCGGGACATTCTCCAGGGCGGAGGAGACGTGGGCAGGCTCGTGTTCGCGGCCGGAAGCGGTATCGCCAACCTGCGGGAAATTCAGAACCGGCTCCAGGCCGATGCCGATTCTCTCTTCAGACCCGCCGGTCAGAAACAGGTCATTAACGATGCCATCGGAAGGCTGAACCGCCTGAAAAAGGACCTGAAGGCGGCCCAGCTGCCCAGTTCGGAATGGCGGCGGCACAATCAGGCCCTGGAAACGGCCCTATCCCGCAAGGCAACGACGCAGGCCGCGTTGGATGAAAGTCGAAAGACGCTGAACCGGCTCCAGCGCGTCCACCAGGCGTTCCCGCTCATATCCGGGCGAAAGGGGATTTTGAACGATCTCGAAGGCCTCTTCGCGGCCGTACGGCTGCCCGAGGACTTTCCGGAAAAACGCCGGAGGATCGTCTCCGAGCTCGCCCAAGCACAGACCCGGCGGCAACAGGCGGAACAAGCCATCCAGACCTGCACCCGGCGCATCTCGGAGCTGGCCCTATCCTCCGACCTGCTGGACAGCGGCGAGATCATCGAGGAGATCCATCTGGAGCTGGGCAGCCAGAGCAAGGCCGGCCTGGATCGCGTCAAGCTGGAGACCCTGCGGGCCACGGCGCTGAATGATGTTCAGGAGCTGCTGAAGGAGCTTCCGGAGGGCCTGCGGCCGCCCGATGCCGGAAAGATGCATATCCGGCGATCCGATGCCGAAAGGATTCGCACCCTCTCTGTCCATCACGAGCGGGTCCTGACGCGGATCGAGGAGGCGGAAAAGGCCCTCCCCGACATCTCCCTCGACATCACCCGCATCGAGGGAGAACTGGCGATTCTGCCCGAGCCCCCATCCGTTTCCGCCCTGGCCGACGCCCTGGCGGAAGCAGAGCCCTATGGTCCCCTGGAGGAAACCGTCCGGCTCGAGCGGACCGAACTCGACTCCCTGCGGAAAACCCTCACCCTCCTGCGCAACCGGATGGGATTGGCGCAGGTTCCCCTCGAAGGCCTGGAACGCCTCCGTGTCCCGTCGTCTGAAACCATCCTGGCCTTCGAGGAACGCCTCGATGCCCTGGATCGTCGAACGACGGAAATCCGCACGGAGCTTGAAAAAACCCGTGGGGCCCTGGACGAGGCCGAAAGCAGCGTCGAAGCCCTGCACCTGACCCAGGAGGTGCCCACCGAGGCGGATCTGTCGGAGATCCGAACTTTGCGCGACGCCGGCTGGCAAATCATATCCCACATCCTCTCAGAGCAAACGGTGCCCGCCCCACAGATCCGGGAGTTCATTGAAAAGCTGCCGGGTGCCGGCACCCTCTCCCAGGCCTTTGAAACCGCCCTCCACCGTGCGGACGAGGTCTCGGACCGGCTACGCCGGGAGGCGGACCGGGTAGCCGCCAAGGCACGGCTCCTGGCGGACCGCATCGCTTTGGGCCATCGGAAAGACGCCCTGGAAACCGAACGCGGCAGCCTGGAGTCCCAAAGGCGCCGATTCCTTGAGGACTGGGAGGGCCAGTGGCAAGACACGGGAATCCCCTGCCGCTCCCCCAAGGAGATGGCCCAGTGGCGCCAGGAATTCAGCAACCTGATGGAAAGGGCCGCCGAATTCCGCACGCGAAAGGCCCGCTGCGAGGAGCGAATGCAACGCCTGGCGGCGCACCGGGCCGGGATGGCCCGATACCTCGGGGAACCGGCCCCGGTTGGGGAAAACCCCCTGCCCTCCCTGCCGGCACTGATCAAGAAGGCACAAACCCTTATCAGCCGTCAGGAGGCCCTCACCCGGCAGCGCGAGCAGCTGCTGCGGGACCGGCAAAAGCGGACCCATGAGCTTGATGCAGCCCGCGCCCGCATCCAGTCCGGCCGGGAGGAGCTGGCCGGCTGGACCCGTCAATGGGAGAGCGCACTGGCCCCCCTCGGGCTCGGGGCTGACGCCCGGCCCGAGCAGGTACAGACGGTGATGGACACCCTTCAGCAACGAGCCGAAAAACTCCGGGAGGCCGGCGTTCTGCGACAGCGCATCGATGGCATCGACCGGGATGCCGAGGCCTTTGCCCGCAAGGTGGCCGCCGTGTCCGAAGTGGTGGCCCGGGATCTGATCGGGCGGCCCGCGACCGAAGCCGCCCTGGAGCTCCACCACCGGCTGAAGCGCTCCAGGGAAGCGTGGACCACGCAACAGTCCCTCGAAGGGCAACGGGCAGAGGCCCAGGAGCGCTTCTCCCAGGCCGATCGGGAAGTGGCGGCGCTTTCGCGCCTGATCGAAGAGATGTGCCGGGAAGCCGGATGCACCGGCCCCGATGAGCTTCCCGATGCCGAAGCGCAATCCCAACGCCGAAGGGCACTGGAGGCCGATCTGGCATCCGTGAATGAGCAGCTCGGCCTGCTCTCGGGCGGCGCGGCGATCGACGCGTTCATTTCAGAGGCGCTGGGGGTGGACCCCGACGGCATCCAGGCGCATATCGGGAAGCTGGAGGAGGACGTCACCACACTGGCCCGTGACATCTCAGCCCTGGATCAGACCATCGGCTCCGAGCGGGTCGAGCTTGGCCGTATGGACGGCGGCGGCGCGGCGGCGGCGCTTGCCGTAGAAATCCAGATCACCCTCGGCGGCATCGAGGCGCATGCGGAGCGCTATGTCCGGTTGAAAATCGCCGCCAAGGTCCTGAACCTCGCCATCGAGCGATACCGGGCCCGGAGCCAGGGGCCGACCCTGAATCGGGCCTCGCGTCTCTTCGGCCGCATTACGGGCGGCGCCTTCGCGGGCGTCCGGGCCGAGTACGACGAGACCGGCCGGCCGGTGATGGTGGGGGTGCGCGGCGACGGCCAGCTCCTCCACGTAGACGCCATGAGCGCCGGCACGGCGGACCAGCTCTTCCTTGCCCTGCGCCTTGCGGGACTGGAGATGTACCTGGCACAAAACGAACCGATTCCCTTCATCGTGGACGACATCCTGATCCAGTTCGACAATGAGCGGGCCTGCGCCGCCCTGGCCGCGCTGGCGGACCTCTCGGAAAAAACCCAGATCCTCTTTTTCACCCATCATCACCACCTGGTGGAGATGGCCGAGCGGAGCATTCCCCGGGCCCGGCTGTTTCACCACAGCCTGCCGCTGACATAACCGGCCGCCGCAAAAAGCGCGCCATTTCGGCCCCCGGATGGGATGCATATGGCGGATGTATTCAAAGGGTGGCTACCGATCGGCCAAGACGGAGTCGATCTCGTCGAGAAATCGGCTGCGAGCATTGTACTGGCCTTTGCGCATCCCGGCGCAGGTCATGAAAAGACAGCGCTCGGCACGCGTCACGGCGACATACATCAGCCGCCGCTCCTCCTCCAGGTCTTCGGCCCGCTCCATGGACCGCCAATGGGGAAAGAGCTGCTCTTCACATCCCACCACGAACACCGTGTGAAACTCAAGTCCCTTGGCGCCGTGGACCGTGGAAAGGTTGACACCGCCGGAGGCTTCTTCATCATCCTTGTCTTCGCGCACCAGGGCCGCTTCCTCCAGGTAATCCGCGATGGTCTCTTTCTGTGAGGCGGCATGAATGAGCTGCTCGATGTTTTCCTCCCGGGCCGTAAAGTCCATGCGGTTGGCACGGGTGTAATTTTCCAGGTAATCGAGGTAGCCGGTTCGATCTATGGTTTGACGGATGGCCTCGTCGGGCCGCAGATCGCGGATATCATCCAACAGGACCAGAAGATCCTTGAGTGCCTTGTAAAGTTTGGGGGTAAGGACGCGGTCGGCCACCGCTCGGCGGGCCGCTTCCTTCAGGCTCATCTCGCCGCTTCGCATCTGGGCGATCTTCTTCACGGTTCCCGGCCCGATGCCCCGTTTGGGCGTGTTGAGGATCCGTTCGAAGGCAGTGTCGTCCTTGTCGAACACGGCGGCGGTAATATAGCAGTTCAGGTCGAGGATCTCCATCCGTTCGAAGAAACCTTTGCCGCCCATCATGTGATAGGGAATCTGTGCTCGGCGAAAGGCCTGTTCGAAGGGAAGCGAGCAGAACTTGGTGCGGTAGAGTACGGCCATTTGTTCATAGGTAATGCCCATGCGCGCCAGTGCGTCGACCTTCGAAGCCACCCAGCGGGCCTCTTCCTGGTCGCTGAAAAACTCGTGAATCTCCACCATCCCGCCCTCCTTCTCGGAGAAGCAGGCTTTGTCCATGCGGTTTTCATTGAAGCCGATGATGCAGTTGCCCAGCTGCACGATCTCGTCGGCGGAACGATAATTTCGTTCCAGCCGGAAAATCCGTGCGCCCTTGTATTTGCGCTTGAAGGAGAGGAAATGGCCGACGTTGCTCATGCGAAACGAATAGATGGACTGCCAGTCGTCGC
>CAYOXD010000018.1:0-34205 GCA_964407825.1 uncultured Desulfobacterales bacterium | reverse complement strand
AATTTTTCGCGCAACGCAGATATCGGGCAAATTGGCCATTTCTGGATGGACACCAACTAATCGTTTACGGCAATACCGCTCGGGCATACAATACAGGCACGATACCTTGATGCCGGGGCTGCCAATTGCCCGCATTTTCTTGTCAGCAGACAGGGGAATACAGGGATGCCCAAACGGAATACACGCATTAAAGGCTCAAGGATCCCCCCATGGATTATGCCCCACCTATCACCAAGCGCCGAATTTATCTCGTATGTCCCCGAAATCCCGATAACTTCTGGACCCTTCAGGGGTCTGTGAAGGCGGCGGGCGTCAAGACATTGATGCCCAACTCGGCTTTGGCGTCCCTGGTGGCGCTGACCCCCGAAGATGTGGCGGTGGAATACCTCTATTGCGATGAAAACATTTCTCCCATAGATTTCTCCATGTCTTGCGACCTTGTGGCTGTCACCGGTTATAGCCTGCATGCCGCTCGTATGGAGGAAATATGCAGGATATTCAGAGCGCGTCAAATTCCCGTGGCGGTGGGAGGGATCTTTGCGACGCTTCATCCGGAACGGGCCGGAAAAATGGCCGATTACCTGTTCGTGGGCGAGTCAGAATATACCTGGCCCCGATTTCTCAGGGAGTGGCGTCAAAACAGAGCCCATTCACGCTACATACAGGAAACCCACATCGACATGAAGGACAGTCCGGCACCGGACTGGTCCCATATTGATGGTGCGGACTATCTCTATTTTTCCGTTCAAACCAGTCGGGGCTGTCCGAACAATTGCGATTTTTGCGATGCCGTCAGGGTGGTGGGACGAAAACACCGGAGCAAGCCCATATCCCAGATCATCACCGAAATAAGCAACGCTCACCGCGCCGGCGCCGAAACCGTTTTCTTTTCCGAGGACAACTTCTTTGTCAACCGTTCGTTTACAAAGGCCCTCCTGTCTGAAATAATTCAGTGGAACACCGCCCAATCCACCCCCTTGTCTTTCGCGGCCCAGGCGACCACTCAAATCGGTCATGATGAAGAGATCCTCCGGATGCTGGCCGATGCCCGCTTTTCGGTGATTTTTTTAGGCCTGGAGAGTGTCCGCAAGGCATGCCTGACCGAGGTGAACAAAGGTCATCTGTTTCAACAAGATCCTTCCCAGGCAGTCAGGCAGCTCTCGGGATACGGTATTTTGCCCTTCGTGGGGTTGATCGTGGGGTTTGACCATGATGATGCCAACACCTTCACGGAGATCGAGGATTTCTTAAAAACGACCGCTACGCCATTTGCCACCATCAGCATCCTGAATGCCCCTGAAAACACGACTCTTTATGAACGAATGAAACAACAGGGGCGATTGCAGGATAAGTTCAACGGTGTGTGGCACTTTTCCACCAATATCGTGCCCATCAGCATGCCGCTGGCGCAGTTGCTCAACCTGCACCGGCGGCTGTTTCAGCGGCTCTACGAACCTGCGGAGTTTGAGAAAAGAGCGCTTGAGTGGCTCGCCCGGATTCGCTATTTTTCGCCGTTATATGAACGTTCGAAGATGAAGCCCTCCAAACTAATGAAGCTGTTCCACATCACCAAATTCTACTTGTTCCATAGATCGAGGGAAATCCGAAGCCTCTACTTCCGCATGCTTCGAAACGCATGGAAGATAAAACCCCGGTTGTTCAAAAAAGCCGTAACCATCATGGCTCAATATTGCCACTATTACGATTTCGTGAATGAATCCGTGTGGCAAGACGATGCCTCATTGCCCGCAACCCACCCAGACGGGCACAGCAGAAAACAGCTCGTCAAATAGACCAGAACCCACATCAGGGCGTAAGCCGTCAGATGCCACCTGTGGACGAAAGGGCCAGGGCGCATCGGGCGGCGCCCATCAGCGCAGCCCGGTCGTTCTGGATCACCCAGACCGGGACGGCCGAGAGAAAATCCGAGAAACGCCCCTTGGCGGTAAAACGCGCGATAAAGTCCGACTCCTTCAGAATCGGCAGAATTTTGGGGGGAATCCCGCCTCCCAGGTACACGCCTCCCGTGGCAAGACCGGTCAGGGCCAGATTCCCGGCCACAGCCCCCAGGATGCCGCAAAACCGCAGAAGGGCCTCCCGGCACAGGCCGTCCGAGCCGTCCATGGCCCGTTGGGCGATAGCGGCCGCGGGGTCCTCGCCTTCAGCGGTCTGATCGGAATCACCGGCATCGCCGGGCCGCTCCCGGATCAGCCACTCGTGAATAAGGACAAGACCCGGGCCTGAGAGCACGCGCTCCACGCTCACGTGTCCGTAACGGCGCCGAAGAAATCGCCAGAGCCGGATTTCCGTCTCGTCCGTGGGGGCAAAATCCACATGCCCGCCTTCGGAGGCAACGGGTAGAAGGCGGCCGCTTTCGCGCACCAGCAAGGCCTGTCCCAGACCGGTGCCCGGCGCCACCAGGGCAATGGTCCCCTCCCGGTCTGCGCAGGCTCCCTTCAATACATAACGCTCACGCTCACTCAGCCAGAGCACGGCCAGACCGGTGGCCGCCAGGTCGTTGATGAGCCGAACCCGATGCCAGCCGAAGCGCTCACGCAGGTCCTTCTCGGAGATGTGCCAGCCGAGGTTGGTGAGCCGGACGGCGCCTGCCGCCACCGGACCGGCAATGCCGAAGCAGGCCGCTGCCACCGAAGCGGGGTGACGGTTCAGCAGGTCTTCGGCCAGTTCCTCCAGGCCGCCGGCGGCCCGGCTGTCATAAGTCTTTTCCGCCACCGCTTGAAGTCGACCGGCGTCAGCGCGAAAGAGGCCCAGGACGGTCTTGGTCCCGCCGACATCCCCGGCCAGGAGATATGGGCTTTCGTGCTTCATGGGTGACCTCCTTTCAGTCAGCAGCCAAAATCAGAAGTCAGCGGTCCCTGGCCAGGGGCCGGAGTTCACTTCGCCGCTAATATTTGGTAGTGTATCAGCTGAATGCACTGGATGAAAGGAGTTCTCGCATGGATACTGCCACGGCCAACATCATCGACCGGTTGAAGAAAATAAACGCCATCCCCCGATGCAGCAAGAAGGAGGGGCGGCTGGCGGCCTGGCTGCAGCAGTGGGCCGCGGACCATCGGCTGAGTCATAAGAGCGATGCGGCGGGAAATCTCCTTGTTGCCGTTCCGGCCAGCCCCGGGTTTGAACAGGCCCCTGGGGTGGTCGTCCAGGCCCATATGGACATGGTTTGCGAAAAGACACCGGACGCGACGCACGATTTCGATACGGATCCCATCGAGCTCATTCAGAGGGACGAGTGGCTCTGTGCCGCCGGGACCACCCTGGGCGCGGATAACGGCATCGGCCTGGCCTATGCCATGGCCCTTGTGGAAGAGCCGGGGGTGACGCATCCGCCGCTGGAGCTTCTGTTCACCGTGGACGAGGAAACGGGGTTGAACGGCGCCAAGGCCCTGCCGCCGGACTTTGTCACGGGCCGGCTGTTGTTGAACGTGGATTCCGAGCAGGAGGGGGTGTTGACCGCGGGGTGCGCGGGCGGTCTCGATTCGCGCATAACGGTGGATTTCGATCCCACGCCGCTGACACCGGGCAGCACCATCGCGGAGCTGACCGTGGGGGGCCTGATGGGCGGCCATTCCGGAGTCGATATCCACAGGCACCGGGCCAGCGCCAATACGCTGATGGCCCGTCTCCTCGCGCAGGTTCGTAAAAATGCCCCCCTGCGGCTCATCCGGATGACGGGCGGCAACCGCCCCAATGTCATCGCCCGGGACGCCTCGGCGCTGATCGCCTTCGAGCCCACCGCCCAGGGGGCTATCGAGGCCACCGCGGCTGACTTCCAGGGGATCGTCCGGGCCGAGTATCCCGATGAGAAAGACCTGTTTGTCCGGTGCCGGGAAGAGGCCTGGACTGAACCTTGCGCCGCCGCGCCTTCGGCCATGGACTCGGACCGCCTGTTGAACCTGCTCGCGGCCCTGCCCCATGGCGTTGCCGGGATGTCCCAAGAGGTGAAGGACCTGGTGGAAACCTCCAGCAACCTGGCCCAGGTCCGCCTGGAGGGAAACCATCTGGAGGTCGTTACCAGCCAGCGCAGCTCGGCGGCATCGCGCTTGACGGAAATTTCAGACAGGATCCGAGCCATCGCCGCCCTGGCCGGGGCCCGCACGATCCATGAGAACGGCTATCCGGCCTGGCCACCGGACATGCACAGCCCCCTACTGCGCCAGGGCCGAGAGGCTTACGCCGCACTCTATGGAAAGGAGCCGGAGGTGCAGGTCATCCACGCCGGTCTGGAATGCGCCGTCATCGGGGATATCTTTTCCGGCATGGACATGATCTCCTTCGGTCCCACCATCCGCAACGCCCACTCTCCGGACGAGCAGCTCCACATTCCTTCCATCGGTCGGGTCTGGGATTGGATTACGGCCCTCCTGCAACGGCTCGCATAGAGGGGCTTCATACACCCAGTAAGGCCAAACAAGCGGCTCACCTCACCACCGCCGTGCAAAATTTCAATGCCGTTCACCGGGAATTGGTGTCATATACCAATCACACAAAGAGGGGCACCAGCCTGAAGGAGGCCACGTCCACCAGGCCCCTGTCGGTGAGTTTGAGAGCCGGTATGACGGGAAGCGCCAGAAAGGAAAGGGTCATGAATGGATCGGCCAGCGAGCAGCCCAGCTCCCGGGCCGAACCGATGAGCGCCTCGAGGCTGTCACGCACGACCACCAGCGGGGCATCGGACATGAGGCCCGCCACGGGCAGGGCCAGCTCTGCCAGGATGCGGCCCCCGCAGGAGACGGCAAGTCCGCCTCCCATCTGGATGACGCGATCGGCGGCCGCCTGCATGTCCCCATCGTCGGCTCCCACGAGGATGATGTTGTGCGAGTCGTGCGCCACGCTCGATGCGATGGCGCCGCGCTTGAGGCCGATCCCCCGGACAAAGCCCCTGCCCACATTGCCCGTTCCCAGATGACGCTCCACAACGGCAATCTTCAGCAGGTCCCGCTCCGGGTCAGCCACCGCCTCGCCTTGATGGACAGCGGCGGTATCGACCTCGGCATCGGTCACGATCTGATCCGGCCGTATCCCGATGACACGCACCCGGTCCCCCTCGGCAGGAATCGAGAGGTCAAGCGCGCCTTCGGCAACATGCATCGCTCGAGGGCCTGGCGGCGGATGGGGGAAGACCGTTTCCGGAAGGAGCCGTCCGTCCCTCGCCACCGGCCGGCCGGCGGCGTAAACGGCCTCTATGGTCTGGCAGGAAAGATCCGGCAGAACCACCAGGTCCGCCCTGAGACCGGGGGCGATGGCGCCGATACGATGGGACAAACCGAAATACCGGGCGGGATGAAGGGTGGCCATGCGGATGGCGGTGACAGGATCCAGGCCCGCACCGATGGCCCGACGCAGGATGTGGTCCACGTGGCCCTTTTCGATGAGATCATGGGGGTGGCGATCGTCCGTGCACCACATCATGCGCTGACAGTTCTCCTGGGTGATCAGAGGGAGAAGCGCGTCGAGGTTCTTTGCGGCGGTGCCCTCGCGGATCATGATGTGCATACCGGCCCGGAGCTTTTCCCGGGCCTCCTTCAGGCCGGTGCATTCATGGTCGCTGGAGACCCCGGCCGCGACATAGGCATTGAGATCGCGGCCTGTTAGCGCCGGGGCGTGCCCGTCCACGGGTTTGCCGTGCCTCCGGGCCAGTTCGAGCTTTGCCAGCACCTCGGGTTCCAGGGTGAGAACACCGGGGTAGTTCATCATCTCCGCCAGCGCCACTACTGCCTCGTGTCCCATAAAGTCGGAAAGCTGACGGGCCGAAAGCCGGGCTCCGGCGGTCTCCAGCTCCGTTGCCGGCACGCAGGAGGGCAGGGTGTAGTATACGTTCATCGGCTGGGATTCAGCGGATGCCAGCATGTAGCGGATGCCGTCGGCGCCTGCGACATTGGCGATTTCGTGAGGATCCGCCACTACGGTGGTGGTCCCCCGGGGAAGCACGGCCCTGGCAAATTCACTCACCGTGACCATGGCGCTTTCCATGTGAAGATGGGCATCGATGAACCCGGGCGCGACGATCCTGCCCTCCAGGTCCACAACGCTCCTTGCCGGATACTCGCCGATTCCCGCGATCAATCCGCCCGCGACGGCAATGGCGCCCGGCAGGACCTCACCGGAAAAAACGTTGACGATGCGGGCGTTGGTGAGAAGCAGATCCACCGGCGCCTCCCCCCTTGCCGCCGCGATGATGTCCGATATCGTCATAAAATCCGCCTCCCTATGGACCGCCGCCCCGCATCTCCCGGGGCGGCCCCATCCATGGCAACCCCGGATTTAATTGCCCCTTATTTCACAGATCCGCCTTTCTGCCAATGGTTTTTGCTCGGCCAGGCATATCCGAACGCGGCCTGAGCACCCTGAATCCGTATTTCTTAAAAACGGTCCGTGCCTGGGGAGATTTTAAAAACTTCAGAAACGATGCCGCAGCGGCACGCTTGGCGCCGGTCACCATCGCCACTGGATAGACGATGGGCGGATGGCTGTCCACCGGAAAGGCTCCCACCACGCGTACCCTCTTGGAAATGGCCGCATCCGTGGCGTAGACCAGCCCCAAGGGGGTTTCGCCCCGCTCCACCAGGGCCAGGGCCGCCCTTACATCCCTCGTGGGGGCCAGACGGTCCTTGACCTGCGCCCAGAGGCCCAGGTGTTGCAGGGCCTGTTTCCCGTATATGCCCGCCGGCACATGCTCGGGATTGCCGATGGCCAGACGCCCCTGCCTGCCCAGCAGGGCGGCCAGGGCCATGCCGGGTTTCACGTCGACCGCGCTTAACCGGCTCTTGGCCGGTGCGATGAGCACGATCCGGTTGCCCAGGAGATTGAACCGGCTGGCCCGGTCGATGACGTTTTTCTTTTCCAGATAATCCATCCATTTTTCGTTGGCCGACAGATAGACATCGGCGGGCGCGCCGTTGGCGATCTGCATGGCCAGGGTGGACGAGGAGGCAAAAGACGGGGTCACGCGCCCCAGGTGCCGGGCCGCGTACAGCTTTGCGATATCCGTGATGGCATTGGTGGTGGAGGCGGCCGCAAACACGACCACATCCTCCTGGGCAGCCGGGGCATTGCCTGAAAAGCCGGCAACAAGTCCCCCCGCCATCAGCATTATCACGAGCATCCATATGCCTGATGTACTGTTCCTTGATCTCATTTCTACTCACTCCCATATTATTTGGTTAGATTATATGATTACCCTCCAGGCGCCGATGTCAGGCTGCTTCCCGCCTCTCCAGATGAGCATTCCCTTTTTCATGCTATCGGCTTCATATTGTATGTTATTCATCATATATGTATGTTGAGAAGTTCAATAGCCGTATCACCGGCCCCAGAGAAAGTCAATCATAATGTCGTTGAAATGGCTTTATATGTATTTTTATTTTGACAATTAAAATATCATGGCCGTCTTTGTCCTTCATAACAGCCTTATTATTTTCAATCTAATCGGTCCCTATGCCTCAATATAGCTCATCGCCTTAACATGTCGTGTATAAATGTCACAAATACCGTCTGGGATTCGGAAACCTCGAACCATCCGGAAAACATCGTGCCGGTTCAATGGGGGATGGCATCCTTTTCCAGGCTGGGGAACAGGGCCAGGTTGGTATGCGGCAGGAACCTGGCGGAGGTGAACTCCTCCATGTAACGGCTGTGCCGTGAGAAATCGATGTAGGTCATGGTGTTGCAGATCGCTTCGGCTTCGTTGCGATACCGCCCATCCAGCAGGGCCATATAGGCGCCGACGATGGAGGTGTTACCCAGGTAGCTGAACTTGTCCCGGTCGATATCGGGCAGCATACCGATGGAAATCGCCTTTTCAATGTCCAGGTACTGTCCGAAACCGCCCGATATGATCATGCGCCGGATCATGGAAAAATCCAGGCCGGCCTCGCCGAGCAGGGTGGTAAAGCCGGCACTGGCGGCCGCCGCTCCAGGGCTTCCTCTGGAATTCGCACCGCCACGTCACCCGTGACCACTCGGCTCTGGCAGGCAAGGACATACCCCCGGGCCCTTTCTCCTTCGGAGAGAAGGGCCGTGGACGAGGTGTCCAGGTCTCCGGATTCCACCACGAGCCTGCATTTCCCGCACGAGCCCTTGCCGTTGCAGGAGGCATTCAAATGTACGCCCGCCAGCCGGGCCGCCTCCAGAAGGGTCGTCCCCTGCGGAACCTCGACCTGCCTGTCCTGAATGGAAAAGGAAACCCGGTTCACGGCGGCGGGGGCTTCCGGCTGCGATCTTCCGCCGCCCACTTCTGCTCTCTCTTGGTGATGAACCAGATGGGGCATGATGTCCTGAACTTGCAATACAGCTGGGGGTCCCGGCATTCGAGACACTCCTGGCACAGGTGGATATTGTACTTCATGCACGTGTAGCTGGTCTCTCGATCGGGATGGTTCAGGCACTTTCCCATGGGAATCCCCCCTGACAATGCGCAAACCGGTCATCAAACCCAGTGAACGGTTCCGGTCAATTGCTCCAGGCCCTGGAGGGCCAGGATCGCGATGATAAAATCCCAAAACACCTCACCGGCCCAGCAACCCGCCGTGATTCTCCTCTTTCTCCATAACGCCCTTGGAGATGACGAGCCCGCGGCCGGCTTCCACCCCATCGGAGAAGACCTCGTCGTCCTGCAGGATCTCGCCGTGGTATATCCTGCCGGTGCTCGGGTACACGTGCTTCATGTAGGCGGTAAGCTCGGCATCCTCTTTCAGCACCAGGGCATAGGCAGGTTCCGTGTCGGCCAGGTGTCGCTTCTGCCGCTCCAGGGTTTCACGAAATCCCGCCACGACACCTTCCGCGAAATCCACCTTTCTCACACCTCGACCAGGGGTCTCCCGGCGGTAGGCACGCCAACGACGTTCAATGTATCCCAGCACAAAATCAAAAACATAGGCCGCCAGTTCCACATCCTTCGTCATCCCGCTGATCTCCAGGGCCCGCCCCACCCGTCCCCGATCGAGGACGTAGGCGGAAACCCAAATCCCCTGAACAAAATAATAGTCCTGGAGCAGACCCGCAAGGGTGTATTTTTCCCGGCTGTGGCGCACCGCCGGAGAAGAAATGAGACGCGTCACAAATCCCCGTTTTTCCTCCAATTGAATTAGATCGATATGATACCGTGCGATCAGCCGGTGCGCCTTGAGCATGGCCGCCTCGGCCTCATGCGCATTTTGGCTCTGGGCCAGGGCCATCAGCTTTTGGATCCGGATCAATATCCGGTCCTCGGGATCCGTTTGGGCGCCAGGATGGGCTTTGCCCACCGGCTGATATTGCCCCGAGGCGCTCGAATCGATGCGCAGGCAACGGCATGCCCGCCGAAAGGAGGGCCCATGGGGGGATTCACGGCGGCCATCGAAAAGCTCATCGGCCATCTGGTGGGCCATTTCGTGGTGTAAAACCGCCCGGAGCGCGGCCCAAGAGCAGGTCACGGCAAAGTGACGCTCCAGGGATATCTCCCGCCTCTCGGCATGCCAGCCCCCCATGCGCCTGCCCCTGTCATTCAAGCCGAAAAGGGGTTTGCGCAACTTGGACCGATACCGGGGTTCCAGCCGCCACAGTGCCAACTCCCACTCAAGGGACAGGCCGTGCAGGATACGCCTTTCAAGTTCCAGGGAAGATAAGGGGTCCATCGTCATGTCTGCCATGGGTACCAGAAATGTGAGTCTGTGGCAACGCGCGCCCTAATTTCTCCTTGACTCGATGCGCCAAATGGCATATCGATGGGGAAAATCCGGGATCGGAAAGATCCCCTTTCATTTATTAAAACATGCTTGACGTCAATGGGGCCACGAAGGCCGGGGATTGGGACAACCGCCCGGTATTTGTGGCTTTTTTTGTCCCCTGGAGTTCAAGAAGAGCATGAAATCGAGAACGCCGGGTATCCAGGGACGCAGGCCGTCCCCATCCCTGGCCGGAGAAAGTGCATGCATGGGTAAACGGATCTGTGTCATCGATGGTCAGGGCGGCGGGATCGGCAGCACGCTCATCAAGTACCTGAAGGAGGCATTCGGCGAGGAGGTGGAGCTGATCGCCCTGGGGACAAACGCCATTGCAACGGCTCAGATGCTAAAGGCCGGCGCGAACCGGGGGGCCAGCGGGGAAAACGCCATTTGCCGGACGGTCATGGGAGCCGATTACATCATTGGATCTGTGGCGGTCGGCTGGGCCAATGCCATCCTGGGAGAAGTGACGCCCAAGATGGCCGAGGCGATCACCTCCAGTCCGGCCGCAAGAATCTTTCTGCCCCTCTCCCAGGAGAATACGACCCTTCTCGGGATATCCAGGGAACCCCTGCCCCACCTGGTTCAGGCGGCGGTGGAAAGGATAAGGGAGGTTATCAGCGATGTGTGAAGCCAATGCCTATATGGTTGAGGATGGAAATGAGCACCTCATCATGGAATCCGTGGATACAGTGGAGCCCGAGGGCGCCGATCTCTGGCGACTGGTGAATATCTTCGGCGAACAAAAATCCCTGCGGGGACACATCAAGGGCCTGAATCTGGTGGATCACAAGATTCTGTTCCAGGCCCCGGACAACGGGTAATGCTGGAAACTGTGGGAATGACCGCCGTGGCTTGACATTCCCCTCTAGCTGCAATAGGGTACCCAACGACATATTCAGGTGCTTTACCGAAGCACAATAGGGAATCCCGTGGAAATCGGGAACGGGCCCGCCGCTGTGATCGGGACGAAAGCCGCAAGATGTCACTGTCTGATTCAGATGGGAAGACGCGGCCGGTAGGATGAACCGAGAGTCAGAAGACCTGCCTGGATACTGTAGATGCAACCTCCGTGGACTGGGGTTTGCAATCGGATCACGCGGATAAAAAAGGGAAATCCCCGGATCGATGTTCTATCGGTCCGGGGATTTTTTTCTGGGCCTCTACCAACGATGAAGAAAGGGATAGCAGACATGAAAAACTCACAGCGCAACCGGATCCGAAGGGAAGAAACGAGATTGTCGACGCTGAGGAGGCTCGGGATTCTTTTGATCATGGTGATCCTGTCCTTGGGAGGCGGACAAGGCGCCTTGGCAATGGGATCCTTGCCCAATAAAAAAGCCATCGTCATAGCGGATTTCGGCACTGCCTACCCCTCGGCCCTGGGGGCCCTCCTCGACATACAGAAAACGGTCCAGAAGGCCTTCCCGAAGGTCATGGTGAGAATGGCATTCACATCCAATATCATAAGGGACATCTGGCACGGCCGGCAGGACGATGCCAGGTTCCTTGCCGCCCATCGACAGATCCCCAGGGAGATCCTCCATGTCAAGGGCCCCCTTGCAACCATCGCGGAGCTCCAGGATGCCGGTTACAGGACCATTGTCGTACAGCCGACCCTTGTGTATGACGGAGAAGAGTATACGGATCTTTGCTCCTATATCCGCGGACTGAACGCCATACGAACCATCCAGAAAAAGTATATGCCCTTTGTCAAGCTGGTCATTGGCCGACCGGTTCTGGGAAAACGCGGGACTGTTCATGATTATCACAAAGATTTGGCAATTGCGGCCAAGGCCCTGGCACCGGACGTGGCCCTCGCCATGAAGCACGGTTCGGCCTTGGTCTATATGGGACATGGCAATCGATATTACAGCACCGGTATCTATGCAGAATTTCAACAGGTCATGCAAAAAACCTATCCCAAGGCCAAAATTTTCATCGGCACGGTGGAGGGCTTCCCTTCCCTTGAGGATACTCTCTCCCGTGTGACCCACAGCGGTGTCAAACGCATTATGCTCAAGCCCCTGATGGTCGTCGCAGGAGATCATGCCAGAAATGACATGGCCGGCAACGGCGAGGATTCGTGGAAGAACATCTTCGAACGCGCCGGCCTGAGCGTCACCTGCATCATCAAGGGATTGGGGGAAAATATGAAATGGGACCAGATCTATGTCGAGCACATCCGTGAGGCGGCACAGGATGGGGGCATCACGTTTCCGTTTTCGGGAGAATCCGCTCGAACGCCCAAGGCCTCGGCCAGTAAGGCATCCAGATAAAGTCCAATTGCACGGCCGCCCCCCTGGAATCTGGACGAGGGGGGGGCGGATGTGCTACTGGAGCCCCTGACCGCACTGGTAGCGATCGCGGTCAGGCGACAGGCGGCCTACAGAGAAAGAGCCAGGGGCAGGGGCAGGATTTCATGATTCACATCGAAGGACTGGAGAAACACTTCGGCAAGGTGGCAGCCCTGAAGGGGGTGGACCTGGCGGTGGGACGGGGCGAGCTATTCTCTTACCTCGGGCCCAACGGCGCTGGCAAAACCACCACCATCCGAATATTGACCGGGCTCACCCGCCTCAGCGCGGGAGCGGCTCGGCTGAACGGGTACGACATCGAGGAAGACGCCCTCGGCGCCAAACGCCAGTTCGGACTCGTTCCCCAACACATCAACCTGGACAGCGAGCTCACCGTCCTGGAGAACCTAACGATCCACGGCCGCCTCCACCACATGCCCCGACGGCGCATCGCCCCGCGGATCAATGAACTGCTGGCCTATATCGAGCTGGGAAAAAAGCGCGACACACCCGTCAAGAAACTCTCCGGCGGCATGAAGCGCCGGGTGATGATCGCCCGCGCGCTTCTTCACGCCCCGAAGATCCTCTTTATGGACGAGCCCACGGTCGGACTGGATCCGGCCATCCGCCGGCGCATCTGGGCCCTCATCAAGAAGATCCAGCAGGACGGCGTGACGATCTTTCTGACCACTCACTATATCGAGGAGGCTGAATTTCTGGCCCAGCGCGTGGCCTTCATCGATGAGGGCCGCATCGTGGCCCTGGATACACCGCGACATCTGATGAATCGTATCGGCCAATGGGCCCTGGACACCCTCCAGGACGACAAGATGAAAACCGTTTATTTCCGCAGCCAGCTGGAGGCAAAGCAGTACGCCGCCGGGCATCAGAACGGATTTTCCGTACGCCGGGTGAACCTGGAGGACGCCTTTCTCAAAATGACGGGGAAAAAAGTATCATGATACGCGGCTGGACAGCGATATACTATCGGGAGATGCTCATTCTGAAGCGGCGCCTGTCCCGGCTGATAAGCGCCTGGTCGGTCTCTCCCCTTCTCTATCTCATCGCCTTTGGCTATGCCATGGGGAAAAACCTCACCGTCCAGGGACATCCCTATATGGAATTTCTGCTTCCCGGCCTTGCGGCCATGGCCTCCATGACCCAGGCCTTCGCCATCAGCAGCGAGATCAACATCGCCCGCTTCTACTGGCATATTTTCGAGGAGTTCCAGGCCGCGCCCATCAGCAGCGCCGCCTACGTCCTGGGGGAGGTCCTGGCCGGAATGACCCGGGCCCTTCTGGCAGGATGCGTCATTCTCGCCCTGGGAGCCGTCTTCGGGGTTTTTCTCTCCTACAACGCCTTCTTCTGGGCAGCCTACCTGCTGAACAGCTTCGTTTTCGCCTCCCTGGCGGTGGGCCTTGCCATGCTGGTCAAGTCCCATGCGGATCAAGCCATGATGAACAGCTTCATCATCACGCCCATGGCCTTTCTGGGCGGCACCTTTTTCCCCGTGGATCACCTGCCGTCCTGGGTCCAGAAAATCCTCTACCTCTTGCCCCTGACCCATGCGGCCGATGCCATCCGCAGCGCCGCCTTCGGCACCGTACCGAAACCCACCGACTATCTCATCCTGGCCGGACTCGGCTGCGCCACCCTCGCATTTGCCATCCTGGCGGTCAACCGCGCCCGGGACTGAGAGCCCAGAGCAATCGCCTGTAGACGGGGTCACCACCACGGCAGCGTAGCAGGCAGGGCGCTGGGTTTCAGGTGGAGTCCGCGACATTGTTTGAGGATCGCTCCAGATCGATGAGGCGTCTTTTTGTCTCCAGGCCGCCGCCGAAACCGGTCAGAGACCCGTCGCTGCCCACGACCCGGTGGCAGGGGATGATGATGGGGATGGGATTTCGGCCGTTAGCGGCGCCAACGGCCCGCACGGCCCGGGGATTCCCCACGGCCTCGGCAATGCGCTTGTAGCTCGCCAGCGCCCCATAGGGGATGGCCCGAAGCGCCTGCCAGACCTTGAGCTGAAAGGCGGTGCCCACCGGTGCCAGGGGGAGGTCGAACTGCTTGAGCTCCCCTTTGAAGTAGGCACGCAGCTGCGTCTTGAGTCCCTCGAAAAACCCGGGGCGGTGTTCCCAGTTCTCCTGGATGACGATGGGATTTTTCTCCTTCTGAAAATGAATGGCCCGAATCCCTTCCTCATCCCCCACCAGGGTCAGCGTGCCGATCAGACCGGTATCGAAATAATCGTAGTACATATCGCTCTCTCCTCTAGGGCGCACCATCGGGAGCCGTTTCAGTATCTCGCCGTCTTTCCCGCAAGACGCCGGACGAGTGCCCCTTCTTCTGGCTTGGCACCCTTTCAGCCTTTTTTCAACCCTCCCAGGTGGATGGCCCGATCTGCGCCAGCGCCTTTATTGTGGATCGATCCCCTGGAATCTGTTATATTCTGGCAACTTTGGCATGAAGGACCACCCTGAAACGATCCGGCACCGATATGGATGCATCGATACTTCTCACCAAATACCCTGACCTTTTGATCGCCGCTGGCGCAGGATTTCTGCTGGGGGCCATCCTCGCGGGCCTATGGGTCTGGCTGCGGAGCGCCGGCCACCTTGCGCGCCACCAGTCCCGGTTCGAAACCGAGACGGCCCTGCTCACGGAGAAGCTCCAGGTGCAAAGCCAATCCGCCGAGGACCTCCGCGAGCGCTTGCGCCGTAGCGAAGAGGAAAGCCGCCGGTATCAGGGCGCCGCTGCCGAACTCGGCGCGACCAAGGCATCCCTCGAGGCGCAGCTGCCGCGCATCGGCTGCATAGAGAAGGAACTGGTCGATATCAAGACGGCCCATGGCGCGCTCCAGGAGAACTTTCGAAAGGCATCCGAGGCCCTGGCCCAGGCGCGCGAGAAGGGCCTGCGCCTCGAAAAGGCGGAAGCCGACAATTTGCGCAAGGAGGAGCAGATCACCGCCCTCCAGGACCAGCTCGGCCGGCTGAAGGCCGAGGCCGCCGAGCTGCGGGCAGTCCTGACGCAGGAGCGCCGTCAGACCGAAGAGAAAATCGCCCTTCTCAACGATAGCGGCGAGCGACTGAAGATTCAGTTCGAGAACCTGGCCCAGCGGATCTTCGAGGAAAAGGGACGCAGTCTTGCCGAACAGAACCGGACCAGCATGGAAAATCTCATCGGCCCGTTGCAAAGCCAGATCGGTGACTTCAAAAAGCGCGTGGAAGATGTCTACGACAAGGAATCCCGGGACAGGGCCGCTCTGCATACGGAAATCCATCATCTCAAGGATCTCAACCAGCAGATCAGCCGGGAGGCCCTGAACCTGACCCGGGCCCTGAAGGGGGACAGCAAGGCGCGGGGCAACTGGGGGGAGGTGATCCTGGAGCGCGTTCTGGAGGCTTCGGGGCTGCAGAAGGGCCGGGAGTACGAGGTTCAGGTCAGCCTGAAGGATCGGACGGGTCGACGCTACCAGCCCGATGTTATCGTACGCCTTCCCCAGGGCAAGGATGTGGTGGTGGACGCCAAGGTCTCGCTCAAGGATTATGAAACCTATTATTCAACGGAAGATCCCGGCAAAAAGGAGCAGGCCCTGAAGGCCCACATCGAATCCATGCGGGCCCACATGCGCACGCTCGCCGCCAAGAGCTATGAGGACCTGGAGGGGGTACGAAGCCTGGATTTCGTGCTGCTCTTCGTCCCCATCGAGGCCGCCTTTCTGACGGCGGTGGAGCGGGATCGGAATCTATTTCTCGAGGCCTTTGAAAAGAACATCATGATCGTCAGCCCATCGACCCTGCTCGTCACCCTGCGAACCATCGAAAATATCTGGCGCGGAGAGCATCAAAGCCGCAACGCCGTCGAGATCGCCAAAAAGGCCGGCGCCCTGTACGACAAGTTCGTGGGATTCGTGGAGGCATTGCAAGAGATCGGCCAGCAACTCGACAGGGCCAAAACTGCCTACCAGACAGCCACCGACCGGCTGGTCAGTGGAAGGGGCAATCTGATTCGCCGAACCGACGAGCTGAGAACGCTCGGCATCAAAGCCGGCAAGGAATTGCCCCCGGATGTCATGGAAATGCGTCCATAGGAAGTCCCTATTTGGCGGCCATGAGCAGGCCCGAGCCGGTGGGGCCCAGGAAATCGGGACGCTCGATGCGATGAAACCCTTCTGAAGAGAGCATCTGCCGGAGCTCCTTTTCCCTGTAGGCACGGCCCTCGGGGGTACCCAGGAGCATGTTGAGGGAAAAGAGCGCCGGGAATACCGGGCCGGCCCCGTCATCGTCGAGGATGAATTCGTGGATGATGATCCGTCCCTCCGGTTCTAGCGCCTGGTGGGCCTTACGGATCATCTCCCTGCAGGTCTCGGGGCCCTCCCCATGGAGAATGTGGGACATCCACACCACATCGTAACCGCCGGGGATCGCTTCGGCCACAAAATCACCGGCAATGAAATCAACGCGCGCCTGCATGGCAAATCGCGCGATGACCCTTTCGGCAAATTCCCGGGTGGCGGGAAGATCGAAAACGCTTGCCGTAAGCTCCGGATTGCGCCTGCAAAAATGGATGGCATAGGTGCCCGGACCGCCGCCCAGGTCCAGGAGGCGATGCCGGCCGGCAAGGTCCAGCGATTCCACCAGCTTCGGCGCGGTCAGCATGGCATTGTTGAACATCCCCATCAGGAAGGCTTCCCGGGTTTCCGGATCGCTGAAGGATACGCGCGAGCGTACCGGGCCGCCGCTGCGGACCGCCTCGTCCAAGCGGCCCCACGAGGCCAGCAGGTGATGGTGGTGAAGGATCATGTGCCCGATGTACTGATCGGCCCCCTTTACCAGGTACGCGGTACTGGCGGCGGTGTTGGAAAAGAGCCCGTCCCGCTT
Source organism: uncultured Desulfobacterales bacterium (assembly GCA_964407825.1). Lineage (GTDB taxonomy): Bacteria > Desulfobacterota > Desulfobacteria > Desulfobacterales > JAFDDL01 > CAYOXD01. The sequence goes on along the minus strand of CAYOXD010000018.1, from coordinate 17,303 downwards.
GTCCAGCAGGCGCATGGCCGACAGCGCGTTGAGGAGCCTTTCCACGGCGTCCGCTTCGGCATCGAGCGCCTTGGCAAGCTCAACGGCGTCCATCGGCCCCGGGCCGAGGTGTGTGAAAACCGCCAGTTTCACGGCCGCGTGCAGGGTGCAGGTCTGCCAGTAGGAACCTGATAATTCAAGTAATTTCCCTGGATTCCACGATTCATGAGAGGTCATGTGGGTGTACCTTTCCCTTCTCTGTTCCCGCCTGCACATGGAGAAATCCCGGCAGACGGGTGGGTAAAAGAATTCACCGGCGGGTTTCCCTTGTCCTCCGGCTTATCGCAAGTGGCCCGGATCAGGGCAGCAACCCCAGGCTCACCAGTTCCCGCTCCATCAAACGGGCCCATCCGCTGTTGGCCTTTGGGTTTGCCGGGCTCGGATGGGGGATGCGCCCGACCAGGACATCCTGCCCCGCCAGCGCCTCCGTGGCCCGCTGGAAGGCGAAATTCCCGACACCGATCACATATCGGGGCCGGATCAACCGGATGGTCCGTCGCAGGGCCTCGTCGCAGGCATCGAACAGGGCTGCCTTCTCACCCTTCTTCAGCCTGTCCGGGGTGCGGTTACGGCCGCTTTCCTCCATAAAGACCAGAGGGCAGTAGTTCCCGACCCAGAACCGCTTGAAAAATTCCGCGGGCGAAGCGAAGCGATCCCTGGCCCAGCCCCACAGCCGCCGGCCGCTCACCTCCCTTCGCGGGCATTGAAAACCGAGGACGGCTCTCTTGGGGTGCTGCGGGGAAGGCACCCCGACTTCCCCCTCGATCCCGAGCCACCCCCTCACCAGGTCGACATCCCCAAAGGGGACGCCTGTCTGCGCCATCCCCCAGGGGCCTGGGTTCATCCCCAAGAAAATAGCCTCCTTGGGGCCGCCCCCGTACCGTTCCATGTACTGGAGAAAGGGTCCTCTGGCGTACACCAGGGGATTATAAACGTATGCAACCGGCGAGCTGAAGGTCAACCCATCCAAGCGTCTCAACAATTCATCAACTATGGCGTTCATGGCGTCACCATTCATTTCCCCCCCTCAAGCCGATTGAATCCGGTCCCCCCTATCCCATTTCTATACCACACAATCCGGTTCCCATCACGGTTGCGGCTTCCCGGCACCGAGGCAAATGTATTCCAATGGCATTGGGAAAGCTCTCGATCCTGTAATCCTTGTCCTTGTCCTTGTCGTTGTCGTTGTCGTTGTCGTTGTCGTTGTCGTAATCGTAATCGTAATCGTAGTTGTAGTTGTAGTTGTAGTAGGACACGCCATCCTATCCCAAATTACTTCCAAAACGAAATTGTCCTGCCTATTTTCTCCTTGACAATTGGGCAAAAGCGGTGGCATTTCCTAGCCAACGGTATTTCCATTTCCGTCTGATTCAGAGCCGTCGCAGGACCTTGCGCCCGATATGGAACCATCACGCGAGACCGGCTAACGGCGTTGGAAAGCTCCTTAGAATGCCAACATACACACGTATGCCCCGCATTTTGGACCTCTTTCCGCCTTGGACCGAGCTGACCGGGGTTTCAGACAGGCTCGTGGGATGATGCAATAGGATGCCCGAAAGTGGGAAAGATGGCCTACCAGTTGATACTTCGGAGGTTTACAAAAAAGGCCGACCTCCGGAAAATAAGCGCTTTTTTCAGCCGGAACATTTACCTTCCCGATTCGAAAATTGAACAACTGATCCATGACCAGCCCCGGCTTATCTGCGAGTTCACCAGCGAGAAGGACGGAGAGATCCTCCAGGCAAGTCTCGACGCCCTGGGCTGCATCACCGAGATAGAACCCAAGGTAGTGGATACCGAAAGCCGTGTCAGCATGCGCAAAGGCAGCTACACGACCCTGAGAAAAGAGATGAGCAAGGTACTGCGGAGCCGGAGCAGTCTCGGCTTTTTCTGGATCCATGCCTCGGGGGAGGATTACGAGCTCCCCCTGCCCTCCATGATGGGTGGCTTTCTGTCCCGCTTCGGCACCTATTTTCGCGAAAGCGATACCATCATCAGCGTCGATGAAAACCAGTTTTTCCTCCTGTGCTTTGCAACGGATCGAAAAGGCACGGTTTCCGTTCGAAACAAAATCACCCAGGCCTTTCGCGAACTGCTCGACATCCCCCATAAGGTCAAGATCGGATGTACCATTTTCCCGGAAGAGGCCAGGACTATTCCCCAACTGTTTATGCAGGCGCAACCCCAGCCTTGCGAGGCGGATGCCGCAGGACGGATCGGCATTGCCGCCGGACCGGCACCAGACAGCGCGAGTGCTGTCGTTCGCGACAGGGACAGGGAAAGGCTCGGCACGATCCAGTTCCATTTTATCCGCGCCCGGGGCCGCTTTCTCAAACGCCTGCTCGAACTCGATGCCAAAGCGCTCTGGCATGGGCTCAGCAGCCTTACGAAGAAGCAGCAGATCGATTTCCTGTATCGCCTTCCCTTTGACTACAAGCTCGCCCCCACCCTGGAGAAGATCATCGATTCCAACCCGAAGGCGGCAACCGACAAACGTCTGGAAAGGCACCTGGAGGAAGTCACCTTTTCCATGAGCATGGAGGAGGATCTGGGAGAGCGGGCGAAAAACACGTCCGCCCTCATCACGAAACTGAAGGATGTGGAATCACTTCCGGTTTTGCCCGGCATCGCGGTCAAGCTGTTCAATATCCTCGCCGATCCCTTTTCCATGATGGCGGCCCTGGCAAGGGTGATAGAAACCGATCCGACCCTGACCCTCCGGGTCCTGAAGATCGTCAATTCCGCATTTTACGGGTTCGCCCGAAAGATCGACACCGTGAAAGAGGCGGTGGTGATATTGGGAACCGACGAGATCAAGAATCTCGCCTTCGGCATATCCGCCGCAAGAACTTTCCAGAACATCCATTTCGAGGGCATGTCCAATCCCAATGCCCTGTGGCGGCACTCCATCGGCACCGCCCTCATCGCCGAATACCTGGGCCGGCGGGTGCCGGAATGCAAGAACAAGGGGGTATTCACCGCAGGATTGCTGCACGACGCGGGGAAAATATTTTTGATGGAGCATTTCCCGAAACTCTATAACGAGGTCCATGCCATGGCGGTGAATCACACCATTCCCATGGTCGAGGCAGAAGAAGAGCGGTTTGACCTCAATCATGCCATGATCGGCAAAATCGTTGCCAAACGATGGAATCTGCCGCCGCATCTGGCCAATGCCATCTCGTTCCACCACCACCCCATGGGGGCATCGGAATGCGCCCCCCTTGCGGGCCTCATCGGTTTTTCGGATTTTCTCAACCACCAGGTCGAGGCACTCTCGGCCCCGGACGGCGATACCCTTTCGCCCGCCTATCTGACCTACGGGCAATTCACGGTGGTGAAAAGGCTGCTTCGAGACATTCGTTTTGACAGACTGGATTCGATGGTTCAGGAAGTCAAATCGCTTTTAGATAAAAACCAGGATCTTTTCATGATTTCATAGGCAAGGGATCGGCTATGGCGTCCTCCGACGCGGAAAATGACAGGGAGATGATTTCCCGGCTTATCAGGGAGCGGGATGTCTATAAAGTGCAGGTGGCCAGAATGCAGGCCGGGTACGAGGAAAAAATCCGGGAGCTGTCGATCCTCAAGGAACTCGGTGAAACCCTGAGATTCATCAACGAACTGGACACACGGGCCTTCTGGGAAAACCAGCTGTCCATCCTGGCCAGAAGCCTCTCCTTTGAACATGTGTCGCTGGTGCTGCTGACTCGGAGGCGTCAGATTCTAGAGGAGGTGGCCTCTTACGGAAAGCCGATACCGGTGCAATCGCTGGCCGACCAGGAGGGTGAGGCAACGCGCCAAGCCTTTTCAACCAAACAGCCCGTGGTGATTCAGGACGATTCGTCCGCCGACCCGGCGGCCTCCGCCCGAACTGAATGCGCCTCGGCCTGCCTGCCGGTTCTTCACAACAAGAGCTGTATCGGGATCCTCCGGGTGTATCGGGAGGGCAAGGGATTCGATCCGAACCTGCTACGTTTTTTGCGTTTGGTGGTGGAGGGGTTCGCTACGGGGGCTGTCCTGTCCAGGATTTATCATCAGCTCATCCACGAGGAGCGGCAGCGCCTGGCGCTCGGCCGTTTTTTCCCGTCCCAGGTACGGGAAAAAATTCTCGGCACCCAGGAAAATCTGAGGCTTGGCGGCGAGCGCAAGCAAGTGACGATTCTCTTTGCGGACCTTCAGGGGTTTACCTCCATATCCGAGGAGATCGACCACGTGGAGGTGGTGAATATGCTCAACGCCTACTTCTCCCTGATGACCCCCATCATTTTCCAACATAACGGAACGCTGGACAAATTGATGGGGGACGGGATGCTGGCGCTGTTCGGCGCTCCCCTGTCCCATGGGGATGAAGCCTACCAGGCCGTTCAGACCGCCATCGACATGCACCAGGCCCTGGAAAAGTTCAACCGGGACAACCAGCCCAGGGGATGGCCCGAGCTGCATCTGACGGTCGGCATCAATGCCGGCGAAGTGGTTGCCGGCTATATCGGCTCGGAGGAGCACATGAACTACACGGTCATCGGCGATGCCGTCAATGTGGCGCAGCGGATTCAGTCCATCGCCGGGTCGGACCAGATTCTGATCAGCGGCGCGGTTCGCGACCTCATCCTGGATCGGCTGGGGGATGTCGAAGGTCTGAAACGCCTCAATCAACTTCCCGTCCGGAAGCTCAAGGGCATGGAGAAGGAAATCGACATTTACGAGATTCACCTGGACGCTTGACATCGATCCTCCCGTATAGTATCAGGGACGAACTGGATCGTAAGCTGATCCATGGACGCCTCCGGAGAGGACCCGATAACGTGGCAACGAAAGCCACCCCCCGGCGGCCATCCGTTTCAACTGTCTGAATCCTGAATATAATAAGAGGGCCACGAAGGTCTTTTGATTTCACCTGGGCGTGAAGGAAGGGGACTTCGTGGTTTTTTTTGGCCAGCCGACGCCCCCTGAACCCCTCCCGCCTCCAGCGCTCTGCGCGGCAGCCTCCGCCTTGGGGTGCAACCCATTTTTCCCAAATGAAGGGAGCAGCTCGCATGCATATTCCGGATGGGTATCTAAGTCCTTCCACCTGTATCGCCATGGGCGTCGGCATGACCCCGGTCTGGGCCATGTCCGTCAAACGTGTCAAGGCCGTCCTCAAATCCCGCCACGTCCCCCTGATGGCCATCGGCGCGGCCTTTTCCTTCACCATCATGATGTACAACGTCCCGATACCAGATGGCACCACGGCCCATGCCGTGGGAGGCGGACTTCTGGCCGTGGTTCTCGGGCCATGGGCCGCCACGATCTGTATCACCATCGCCCTGGCCATCCAGGCGCTGCTCTTTGGGGACGGCGGCATCTGGACCTTCACCGCCAACTGCTTCAACATGGCATTTCTGATGCCTTTCTGTGCCTACGGCGTGTATCGGCTCATCGCAGCTAAAAGCGACCTGAACGCCACCCGGCGCTGGCTGGGAGCCGCCGTCGGCGGTTACGTCGGCATCAACGCCGCAGCCCTGGCAGCGGCCGTGGAACTGGGAATCCAGCCCCTGCTGTTTCACACGGCCAACGGCACCCCCCTCTACTGTCCCTACCCCTTGAGCCTGTCCATACCAGCCATGATGCTGGCCCACCTGACCTTTGCCGGCGCCCTGGAGGCCGTGGTCACCGCCATGGTGGTTCGGTTCCTGCAAACCCATGATCCGGCCCTTCTGGAACTCCGACCGGCGGCGGTGGCATCCCCTTCAACGTCCTCTTTCGGCTACCGGAAACTCTGGTGGGGAGTGGCCGCGATGATGATCCTCTCGCCCCTGGGGCTCCTCGCGCAGGGATCCGCCTGGGGGGAATGGGGCACCGAGCAGGTGAGCAAACTGGTGGGGTACATTCCCGCGGGACTGGCCCATCTCTCCGACAGCTGGACCCATGCCGTGCTGCCCGATTATGCGCTGCCCGGCCCGGAGCATGGCTTCTGGGCCTCTGCGAGCGTCTATATTCTCTGCGCCGTCATCGGGGTGGGGATCATTTCCCTTTTGACCTACCTGCTGAGCCGTTTCCAGGCCGCGGAGATCGGACCGGAGGAAAAATCCAGGCAGATGCGCTGATATGAGCGATCCACTCCGCCCCCTGCCCCTCTGGCTCGAAGAAAACGCTTCACCGGCGCCGCTTGGGCAGCTATCCTCCAAGCGACGCCGGCGTAAGGGCTTCATGGCCAAAACCCTCCATGGCATCGCCGAAATCATGCGCAACGAGGTCTTTTCCGAGGCGCTGGCGGGCCGCCCCGGTCTTTTGCAGCGTCTTGACCCGAGGATCAAGGTGCTGACGGTTCTGGTGCTGATCGGAGCCGCAGGCTTGCTCCATCACATTCTTTCCCTCGTCTGCCTGAATCTGTGGCTTTTCTGGCTGGCACGGGTCTCCCAGGTGCCGATCGGCACCTTCATCAAGCGGGTGTGGATCGTGGTGCCTCTGTTCACGGGGATCGTCGTCCTGCCGGTCCTTTTCAACGTGGTTCGCCCAGGGACCCCGCTGGTGGTCCTGTTCCATCTTCCCCACCCCCTGCACCTGGGATTCCTGAAGATACCGGAGGCCGTGGCCATTACCCAGCAGGGAACGGTGGCTGCCGTTCTTCTGGTGCTGCGGGTGGGGGCCTCGGTCTCCCTGGCCGTGCTGCTGACCCTGACCACACGCTGGCAGGCGCTTCTGAAGGCCCTTCGTGTGCTTCGGATACCGGTGGTGTTCCTGACGGTGCTGGAGATGACCTACCGCTATATCTTCCTTCTGCTGCAGACCAGCAGCGAAATGTTCATGGCCCGCCAGAGCCGCATGGTGGGACGAGCCAGCAACCGGGAGGAGCGCGGCTTTGTCACCTCCGCCATGGGCCAGCTGTGGGCCAGAACCCATGCCACCAGCGAGGAGGTACACAACGCCATGCTTTCCCGCGGTTACACCGGAGAGCCCCGAACCCTGCTTTCCCTTCAGATGAAACCCAGCGACTGGCTCTGGTGCCTCTTTGCCTTAACAGTCGCCATATTACTTGTAGGAGGAGATCGTGTCCTTTGATAGCCAGGCATCAGATCCTGTTTTTTCCCTCGAAGGGGTGAACTTTCACTATCCCGGCGGTGATGTCTGCCTGCGTGACATTGATCTATCCATTGTTCAGGGGGAACGCATCGTTTTGCTCGGCGCCAACGGCTCGGGAAAATCCACGCTGCTCAAAGTCCTCGACGGGCTGATTTTCCCCCAGCAGGGCACAGTGCGGGCCTTCGGCCGCCCGCTGGATGAGGGGAGCCTCAACGGCGACGAATTCAATCACTGGTTCCGACGTCAGGTTGGGTTCGTGTTTCAGGATTCCGATGCCCAGCTCTTTTCATCCAATGTGTGGGAGGAAATCGCCTTCGGCCCCCTTCACATGGATCTCGATGCCGACCAGGTACACGAACGCGTCGATGAAATCCTGGACCTGTTCGATTTGGGCCCGCTGAAGGACCGCCCGCCCTTCAAACTCAGCGGCGGCGAAAAACGCAAGGTGGCGCTGGCCTCGGTCCTGGCGGTCAATCCCGGCGTCCTGATGCTCGACGAGCCCACCAACGGCCTGGACCCGCGGACCCAACGCTGGTTGACCGACATGCTGGTCCGGCTTGGCAAGGTGGGTAAAACCCTGATCACCGCCACCCACGATCTTGAAATAGTTGAAGAAATAGCCGACCGGGTGCTGGTTTTCGGGGAGGGCCATACCCTTGTCGCCACCGGCGCCCCCCAGGAGATTCTGGCGGACAAGGATCTGCTGCTTCAGGTCAACCTGATCGATTCCCGGTTCCACCGGCATGCCCACGGCGCCGACCACCGCCACTACCATCTCCACGATGTCCCGTCATGTGCCGGCAATTCTCGGTGAACGGCCTTTATTCCTGCCACCCCATACGATCTTCTATCTGCCGATTGAAAAGAACAGGTAACCACCGGAGAGCGGGTCAAAAAACCTGAAAAAAAGATGGCCATTTTCGCGGTAATACCCTCCCGCACGGAATTTCTCGGGATACCTCAAGCGGTAGGCATTCCACTGGGACCAGGAATTCCAATGCCCATCGTAGCGATAATGGCGGTTTTTCCAAACATGAGAACGCTCATAATATCGTTTCCTGGCATGCATACTGTAGCCCCGCGGGTGATGGTTCGGGCTCCGGTATTCATGACCCCGGTAGCGGTCCCGGTCACCCCGATGATCCTTTGTTCCGTAATGGCTGCCTCTGCGCGCCTGTTCCGCGACCGGTTGGGCTTTCGATTTGTGGCCCTGCTGTTGAACAGCCTTTTTATGACCCTTGTTGTGGTCCCACTGGTCCGCCTGAACCGGAAGGATCATGGCACCAGAAAATGCCAACGAAATCAATAAGACGAAAAGTCCCCTTTTCATATCCAGTCCCCCCTCATGTTCATTGAAGCGTTCATATGGATTGCTCCTGCCCAAAAAAAGCAATAGGGAAAAATGATACAGAGGGCGAGGATCCCTGAGCCCTTTATCGTTTGAATGGGATATATTGGAAATTTTGTCAAGCCAATTGATTTCTCGTCGTCTCCGCTCGCACTTACCCCAGCGCAGAGGCCACCCCCCCCTGTGAGGCCACGGTAACATCCGTTGCCATCATCACGCTCAGGACCGCGATGGTGACGAGGGAAAATACAAACAGCTGTTTGGCCCAGAGGCGTTCGCCAATCCTTCCGGGACCCGCCAGAGCCAGCGTCAGCCAGATAAGACTCATCGCAGCCGTCACGGCAAGATAGCCGTATCCGGTGTACCCACCGAAGGTGGGCATCAGCGCCGCCACCGCAAAAATCAGGATATAGACGATGATAACCTGTTTGCCGGCGGGCATTTCCTGCAGGGCGGGCATAAGCGGAATCCCGGCGGCGGCGTACTCTCGACGGCGATAGAGGGCGATGGCGTAGGCGTGGGGCATCTGCCAGAGGGAAAAAACCAACCCTATCATCAGCGCGCCGGCATCCAGGCGGTGGCCTGCGGCGCAATATCCGGCAAGGGGCGGCGCGGCACCCGCCAGACTGCCGATCAGGTTGGCGTATATACAATGGCGCTTCAGATACAGGCTGTAGGCCAGCACATAGACGGCAAAACCGGACAGCACGATAACAAGGCACAGGCGACCGGCCTCGGCACCGAGCAGAGCGGCGCCCGAGACACCCAGAAACGAGGCATAGACGACGGCTACCCTCGGCGTTATCAGCCCCCGGGCAAGCGCCCGGTTGCGGGTGCGGGCCATTTTTCGATCCAGGTTTCGATCGATGCAGTTGTTGCAGACACAGCCGGATGCCACCAGCAGACTGATGCCCGCAAGGCTTGCCAGCAGATGGAAGGCATCGATGCGCCCTCCCTTGGCGGCCAGAAAATAGCCGGCTGACGCGGTAAGCAGGTTGCCCAGAACGATCCAGGGTTTCGTCACCTGAATATACTTTATTATGCCACCGGGCATGGTCACATCATGCGGTAATGCAGGTTGGACATGATCCAGAGCGTCCCCCCGATAAAAATGGTGATGATCAGCACGGTAAACACCAGGGCCAACACATTCCACCGCACCGTGGAGGAGCGGTCCAGGTGCAGAAAGTAATGCAGGTGAATCAGGATCTGGACTACAGCCGCGAGGAAAATCCCGCCCACAACGACCCAGCGAGGCAGCGTCCGCTCGCCATGCATCACCATCCAGAAGGCGATCTCTGTCAGGGCGATCGAATAGAAAAAACCAGCGGCATAGGCCTTTAAGCTTGCCTTACCGGCACCTGCGCGCTCCATGGGTGTCTGGTCCACTTATATTACCCCCATCAAATACACTACAGTAAACACCCCCACCCAGATGATATCCAGAAAATGCCAGAAGATACTCAGGCGTATCAGCCGGGACTGAACCGCCGGGGTCAGATCCTTCGTGACCACCTGGACCATCATGACCGCCATCCAGAGCAGGCCCGTGGAAACGTGGGCGCCGTGGGTGCCCACCAGAGTGAAGAAGGCCGACAGAAAAGCGCTACGGCTCGGTCCATCGCCTGCGCGAATGAGGTGATAAAACTCAGAGACCTCCATGGTGATGAATCCGAGGCCAAAAAGAAAGGTGACCAGAAGCCATACCAGCACCAGATTCCGTCTGTTCCCCTCCATGGCCAGCATGGCCAAGCCATAGGTGGCGCTGCTGAACAGGAGGAACAGGGTCTCACCGAGCGTATAGGGCAGATTGAACAGGTCCTTGCCGGTGGGGCCGCCGGCATAGTGGTGCCCCACCACCGCAAAGGCCGCAAAGATCGTCGAAAACAGGACGAGGTCGCTCAGGATGTAAATCCAGAAACCGAAGACCTGATTCGAGATGGGGTCCGGATGTTCGAATTCGCCATGGGAAACGACGCCGATGGTTGCAGTTTCCGTTGTCATGCCACCTCCCGCGACAGCGTTCCCGGTGCTTTACGCTCTACGGCCGCCAGCTGCATAAAACGTTTTTTCTCCATTTTTTCCACTTCATGGGCGGGTATGGTGAACTCCGGCTCATCGATGGATGCCCGTCCGATCAGGATCACCACCATCCCCAGGACGCAGAGCACGGCCAGCCACCAGATATACCAGACCATGGCGAATCCGAACAGGAAGGCTAAAACCCCGTTCACATATCCGGCACCCGTGTTCTTCGGCATGTGGATGGGTCGGTACCGTTTCGGTTGTTGGTATGCGATGCCCCTCTCCTTCATGTCCTGGAAGGCGTCGAGATTTTCGACGACGGGCGTTACCGCAAAGTTATAGGGAGGAGGCGGCGAGGCCATGGCCCACTCCAGGGTGCGGCCTCCCCAGGGGTCGCCGGTCAGATCCCGCGTCCGATGGCGCTGCCGGATGCTCACAACCAGTTGAATCCCTTGGCACAGGACACCCAGCAGGATCACGGCAAGCCCGACAGCGGCAACGACCAGCCAGGGGTGCCAGGCAGGGTTGTCGTAATGGTACATGCGACGGGGCATCCCCATAAACCCCAGCACATACAGCGGCACAAAGGCAAGGCAGAAGCCCACGAACCAGCAGAAAAACGCTGCGCTTCCCCACTTCTCGTTCAGGGGAAACCCCATGGCCTTGGGGAACCAGTAGGTATATCCCGCAAAGTAGCCGAACAGCGCGCCGGTGATGAGCATGGTATGGAAGTGCGCGATCAGGAACAGGCTGTTGTGGAGCACGTAGTCAGCCGGCGGCGATGCCAACAACACACCTGCCGCGCCGCCCACGGAGAAGGTGGTGATGAATCCCAGCGTCCAGAGCATCGGGGTGGTGAAGCGGACCCGCCCCCGATACATGGTGAAGATCCAGTTGAAGATCTTTACCCCGGTGGGAACGGCGATGATCATGGTCGTGATACCGAAAAAGGCGTTGATGTCCGCACCAGCGCCCATGGTGAAAAAATGGTGCAGCCACACCACAAAGGACAGGAGCGTAATGGCAATGGTGGCGTACACCATGGATGTATAGCCAAAGAGCGGCTTCCCGGAAAAGGTGGCGACCACCTCCGAGTAAACGCCAAAGGCCGGCAGGATCACAATATACACCTCCGGATGCCCCCAGACCCAGAACAGGTTGGTGTACATCATCATGTTCCCGCCGAGCACGTTGGTAAAAAAATGCATGCCCAGATAACGATCCAGCGTCAGAAGGGCCAGGGCGACGGTTAGAACGGGAAAGGCCAGAATCATGAGAATGTTGGTGCAAAGCGTCGTCCAGACGAAAACCGGCATGCGCATGAGGGTCATTCCCGGAGCACGCATTTTCAGGATGGTAACGAAGAAGTTGATACCGGTCATCAACGATGCAATACCTGCTATCTGGAAGCCCCATATCCAATAGTCCACGCCCGTGCTGGGACTGTACCGGAGTTCTGTCAGAGGCGCATACCCGGACCACCCGGCCTTGGAAAAATCGCCCACCCCCAGGGACACCATCACCAGCAAGGCCGCGGCGGTGGTCATCCACAAACTCACCGAGTTGAGAAAGGGAAAGGCCACATCCCGCGCCCCGATCTGGGGCGGTACGGCGATGTTCATCAACCCCACCAGAAACGGCATGGCGACGAAAATGATCATGATCGTTCCGTGGGCGCTGAATATCTGGTTGAAATGACCGGCAGTCAGGAAGCCCTGGGAGGCCCCGAAGGCGATCGCCTGCTGGGATCGCATCAAAATGGCGTCAGAAAGACCGCGCAGAAGCATGACCATGGCCAGAATGATATACATGATACCGATCCGTTTATGATCGACGCTGGTCAGCCACTCCTTCCACAGGTAGGGCCATTGACGGAACCACGTAATCAGGGCCAGAATGATGAAGGCCAACACAATCGAACCGTAAACGGCGCCCATGACGATGGGGTCTCCGAAAGGCACCGCCGAAAGGCTTAACTTTCCTAGCATATCACTTACCCCCGGAACCGCCGATGTTTGCTCGTGGAGAGTCGATCACCCCCCTCACGAGGCCGGTATGGTTTCTCCCAGGTTCCCGGAATTGGTCCAAAATAGTTTCGAACAGGCGGGGCTGGACCGAAGAGAAGGTCGTCACCGGGTAATTGGAACTCGGCACTGCAATTTTGGCATATCGGGCCATATCGAGCCTTTCTGTGGATTGTTTCGCCTTTTTGACCCATGCCTCGAACTTCCTTTTGGAAACGGCAATCGCCTTGAAAGTCATCTCCGCATAGCCGCGTCCGCTGAATTGCTGGTTCTGGCCGGTATAGACGCCCGGTTCTCCAGCAATGAGATGCAACCGGGTCTGCATGCCGGCCATGGCGTATATCTGGCTGCCGAGTTCGGGGATGAAGAAGGATGTCATGACCGTGGCGGACGTAACCCTGAAGCTCACGGGGACCCCGGCCGGTAAGACCAGCTGGTTGACGGTGGCAATTCCCTGCTTCGGATAAATGAAGAGCCATTTCCAGTCAAGGGAAACGACCTGGATATGAACCGGTTCAGCGCCGGTATGTATGGGCTTGTAAGGATCCAGACTGAAGGTGGTCCTCCAGAGCAGAATGCTGAGCAGTGTCACGATAATGATGGGAATCACCCACACCATCAGTTCGATCTTTCCCGAATGGCTCCATTTCGGCATGTAGATGGCCCGTTTGTTTCCGGAACGGTATCGCCAGGCAAACAGGTAGGTCATGACGGAAACGGGAATAACGACCAGCAGCATGAGCACGATGGAGACCAGGATGACGAACCGCTCCGAATGCCCCACAGGGCCTTTGGGATGGAGCAGAACGAGATCGCTGCAGCCTCCAAGGAAAACTGCCCCCGATAACATCAATAATCCGATAATAAGCAGATATCTTTTACTCTTCATAAGTTCGATGTTGTGTTTGATACTCTTTCCCCAACGCCGTCACCGGCTGGGGATGAGCTGACGGGATTGAAGCGTCAAGGGTTGAGGTCCAAGGCCCCTGTCATTCGGTAAGGCCGAAAGCGAACCTGAGGGGACCGATACATGCCCAAGCAATACGGTACAGATAGGGTCTTCGAGATTACACCATTGGGATGCGGCATCGGTCGTCGTGATGTGACAGTACATTTTCCTCCCTATAGCCATGCCAAGAAGATCAGCTTGAAATCATCAGAATGAGCGTAGCAAACGTGCCGGCACAGGTCAATTACCATTTTCCCAGGCCTGCTCTCTACTGCCGCCATATCAGCAGGTTATACAATCGCCCGGACGACCCCGCCATCGACCCTCAGTGCCGCCCCCGTGGTTGCCGAGGCCCGGGCACTGCACACATAGGCTATCATGTCCGCCACCTCCTCTGCCCCCCTCGGAGGTCGTCGGCCCCGGAAGCACGCTGTTAACGGTCACCCCGGTGCCTGCGAGGGTTTCAGCAAGACCGCGTGCCACCGCCAGTTGGGCGGTCTTGGTCATACCGTAGTGAATCATTTCGGTGAGAATCCGGATGGCCGATTCGCTCGAAACAAAGACGATCCGTCCCCAATTGCGCGATCGCATGCCGGCCAGGTAGTGACGAGCCAGGCGATGAACCTTGCCAACATCACGTTCCTGAATGTATAGTACCCCTGATGATGCTTCCACTCAACGAGGCACCCGGCATGCAGGAAAAATGAGATCCGGTCTTGAAAGCCCGAATCAAAAATAACCATCCGAAACAAAATGAGTTTAGCGATATTTGCCACAACCGTTTGTCGGGCCGGGGAGGCGATGATACTTTTTATGCTGATAAAGGAGGTTGATCATGTCCCAAGCGGAAGTGGTTCTATGTAATGCGGTTCGCACCGCAATCGGAACCTTTGGCGGGTCGCTCAAGGAAATCCCGGCACCGGATCTGGGGGCCGAGGTCATTCGCGAGACCCTGAGGCGTTCGAAGCTGGCCCCGGAAACGATCGATACCGTGGTCATGGGCAATGTGGTCCAGGCCGGAACAAGGATGAATCCAGCTCGGCAAGCCTCGATCGGCGGCGGCCTGCCGGTGAGCGTTCCGGCGATGACCGTCAATCGCGTCTGCGGCTCCGGCGCCCAGGCCATCGTCAGTGCCGCCCTCGAAATTGTCGCCGGCAATGTACGTTGCGCCATCGCCGGCGGCATGGAAAACATGGACCGGGCACCCTACCTAGTGGCCCGCGGCCGCTGGGGCTACCGCATGGGCGATGCACAGCTATACGACTGCATGCTGAGCGATGGCCTGAACGACGCCTTCAGCGGAAAGCACGCCGGCTGGCACACGGAGGATCTGGTTTCCCGTTACAACGTTACGCGTACCGATCAGGATCGATGGGCGGCGCGCTCGCAGCAACGTTTCAGCACCGCGCAGGCACAGGGCCTGTTCAAGACTGAGATCGTGCCCATCGAGGTGCCGAGGCGCAAGGGGACGGTGATTTTCGAGCAGGATGAACACAACCGTCCCGATACAACCCTCGAGGCACTCGCCAGGCTGAGACCCGCCTATCGCAAGGATGGCACGATCACGGCAGGGAACGCGCCGGGGCTGAACAGTGGTGCCGCCGCCATGGTCGTGGCCGAGCGCCGTTTTGCGGAAAGTCACGGGCTCGAACCATTGGCACGCCTCGTTTCATATGGGATCGCCGCCGTAGAACCCGGAATGTTCGGTCTGGGTCCCATTCCGGCCGTGCGATTGGCCCTGGAACGGGCACACTGGAAAGTGTCAGATGTACAAAGTATTGAAATCAATGAGGCTTTTGCGGTCATTACGCTGGTCTGCCTTCGTGAGTTGGGGTTTGCCGAGGAAGTCGTAAATATCGATGGCGGAGCGATCGCCCATGGGCACCCCATCGGTGCAACCGGTGCGATCCTGACCACACGGCTCCTGCATTCGATGCAACGCGACCGGTTGGAGCGCGGCATGGTGACCCTTTGCATAGGGGGCGGTCAGGGAATCGCACTCGCAGTCGAAAAGCTGTAATGGAAACCTCTGCCCCCTAACCGATCATCCGTCGCAGGTCCTGCCAAGGAAAACCAGGCGGGCGGAAAGCGGCAAGGACAGACCCGGGGCCGTTGAAATCCCGGGCGGCCCTTCTATTACCGGCCGAGGAGCAGCCGCTGTCCCGGTAGAATCGGCGTGCCTGCATGAAGATGGTTGAGCACTCTGAGCCGCGCCACCGTCAAACCGTGCTTTCGGCTGATGCTGTAGAGGGTATCCCCCTTCCGAACCGTATGGTAGCGGGCGGCGGTGGCGGCCGGCTTGCGGGAGGTCTTGGAAGACGCCTTTTTTCGGGCCGCTGCCTGCGAGGCGGTTCGGGGAGCAACGGTCCTGGCCTTCTGGGCCAGAACTTCGTCGACCTTCCGGTTCAGCTGCTTGTCCATCTGCTGAGAAAGGGAGGCCTCCAGGTTGTCCAGGCGGTCCTTCAGCTGCTCGTATTGTCGGTCACCCTGGGTTTCGGCCTTCCCCGCCTTTTCCATGAAGCCCTCGAGCCGGGAAACCCTGCTATCCAGTTGGCTCATCCGGGCTTCCAGACCCGATAGATCCGGTCCGGAAGGGGTTGCTCTCCTGCCATGAGAAAAGAACAGCGTCAGCAGGATGAGGACCACGACGCCCGCCAGAATGATCATGAGGGGAACATTGGATCGGACCAGCAATCTGGAAACGGAATCCCCCAGAGACGATTGCCTTTTGAAGGGGGAGTATTGCATCTCATGAAAATATTCTTCCGCCAGCTCCCGCTCATCAGCGGATCCTTCATCGGAATTGCTGCCATGGATCATGCCGTCTCGCCCATCCGGTCCACCGGATTTTCCCCCTGATTGGATATCTTCCATAGCCCCTCCCCTGTGGATTGTTTGCCCCGGTGCATTGATAGAGTAAAATGGCCCCTGACGTCAAGGGCCTTCCATCTCCACCCTATGCCCGGCGGCAAAGGAGCGCGTGAAATTAGGGGGGTCCTGGTGATCAAGCGGGAGCTGAT
Source organism: uncultured Desulfobacterales bacterium (assembly GCA_964407825.1). Lineage (GTDB taxonomy): Bacteria > Desulfobacterota > Desulfobacteria > Desulfobacterales > JAFDDL01 > CAYOXD01. The sequence continues at coordinate 836 of CAYOXD010000018.1, read as the reverse complement.
AAGAGAGATGGCCGTGGAATATCCGGCCACGATAAAAAAGATATACGCCGGGGGCTTGATCCAGAGTCGGCCTCTGATCATCTGCCGTTCACACCTTTATTCGCGCATCAAAGGTGGATATTCAACGTATTGGCCAATCCCATCAGCTTGTTGATGACGGCAGAGTCATCGGGCGTATTGGCCGAATAGGCATCCGGATTCAGGCCCTTGAGCATGAACTTGGTCTTCAGACTCTTGGCAATGGCCGGGTTGCCCTTGGATCGTTGCAATATGATGGTATCTATCAGGTGCTTGGTTCTTCCGGTACTCTGGACGGGTTCCGGAGCCGGTGGTGAAACGGAAATCCCCATGCTGCTCGCCAGGGAGGTGAGCTTCTTCAACACCGCCGGGTCATCGGGTGTATTCGCCGTATAGGCGTCCGGGTTGAGCCCCTTGAGCATGAACTTGGTCTTCAGGCTCTTGGCAATCGCCGGATTGCCCTTGGATCGCTCTGAAATGATCGTATCGATGAGATGTTTCACCCGTCCGGTGCTGCCCGCGGCTTTCGCAGCCGGCGGTGAGACGGACACCCCCATGCTTTCGGCCAGGGAGGTAAGCTTCTTCAGAACGGCCGGGTCATCGGGCGTATCCGCCGTATAGGCATCCGGGTCGAGGCCCTTGAGCATGAACTTGGCCTTCAGGCTCTTGGCGATGGTGGCGTTGCCCCGGGAACGCTGCGAGATGATCGTATCGATGATCTCCTTTATCCGGCCCGTGCTGCCCGCCGCCTTCGGCGCCGGAGTCACCGGTGAGAGATCGACCCCCATGCTTTCCGCCAGCGAGGTGAGCTTCTTCAG
>CAYOXD010000017.1:31949-35471 GCA_964407825.1 uncultured Desulfobacterales bacterium | reverse complement strand
CCACAAAATCGAAGGGTCAGGATGAAAATCCTGACCCTTTATTGTTTGGGCAAAAAGGAACGATCGGGGACCTTCGTCATTGATACATCGTGGTGCGGTTGCGCTTATGCGCCCCGCGTGAACATTTACATTGAAATAGGGATTATTTTCTTGCATAAAAACCAGTATCCTATTACGGTCTTGAAATAGATCGCTGTTTTTATTGCGTTGCAGAATTTGGCAGCCGAGACTTGGTTTATAATTACCTCAAGACCGGGTTTTTAGATAGTGTCCATCCAGAAATGGCCAATTTGCCAATTTCTGGATGGGCACTAGATAGCAGCTCCACCTGGAAACGGTCCTTACTTGATATGAGAACTAAAATCTGAGATCAATGAATTCTGAAAAAAACCCACATGAAAAGCCGGACCCGAAGGGTCGACACCGCAGAAAAGCCACCCGTTTTTCAGTCAGTGACCGGGACGACTGTTTCGTGTTTATTGACAGCAAAGCTTACCTGATCAATGATTTGGGCCTTTCAAGCATCGGTCTCATGCTCTTACCCGCGGAGGCTTTGGCTATTGGAGAAGTCATCGGTGATGTGCTCTCAGGGTGCAGGCTCAACATCGCCGGCCAATCAATCCAAGGGCTTGATTATCGAATTGTACATATTTCACCCGGGCGGGGAGATTATATGCTCTGCGGAATGGAGTGGGTTAACAAGGATTCCGAGAAAGAAAACCTTATCAAATCGATCATAGAAAATTTAGAAGCCGAAGAAGCGCAAAGGGCCTCGGAATAGCAAACGTTTTAAGGACGATTGATTCCTTCTAAGATAGAAAGATCCCCTATCGACATTCCGATCAGATACAGTTTCTTCTCACCTCCGTCATATCTGTAATGCCATTGAGGACTTTGAGTATTCCATCCTGCTTCAACGAATACATGTTGTTTTTTACCGCGGCGAGTCTGATATCGTCCGTTGAACTATTTTTTTTGATCAGTGTTCGAATCTCATCATTGTTGATGAGCAGTTCGTGGAACCCGATTCGTCCTGAATATCCCGTATCCCCGCAGCTGCTGCAACCGACCGGATGATATAATTCGATACGCTGCGTTTTGAATTCATCGAGCAACCCCAAAGGATCAGGGCCAAATTCACTGATGATTCGATCGAATTCTTCTTTGGAAGAATCGGATTTCATTTTGCATCTGTTGCACAATCTCCGCCCCAGTCTCTGGGCTAGGATACCCAACAAAGAATCGGCAAAATTACTGGGATCAATGCCCATCTCAAGAAGTCGCGTCACTGTCGCCGGTGCATTGTTGGTATGCAGGGTTGAAAAAACCAGGTGGCCGGTCAGCGAGGCTTCCACGGCGATTTTTGCCGTCTCGGTGTCTCTCATTTCCCCCACCATGATGACGTCCGGGTCGGCCCTTAAAAAAGATCTTAGAAGCGCTGCAAAATCAAGTCCGATTTTTCGATGCACCTCAGTCTGACGGATTCCTCTCTGGTCAATTTCGACAGGGTCTTCGGCTGTCCATATTTTTCTTTCAGGCGTGTTAATAAGGTGCAATGCGGAATGGAGCGTCGTTGTTTTTCCAGACCCTGTGGGCCCTACAGCCAGAACGAGGCCGTATGGGGATTTAATGATATTGAGCAATCGGCTCAAATTGTAATCGTAAACGCCCAATGCGGCAAGGGGCATGGGTTTACCGCTTGGCAACAACCGGATTACCAGATCTTCTTTACCCCCTGAAGTCGGTATGGTAACTATGCGTAATTCTATTGTTTCCGTGCTCTTGCTCTTAAACCTGATTTTACCATCCAGGGGTTTTCGCCGTTCCATGATATCCATCCTGGCCATCACCTTGATTCTGGAAATAATAGGGCGGCTGAAACTATTTGGTATTTGTACATAGGGCTGACAGACCCCATCGATTCTAAATCGGATGGTTGCGTTTCTGACATGGGTGGAAGGTTCAATATGGATATCGGATGCCCTTTTGCGGTAAGCATCGACGATCATCTTGTTGACAAACATAATCACCTTGCTGTCAATCAGCGTAACATTATCCGTTTGCTCTTCATCATCCGTATCTTCATATTCCATTTCGATATCGGCGGAAATGCCGCTCATGAAATCAGCCACATCCTCATCGGGTGGATCTTCGACAATTTCTTTATTAAATTGTCTGTCAATATATTCGTCAATGTGTTCACGAATCGCGATATAGAACCTGAGCCGATAGCCTGTGTAAAATTTCCGGATGTCTTCCTGATGGGCCATATCGGGATTTGTAATGGCTACTTCCACCAGATTTTGATCAGCAAAGGAAGATATGGGGGCCCAGTGGTTTCTTTTCAGGTATTTGTATTTTAAATTATTAAAAAGTTCGGGTTTGATAATATTTTCTATGCTTAGATCTTTAAACGGATACCCATAAAAGGAGGATACGGATTTTCCAAGTTCACTGATTTCAACGGAAAAAGAATTGACTATGTTGTATTCGAGAGATTTCCGATTTTTCCCGGAAAGTTCGATCGCCTTTTGTAAATCAGCTTCACTGATGAGTTTGTTTGATATCAGATGGTCAAATTTGGTATTCCCCTTGATTTTGGAACTCAGAAAATTTTTTCTGTTTTCGTAATCCGAAATATCATTTTTTTGATTGATTTTATTAATAAATGATAATGCCTTACTGTATTCTCCGGCCTCTTCGTATAAAAAGGAAAGGAAATAGTAGCTGATGGATTTTACTTTCTGGGTTGTTTCCGAGTCTGCTACGAGTGATAAAAAATAGTTTTTTGACTCCTCCCTCTTTCCTATCTTCCTATTGCATTCAATAATTGCATACATGGCCTCATAGAGTTTAAAATTCTTGTGGATTAGAATTTTATAAACGCTGATGGCTTTTTCATATAATTCCAGATCAAACAATACCTTTGCTTCCAGAAACAAATTCTGATTGGATTTGTTCTGTTCGGCAGGGACCGGACCTTCTATATTGACTTTACTCGTTTTGGTATCGACGTCCGCGAGGATGGCCTGTAATTGCTCTCGCTGAGCTGTTGTACTTTCTGTCTCAGGCACTTCATCAAGGGTCTTTAGCAAATTATTATATATTTCAAATGCTTCCTTTGTCAGGCCCTGGCCCTCATAAAGCTTTGCCTCATTCAATTTCAAGTCAAATAGGGTCTGGTCGATGATCGCTTTTGGGTTATTCATCGGAATTTCCTAACATCATAACGCTATTGTGTACTTGCGGTGGCTCCAGAGGTCTGGACAATTTTCAGGCGCGATTAAACTCTGAGCCGGTGGTGTTGTTTCGGCGCTTGTTGGTGCCTCACCCGGGCCAACGGAAGGGGCCTCCTAGGGGACTGGCGTTGGCCCGGATGGCGTTACGTTCGGCTGCCTGTTTTACATGCTCTTTGAAGTGGCATTCGTCAGAAGGCATCCCGCTTAACGATTGATGTGTTCAACCACGGTTATAATATTTAAACCAACTTCTCAATCCTTTTCGTAAGCCCGTGCCGTTTTC
>CAYOXD010000017.1:0-31849 GCA_964407825.1 uncultured Desulfobacterales bacterium | reverse complement strand
CCTTGCGCCCAAGGCGAACCAGGGGCCGCTTCTGGGCATTTTTATCACCGGTCCGGCGGGCGTTCTGATCGGTGCAGTGGCGGGGCTGGTGGCCGGGCTCATCAAATCGCGGCGCGGGGGAGGTTGACTCCCTAAAAAAAGCGCGGCGTTTCAGATGATGTCGAAACGCCGCACTCGTATGTGGCAACTATCATCCATGGGCGCTCGCCACATTCGTCAACGCCTGGCGGCGCTTCCCGATCACCGGGCGTTTGCAGCTCGGCAGAAGCCTCAATAGCCCTCTCTACGATGCGGTTTCGCCCATCAGGCGAGCTCGAAGCGGTCGAGGTTCATGACCTTGTTCCACGCCGCTACAAAGTCGTTCACGAACTTTTCCCGGGAGTCCTCACATCCATAGACTTCCGCCAGGGCCCGGAGTTGGGAGTTGGACCCGAAGATGAGATCGACCCGGGTAGCGGTCCACCTGCGTTGGCCGCTCTTGCGATCACGACCCTCGAACACGCCCTCGTCTTCCGGGATCGGCTGCCACGCCGTTGTCATGTCGAGCAGGTTCACGAAAAAATCATTGGTAAGGGCCTCCGGACGCTGGGTGAAGACGCCATGCGGGGACGCCTCGAAGTTGACATTCAAGACGCGAAGGCCGCCCACGAGAACCGTCATCTCTGGAGCGGTCAGCGTCAGCAGCTGCGCGCGATCCACCAGCAGTTCCTCCGCCGAGACGGCGTATTTGGCTTTCTGGTAGTTGCGGAACCCGTCCGCGGCCGGTTCGAGCACGGCGAAAGATGCCACATCGGTCTGCTCCTGCAATGCGTCCATGCGTCCGGGTGTGAAGGGAACCGTCGCCTCATGACCGGCATTTTTCGCCGCCTGCTCGATACCCGCGCAACCGGCCAGAACGATCAGGTCGGCCAGCGATAGCTTCTTGCCGCCGGATTGCGCGTTGTTGAAGGCGCTCTGGATGTCCTCCAAGCTTTTTAGCACCTTCGCCAGCCGGGTAGGCTGATTGACTTCCCAATCCTTCTGGGGCGCCAGACGAATGCGGGCCCCGTTGGCACCACCGCGCTTGTCGGAGCCGCGGAAGGTGGACGCCGAGGCCCAGGCGGTCGAAACCAGTTCCGACACGGACAGGCCGGAAGCCAGGATCTTGCCCTTGAGGGAGGCGATGTCCTTTCCATCGATGAGCTTGTGATCGACGGCAGGGATTGGGTCTTGCCAGATGAGCGCTTCAGCGGGAACCTCCGGGCCGAGATAGCGTGCTCGCGGGCCCATGTCGCGGTGCGTCAGCTTGAACCATGCCCGGGCGAATGCGTCCGCCAGCTGATCCGGGTTCTCATAAAAGCGCCGTGAAATCTTTTCGTAGACAGGGTCGAACCGCAGGGCGAGGTCCGTGGTCAGCATGGATGGCGCGTGGCGCTTTGACGGATCGTGTGCATCCGGCACGGTTCCGGCGCCAGCTCCCTCCTTCGGCGTCCACTGGTACGCACCGGCCGGGCTCTTGGTCAGTTCCCATTCGAAACTGAAAAGGATCCGGAAAAAGTTGTTGCTCCACTTCGTGGGCGTGTTGGTCCAGATGACCTCCAGGCCGCTGCCAATCGTGTCGCCGCCCTTGCCCGCACCGAAGCTGCTCTTCCAGCCCAGTCCCTGCTCCTCGATGCCGGCCGCTTCGGGCTCGGGCCCGACATGGGAGGCAGGGCCGGCGCCGTGGGTCTTGCCGAAGGCGTGGCCGCCGGCGATGAGGGCCACCGTCTCCTCGTCGTTCATCGCCATGCGGGCGAAGACCTCTCGGATATCATGGCCCGCCGCGACCGGGTCCGGGTTGCCGTCCGGACCTTCGGGGTTGACGTAGATCAGGCCCATCTGCACGGCAGCGAGCGGATTTTCGAGGTCCCGCTCTCCGGAATAGCGCTTGTCGCCACCCAGCCAGGTCTCCTCGGCGCCCCAATAGACGTCCTGATCCGGCTCCCAGACATCCTCGCGACCGCCACCGAAACCGAAGGTCTTGAACCCCATCGTTTCCAGGGCAACGTTGCCGGCGAGGATCATCAGGTCTGCCCAGGAAATCTTCCGGCCATACTTCCGCTTGATGGGCCAGAGCAGGCGACGCGCCTTGTCCAGGCCGACATTGTCCGGCCAACTGTTGAGCGGCGCGAAGCGCTGCTGGCCCCTGCCGCCGCCGCCGCGGCCGTCGCCGATGCGGTAGGTGCCGGCGCTATGCCATGCCATACGGATGAACAACGGTCCGTAATGGCCGAAGTCCGCCGGCCACCAGTCCTGCGAGTCGGTCATCAGCGCCGCGAGGTCTTTTTTCACTGCCGCCAGGTCGAGGCTCTTGAACGCTTTGGCGTAATCGAAGTCCTCGCCCATCGGATTGGACTTGGCGGAATGCTGGTGCAGGATCTCGAGTTTCAGCCGGTTCGGCCACCAGTCGCGGTTCGAGGTGCCGCCACCGGCGATGGCGGTGTTTGCCCGGTCCGTTGCCGGGCGCTTGCTATCGTCATTCATGGCATTTTCTCCTTATAATCGTTATGGGTATGAAATATTAAATGATAACGACTATCAATGAACGGTAAAAAAATATATCAGACTTTCTCTGCCATACAACTGCTGCAGATGCCGAAAAAGTCCAGACGATGATTCTGAATTTTAAAATGAGTCGCCCGGGCGACCTCTTCGATCATTTCATCCAGGCTGTCCAGCGCCGGGTCGACAATTTTTTTGCACTTGGTACAGATGACGTGTGGATGGGGTTTGGGCTTGTTTCCATCATATCGGTTGCTCCCATCCGGGAACCCCAACTCGAGAACTTCCCCCAATGATTTAAGTAATACTATATTTCTGTAGACAGTGGCAAGGCTCATTGTCGGAAAATCTTGTTTTAATTGGGCATGTATGTTTTCCGCACTGGGATGGCCCTTACTTCCCGCAAGGATTTTAATGATCGCCATCCGTTGCGGGGTTATCTTGTGACCCTTGTCCCTTAATTTCTGGATAATCAGGTCAGACCTATTTTTATCGGCTTTCAATTTTCGTCTCGCTTTTTCAAATGGTAATAATTTGCATTTAACATTCATTCTCTTTTCAGTCAAGGCCTGTTTCATTCGTCCCGGACCGCGATGGCGCTCCCTTCCGCCTTTTTACGGCTTACAATCCAATGCCATTAACATGGGCCCTGATCGTTACCGACATGTCAGGGATCGAAATCATCACGCTTAAGTTAACGACATTGGCTGACAATCCGATAAATAGGGGAGTAGGCCTCAACCAGGTGGGCCATGGAGGAGTTTATTCCCCAATGCGGATCGATTCAGCGCCAAAAAAAATGGGCCGCTACGAGATTACGGCCAAAATCGGGGAAGGCGGTATGGGAACCGTCTTCAAAGCCTTTGATCCCGTGCTCGAAAGGCCCGTTGCCCTGAAGATCTGCAAACCCCATGCGGGCGATGCCACCGGTGTGGCCCGCAGCCAGGTGGACCGCTTCAAGCGGGAGGCCAGGGTGGCGGCCCGGTTTATCCATCCCAACATCGCCATCACTTACGATGCGGGCTTTGAGGGAGGGCTCTTCTTTATGGCCCTGGAGTATATCGACGGCATCGGATTGCAGGCCCACGCCCGTCCGGACAGGCTGCTGCCGAAACCCCAGGTGGTGGAAATCGTCTATAATGTCTGCTACGCCCTGGACCACATTCACTCCCAGGGATATTTGCACCTGGACATCAAGCCCTCCAACATCATGCTCACCCAAAAGGGCGAAGTCAAACTGATGGACTTCGGCATCTCCCGGCTAATGCAGGAGCCGGCCCGGCCGGATTCTCAGCTGGCCGGATCCATTTTTTATCTGACGCCGGAGCAGACCGATCCGAAATATTCCCTGGATCACAGAACCGATTTATACGCCCTGGGCGCTGTGTTTTATGAACTGCTATGTGGCAAAAGGCCCTACGCGGGATCGGATCCCTATCAGCTTCTCTACAGGATCTCCCATGAGCCGCCCACGCCCCTGAAGGCGCATATTCCGGACATCTCACCGGAAGTGTCGGCCATCGTGGCAAGCGCCATGCATCGGGATCCGAAGAAGCGCTTCTCCTCTGCCAAGGCTTTCGCCGAGGTTTTGCTTCCCGTCATCCGGGGCGAGGACTCCCTTTCCATGGATCGTCAGGACCAGCGAAAGATTGCATTCCTGCGTCAACTATATCTTTTTCGCCATTTTCAGATGGGCGAATTGAAGGAGATCATCCGCCTGTCAGCCTGGAGGGTGTTTAAAAAGGATGCGTGGATCATCGAAAAGCCGCAGGGCGATAGTCAGATTTGCGTGATGATTCACGGGAGCGCAACGCTTCATCTTGGCGGGACGGTGAAACCGCTTCGACGGGGGGAGGTGTTCGGCGAATCGGCCGTTGTCACCCCCCTGCCCGCCGAAGCCCGGGTCCTTGCGGAGTCCGATTGTATCGTCATGTCCATCAATGCCAGTGTCCTGAATCAGGCCGACGCAGGGCTCCAGGTGAAGTTCCTGAAGGAATTCTACAACAAGAAGGTCCGGCAGTTGGTGGAGGCAAACCTCAGGCTGATGCGGCAGGACGGCGGTCAGGTCCCGCTCTCGAATCCCCGGGAGGGATAATTGATGAGGGCGCCGCTCTTGGTCTGAACCACAATGAGGCACTCGACCCCGGGCAGGCGGTTCACCAGGGCCAGACCTTTCTTGGGGCCCATGACCATGAGGGCGGTGGCAAGACCGTCCGCTTCGGTGCAGGTGTTGGCCATGACCGAAGCGCTGACCACGCCGTTTTCAACCGGATCCCCGGTGGTCGGATCGATGATGTGGGAATATTGGACTCCCTTTGTCTTGAAAAAATTCCGATAGTCGCCGCTGGTGGCCAGGGCCTTGTTTTTCAGCCAGAGGGCTCTGTAAACCGCGGTGGGCGAGGCGTTGTCCACCGGCCGGTTGATCCCCACCCGCCAGGGCTTCCCGTCCTTTCGGACGCCGGAGGCGAATACCTCGCCGCCGATTTCCACCAGGAAATTCGAAAATCCGTTCTCCCGGATGACCCTGGAGACGGCATCCACCCCATAGCCCTTGGCGATGGAGGCCAGATCCAGGGTCACGTCCGGCCGTCGCTTGGCAAGGGTGTGGTCCTTGCCGATGATGATGCGATGGAAGCCCACCGTCTCCATGGCCGCTTGCACCGCCTTCGGGTCCGGAGGAGTGGTTCTCCGCCCCTTGGTGCCGAACCCCCATAGGTTCACCAGGGGCATTACGGTGCCGTCCCAGGCCCCATCGGTCCATCGGTAGAGTCTTGCGGCCACGGTCATGACTTGATAGAAGCCGTCGGAAATTTTAATTTTTTCGTTTGCCTTGTCCAGGTGGTTGAAACGGCTGATTTCGCTGTCCGGAATGAAGACGGACATGTCCTGGTTGACCTGCTTGAGGCAGGCCGTGATCTTGTCGGCCAGGCCGTGGATGCTGTGTTTCCCGTCGGTTACCACCTTGATGTGGTAGGTGGTGCCCATGGTGTCTCCCTGGATCAACACCTCGTGCCGGCTGGAGCAGCCGGCTGCCAGCGCCAGCATTCCCAAAACGACCGGAAGCCATACGATTTGCTTTTTCATTTGATAGGTCCTGTGAATGCTCAAAATTAAACCGTCCTCCGCTACTCAACAGATTCTCGGTAACTGTTCGCCGGTCAGCATCCGAACGATGCGCCGGCCGCCTATGCGGGTTTTCATCTCCACCCGTCCCGGGTGATCGGCGAGTACCTCGCCGATCACCACCGCGTCCCTTCCCAGGGGGTCGGATTGCATCACCGCCATCAGCGGCGCCTCGGCCTCGGGCGGTACAAAGGCCAGGAGCTTTCCCTCGTTGGCCACATAGAGCGGATCGATCCCCAGAAGCTCGCATAGGCCCGCAACGGGCCCCCGCACCGGAATCCGGTCCTCTTCCATCAGAATGCCCACCCCCGCGCTGCAGGCCACCTCATTCAGGCTGGTACCGAGCCCGCCCCGGGTCGGGTCCCGCAGCAGGTGGATATCCGGGCAGGCAGCGAGCATTTTTTTCACCAGGTGGTTCAAGGGAGCCGTATCGCTTTGGACCGGCCCGCCGAAGCCAAGGCCCTCGCGCTGGCTCAGGATCGTCATGCCGTGGTCTGCCAGGGTGCCGCTGAGGAGAATCCTGTCTCCGGGCCGCACCCGGTTCGGCGCCACCTGAATCCCGGCCGGGACAAGGCCGATCCCCGTTGTGTTGATGAACACCTTGTCAGCCGCGCCCCGGGGCACCACCTTGGTGTCACCGGTCACGATGAAAACGCCGGCGGCCCCTGCCGCGCTCTTCATGTCCGCCAGGATCCGCTCCAGATCGGAGAAGGGCAGCCCCTCCTCCAGGATCAATCCCATGCTGAGGAAACGAGGTTCGGCCCCGCACATGGCCAGGTCGTTCACCGTTCCGTTGACCGCCAGATCCCCGATGCTGCCGCCGGGGAAGAAGATCGGGTCCACAACGAAACTGTCCGTTGAAAAGGCGACCCGCCCTTGCCCCAGATCCAGGACCGCCCCATCGTGCAAGGGGGCCAGAAGGGGATTGTCAAAGGCGGGCAACAGGGTTTCGGTAACCAGCCGATGACTCATCAGCCCGCCGCTTCCGTGATCGAGCAATATTTTATCCGGTTTCATTCGTCAAGGTTCCTTCCCCCTATCGACCATACCGGTAATAGGCGGCGCAGGTGCCCTCCGTGGACACCATGCACGGACCGACGGGATGCTCGGGTGTGCATCCCCTCCCGAAGCGCGGGCATGCGGGCGGCAGGCGCCGGCCGGTCAGAATGTCCCCGCAGGCGCATCCGGACGGCGCGGGTGTCTCTTGAAAGTCGATATCAAAGGCCTTCTCGGCGTCCCATGCTTCATATGCATCCCGGAGTTTCAGTCCACTTGCCGGGAGGATCCCCAGGCCCCGCCAGGGAACGTCCACCGGCTTGAACACCTCTGCCAGCAGGCGCAAGGCCTTGGGGTTTCCGGTCTCGGACACCACCCGGGGGTAGGCGTTTTCAAGGGCAGCCCTGCCGGATTCGATCTGCGTCACGAGAAGATGGATGGCCTGCAGGATATCGGCCGGTTCGAACCCGGCGATCACTGCCGGAATCCGGTACCGGTCCACGAAGGCACGATAGGCACCGGCACCGATGATAACGGAAACATGCCCCGGCAGCAGAAACCCATCCAAGGCCATCTCCGGAAGTTCCATCAGGGCGCACAGGGCCGGCGGGACACACTTATGGGCCGAATAGACCAGGAAATTGCCGATCCCCTCGGTTCGGGCCAGGCTGATGGCCGCGGCGATGGCAGGGGCGGTGGTTTCAAATCCCACCCCCAGGAAGACCACGCGTCTGGAGGGGGTCTCCCGTGCCAGGGCAAGAGCGTCCAGGGGAGAGTAAACGACGCGGATGTCCCGCCCCGCCGCCCGCTCCCGCAGAAGGGAGCTTCGGGAGCCGGGCACCCGCATGAGATCCCCGAAGGTGGCGACAATCACATCCTCCACGCCGGAAAGGGCGACAAAGGCGTCTATGTCCCGCTGGTCCGTCACGCAGACCGGGCATCCGGGGCCCGAAATCAGGGAAACGGTCTCTGGAAGGAGGGATCGAATGCCGCTTCTGAAGATCGAGACCGTATGCGTACCGCATACTTCCATGAGGCGTATCTTCCTCCTGCTGGCGGCCCGGATCCGGGCTGCCAGCCGTGCCGACAGACCGGGGTCCCGATAGGGGGTGAGAGGGTCCATGATAGCTCCCTGATGCGGGTTCATGCCGCCAGGGCTCCGGCGATTACCGCCTGGCCAAGGGACAGCCCGCCATCGTTGGCGGGCACCTTGCCATGGGTATGGACCCTGAAACCCAGTCGGGTCAAATAGGCCGAAAGTCCAGCCGCAAGACATCGGTTCTGGAATACGCCGCCGCTCATCACGACGTGATCCAGTCCCGTCTCCCTTCGAAGATCCACGCACAGGTCTCCCCACATGCGGATGAGGGTGCCATGAAACCTGCGGCTTACCTCTTCTGGACGGACCCCTGTCGCCAGGTCCATGGCCACCTGGCGGATCAGGGGGGCAATTTGAATTTCCCGCTCATCCCCCTGCCGGACGGACGCCCACTCGTAGGGCGTTTTTGTATCGCCGGCATCATCCCCGGCCATGGCCTCCAGAATCATGGCCGCCTGCCCCTCGAAGGAGATGCGATAAATCAGGCCGCACAGGGCAGCCACGCCATCGAAGAGTCTTCCGGCGCTGGAGGTGAGGGGCGCGTTGATGCCTTTGGATATCAATTCCAGCACCCACCGGCACCGCTGTCTATCGATTTTCCTGAAGAGAGGCAGATTTTCCAGGGAGAAAAGCGCCTCCCCGAATCCGTGGTGGAGGTAACTTACGGCCATCCGCCAGGGTTCCCGGATGGCGGCCTCCCCACCGGGCATGGGCACAGGGGCCAGGTGCGCCGCCCGGGTAAAACGGGCCCTCTCGGCGATGAGCGCCTCTCCTCCCCACAAGGTTCCATCCGGCCCGAGGCCGGTGCCGTCCAGGGCCAGACCGATCACCGGGCCGTCGATTCCCTGCTCGGCCATGCAACTGACCACGTGGGCGTGGTGGTGTTGGACCCCGATGCGCTGAATCCCGGGAACAGCCAGGGCATAGCGGGAACTCAGATAATCAGGGTGCAGGTCGTGAACCAGCAGTTGCGGGTCGATGCCGGTTACCTTTTTCAGATGCGCGATGGTGCTTTCGAAAAAATCGAGGGTGGCAGCCGCTTCCAGATCACCGATGTGCTGGCTGACAAAGGCGGTCTCGTCCCGGGCCAGGCAGACGGTGCTCTTGAGTTCGGCACCGCAGGCCAGCGTCGGCGGCAGGGGGCGGGTCAGCGCGATGGGCATGGGAACATAGCCCCTGGCCCTGCGGATGAAATGGGGGCCCGTATCGGTCACCTGCACGAGGGAGTCGTCATTGCGCTGATAGATGGGCCGGTCATGCATGAGGAAATAGTCCGCAATGCCCCCCAGGGCGGAAAGGGCCGCCTCGTTGTCGATGCAAAGGGGTTCCCCGGTGCGGTTGCCGCTGGTCATGACAAGGGCGGTGAAGGTTGACTCCAGGAGCAGGTGATGCAGCGGCGTATAGGGCAGCATCACGCCGATATACCGGTTCCCCGGCGCCACCTCGTCGGACAGGGGGAATTCGGTGTGCTTTTCCAGCAGCACGATGGGCCGCTGCCTGCCTGTCAAAAGCGCTGCCTCCCGGGCGGAGACCCGAGCGTAGCGGGCCACCGCCGCCAGGGACGGAGACATGAGGGCCAGGGGCTTATGAGGCCTCTGCTTGCGTTGCCGAAGGGTCTTCACCGCCCCGTCGTTTTGGGCATCCACCGCCAAGTGAAATCCCCCCAGCCCCTTGATGGCCACCAGGGCGCCCTGCTCAAGGAGTGAAATGGTCCTTTGGACCGGGTCCCCCGGCACGGGCCGGCCCTGTCCATCCAGGAGCGATACGCGGGGACCGCAGTCCGGGCAGGCGTTTGGCTGGGCATGGAATCTCCGGCTTGCCGGGTCATCGTACTCACTCTGGCATCTGGGGCACATGGTGAAGATCTTCATGGCGGTGTTGGGCCGGTCATAGGGGATCTGTTCGATGAGGGTGTAGCGGGGGCCGCAATGGGTGCAATTGATGAAGGGGTAACGAAATCGCCTGTCCGCGGAATTGCGCATTTCCTCCAGGCAGGCCTCGCACACCGAAACATCCGGTGAAATGAAGGTGGCCGACCGCGTGTCCCCCCTGCTTGGAAGGATCCTGAAATCTTCAAGGCCGCAAGGGGCGGCTGGCGTTTCCTCGATATCCGTGATGTGGGCAAGGGGCGGGCTGCTGTGATTGAGGCCCGATCGGAAGGTATCGATGCGTCCCTGCGGCCCCTCCACATGGATGTTCACTCCTGAGGAAGTATTGGAAACCGTTCCCGCCACTTCCGCTTTTTGGGCCAGTCGGTACACGAAGGGGCGGAACCCGACGCCCTGAACAATTCCGTGAACCTGAAGGTCCACGGCGCTCACATCCCTTTTCATGCCTCGGAGGCTCCGCCGCTTCCGTTTGCCTCATCCTCCGGCGGGGTGAGGCCCATGGCCTGCCGGAGCAGATCCAGGGTTTCAGCGGCAGCCGCCTCATCGATGCGTTGAATGGCAAAACCGGCATGGACGATCACGTAGTCCCCCACCTGGGCATCTTCCAGGAGGAGCACACTGACCTGCCGATGGATACCTTCCACATCGATGGTGGCCATGTCATTTTCGATATGGATGATTTTAGAGGGAACGGCAAGACACATGAATACCCCTCCCCTGCATTGCCGGCATGCCGGTGGATGCGCGCATGTCAGGCAAACGGGTTATAGATTCCCGTCGAGGTCATCGTCATCGTCGTTCGTTTCCACGCTGGCGGCAACCTCCACCTCGTCACTGTTCATATCATCGTCAAGTTCACTTTCAAACTCATCGTCCATCAAATCATCCACGTCCGTTTCTTCCTCCTCGATGTCCACCGTGCGGGCTTCGGAAACGGAATTTTGGGTCAGATAGTCCACATCGTCGCAGAAGATTTCTCCGGAGGCACCATCGTCCTGGTCCAACAGGGTCAGAACGCCGGATGCGATCTTGTCGGCAAAAAGGCCACAGGGGTAGAAATGCCGAGTCCGTATCTCGTTGATCAGCATTTGCGTTCCCAGGTTCGCCGCTTCCTGAAGGGGGGGCAGTGGGTATTTCTCTTCACAAACCAGCGAAAATGAATCCTTGTCAAGCTCGCTGTACTCCTGCAGGAGCAGCTCTTCACCTGTTCGATTGATGGTGATGACATACTTTTGACGCATGCGCGTTTCCCTCCACGCTTTTCATACCGGTCCATCACGGGCATTCATGCCATGTCCTTATTTCTGGGGGGGTAACCAAAAAAAGGAGTTCTGTCAAGCAACATATTTTGCCCCTCATAAAGCTGTTGACCTGCCCCGGGTTAGATGATAGAAAATCGCGCAAGCGCTGGAGGGATGGCCGAGTGGTTGAAGGCGGCGGTCTTGAAAACCGTTGAGCGAAAGCTCCGTGGGTTCGAATCCTACTCCCTCCGCCACGGACAGGCCGGCTGGGCCCCTTCCGGGAAAGGTCGGACAGGCGTCCGTGGTGCGCAACAGACAAATCGAGATATACGGAGAGATGGCCGAGTCGGCTGAAGGCGCTCGCCTGCTAAGCGAGTGTGTGGTGAAAGCTGCACCGAGGGTTCGAATCCCTCTCTCTCCGCCACCTGAATAATGAAGCCCGGTTGCCACGGCAGCCGGGTTTTTTCACGCCCGCTGTCCCGCCGTCTTCTCATGGATCGCCTCCAGCAGCTCCCAGCGCTCATAGGCTGCTGAAAGTTCTGCCTCCAAGGCCTCCAGTCGCGCTTTGGCAGTGGCGATGGTCTGGCTTTCCCCGCGATAGGTAGCCGGATCGGCCAGGAGGTGAACGAGTCCCTGCTGTTCTGCTTCCAGGGCTTCGATACGTGCCGGCAGGGCGTCGAGCTCCCGCTGTTCGTTGAAGGTAAGCTTTCGTAGGGACGGGCCGGGGCGTGCCTTGGAAGGCCTCGGCTGGCTGGCGCGTTTTTTGGGCGCGGGCTCCCGGTCCTCAAGGGGCCGTTGTCGGAGCCAGTCGTCGTAGCCGCCCACATATTCACCGACCCGACCGTCTCCTTCGAACACCAGGGTGCTGGTGACCACGTTGTTGAGAAAGTGTCGGTCATGGCTGACCATCAACAGGGTGCCCGTGTAATCGAGAAGTACCTCCTCCAGGAGTTCCAGGGTTTCGGCGTCGAGATCGTTGGTGGGTTCGTCGAGAACCAGCACGTTGGAGGGCCGGGTGAAGAGTCGGGCCAGGAGCAGCCGGTTTCGCTCACCGCCGGAGAGGATCCGGACGGGGCTCCCGGCGCGGTCCGGGGTGAACAGAAAGTCCTTCAGATATCCGATGACATGACGTTTCCGGCCATTTATCTCCACGAAGTGGTTGCCGCCGGCCACGTTTTCCCATACCGGCTTGTCTTCATCGAGTTGCTCTCGGAGCTGGTCGAAGTAGAGGATGTGCAATCCGGTCCCATGGCGAATCCTTCCCCGGGTGGGGGGGATACGACCCAGGAGGAGACCCAGCAGGGTGGTCTTGCCTGCGCCGTTGGGACCCATGATGCCCACCCGGTCACCCCGCAGGACGGTGGTGGAAAGGCCCTGGAGGATGGTTTGCGCCTGGTAGTCAAATCCCAGATCCAGGGCCTCTATGACAAGGTTTCCGGATCTTTCGGCCGCCTGCACGGTCATGGCGACGGTGCCCTGGCGCTGCCTTCTCGCCCTTCTGGTTTCCCGCATCTTTTCCAGCGTACCCACGCGGCCCTCGTTTCGGGTGCGGCGGGCACGTACCCCCTGGCGGATCCAGGCCTCCTCCTGGGAGAGTTTCCGATCGAACCGGGCTGTTTGTGCGGCCTCTGCCTGGAGGCTTGCCTCCTTGCGCGCCAGGTAGGTCTGATAGTCGCAGTCCCAGCGACGGGCCTGGCCCAGATCGATCTCGCAGATGGCCGTGGACAACCGCTGCAGGAAGGCCCGGTCATGGGTTACCAGGACGAGGGCGCTTTGCAGCCGGATCAGTTCGTTTTCCAACCGGCTGATGGTAACAATGTCCAGATGGTTGGTGGGTTCGTCAAGTAGTAGAAGGTCCGGCTGAACCGCCAGGGCGCGAGCCAGAAGCGCCTGGCGCTTGCGTCCGGCGGAGAGGTCCTGGCACAGGGCCTCGGGATCGAGCTGGAACTGGGTCAGAACGCTGCTCACCACGTGGGGCTCGGGGACGAGGGAGCCGGTCGTACCGGCATCCCCGGCCTCACGGCTGGAAACAAGGTCCAGCACCCGGCCGGGCATGGTTTCGGGTACCTCCTGGGAAAGCCGCGCGATCCGGACGGCCCGGGAGCGGATCACCTCCCCTGAATCCGGGGTCAACTCTCCACTGATGAGTTTCATCAATGTGGACTTGCCCTCGCCGTTGCGGCCCAGCAGACAGATGCGTTCCCCCTTGCGGATATGCAGGGTGACCCCTTCCAGGAGGCTGGTGCCGCCGAAGCCGTAGGACACCCCCTGCAGGGTGACCAGGCTCACGTTCGCGGCAGGGCCGGCGGCCACCATCAGGCGAACTCCCGGGTTTTATGGAAATCGATGTCAGGCCACAGCTCCATGGTGTGCTCGAGCCGCCACTGGCTGGCGGCCAGGAAGGCCAGATTCCCCTCTGCGTCCCGGGCCAGGGCGTTCTGGTTGCCCCTTTGGAATTCCTTCAGGCGTTTGGGGTCTTTGCCGTCCACCCAGCGGGCCGTCACCAGATCCACCGGTTCGTAAATTGCCTCCACGCTGTATTCCGCCTTGAGCCGTGCCATGGTCACCTCGAACTGCAGTACCCCAACGGCCCCCAGTATATAGTCGCTGCTGGCCAGAGGCCTGAAGACCTGGATGGTGCCCTCTTCTGCCAGCTGGACAAGGCCCTTGGAGAGCTGCTTGCTCTTCAGTGGATTTTTCAACCACACGCGTCTGAAATGCTCGGGCGCGAAATTGGGGATGCCGGTGAACTTGAGGGCCTCCTTCTCCGTAAAGGTGTCTCCGATCTTGATGGTGCCGTGGTTGTGGATGCCGATGATATCGCCGGGGTAGGCCTTGTCCACATGGGCACGGTCCTGGGCCATGAAGATGGTGGCCTTGGCGAAGGAGACCTCCTTACCGATCCGGTGGTGGCGGACCTTCATCCCCTGGACGAACTTGCCCGAGCAGATGCGGATAAAGGCGATACGGTCTCTGTGGGCGGGGTCCATGTTCGCCTGAATCTTAAAGGCAAACCCCGTAAAATCGGGTTCATAAGGGGACACCTCCCGGGTGTCGGCGGGCCTGGGGCCAGGGCCGGGCGCCAGCTCCACAAGGGCGTCCAGAAGCTCCTTGACGCCGAAGTTGTTGATGGCGCTGCCGAAGAAAACCGGTGTCTGATTGCCCTTCAAAAACTCGGTCAGGTCGAAGGGGTTGGCCGCCCCGGCCAGTAGCGCGATGTCGTCTCGCAGCTGGGAGGCCTGGGTCCCGAGGCGTTCTTCCAGCCGCCGGTCCTGGATGTCCTTGATGAGAATGTTCTCCCGGGATGCGGTTTCGTCCCCCGGGGTGAAGAGCTGGAGCTGGTTGCGGTACAGGTTGTAGACTCCCTTGAAGCGTTTTCCTGCCCCGATGGGCCAGCTCATGGGGGCGCATTCGATCTGGAGCTTATCCTCGATATCTCCCAGTACATCCAGGGGCTCGATCCCCTCCCGGTCCAATTTGTTGATAAAGGTGATGATCGGCGTGTTTCGCATACGACAGACGGCCATCAGCTTCTCTGTTTGAGGCTCCACGCCCTTGGCGCTGTCGATGACCATCAGGGCGCTGTCCACGGCCGTCAGCACCCGGTAGGTGTCTTCAGAGAAATCTTCATGGCCCGGCGTGTCCAGGAGGTTGATCTCATAACCGGCGTGGGTGAATTTCATGACCGAAGAGGTCACGGATATACCGCGTTCCTTCTCGATGCTCATCCAGTCGCTCCGGGCGTGGCGGGCCGCCTTCCGGGCCTTCACCGCCCCTGCCATCTGGATGGCGCCGCCGAAGAGGAGCAGCTTTTCAGTCAGCGTGGTCTTGCCGGCATCCGGGTGACTGATGATGCCGAAGGTTCGTCGCTGATCGATTTGTTCTTTTGTGTGTCGATCCATAAAAACCTCAGCGCCCTGTTTCGGGCAAAAAAAATCGGGCTGCACCAGCCCGATATCGGATACATCATATGATAGAAAACGCCATGGGGAAGGCGTCCCCGTGTCTTTCGCAGCTCAACACCATGAGGTTGCGGGCCTCATTCCACGCCTGATCTTTTATATTGGTTTTGCACGGATGTCAATAAGATGCCCTGCAAACCAGCGATTCTAACTGAACCCGATTCTCCGCATCTCACAAGCCTTCCGGCATCGAGGAACAAAAAAAAATCACGAATCGTTACGACGGCCGGGTTTAATGAACCTTGTTCAGTAACGAAAGGTCTCCCCAAATAGAGGTGGCTCCGGGCCGGGGAAGGGGCCGGCAGATTTATGTTGACATATATCCCATAAGGATATATATGTTGAATAAACATCAACAGCCTGGCAGCCGGCCGGTGAGCCGCAGAAGAGGAGGATCCCATGGCATCGAAAATTTTTGTCCGGGAACGGCGTAAGATTGAAGAGGGTGAGAAAAAACCGCGATTCCGCATCGTCGGGGTCAGCGGCGGGGATGTGAAACTCTATGTCAAACACATGCGCAAAACGGAACTCGAGCAGGTCTCCACGGAGTCCGGCGCGCAGATCGTCTACCTGGAGGACAAGAAGGATAAAACCGGAAAGGCGAAGTGACAGTCGGAAGGCCCTCTCCCCCAAACCGGTCCCGGATAGCTCCGGGGCCGGTCCTGCCTCCCCGTCCATGCTTGATTAACCCTTTCGATTGCCATATCATAATTACCAGAATCATGCGGCAACGCGGATGCGCCTCCCGGGGCCAGTTTCGCCTTCGCCGTTGGGGTTCTGGAATGCGGTTTATCGGGAATCGCTGCGGAGCACACATTGGGTAAGGAGTTCGCATATGGGAAACCTGATCAAAGAGGAAACCGATAAGGGGCGCCTCCACATCGATACCCCCCTGATGGGGGAATCGCTTGTCAGTAAGAAATTGCTTAAGAAAACGGAAGCGACTGAATATTTCAGGATGCATCCGGACATCAATGTTCTAAAGATCGGTGGTCAGAGCATCATGGACCGGGGCGCCAAGGCCCTGATGCCCATTTTGGATGTGCTCGTGGAGGTAAAGGAGCAATACAAGCTCCTGATCATGACCGGCGGGGGCACCCGCGCCCGTCATGTCTACAACATCGGCGTGGACCTGGGCATGCCGACCGGTGTACTCTCGAAGCTCGGCGACAAGGTCTCCTGGCAGAATGCCGAGATTCTCTCGGTGCTGCTGGCCAAGCACGGCGGGGTCAAGATTGGCCACGGCGACCACCTGGAGCAGTTGACCATGTTCTGCAAGACCGGTTATATTCCCATCACCTTCGGCGTTCCCCCCTACGGCTTTTTCGAGCATCCCGCGGAATTCGGATCCATTCCCCCGCACCGAACCGATTGCGGCGCCTTTTTGCTGGCAGAAAACATCGGTGCCCGCTCCCTGATCTATCTGAAGGATGAGCGGGGGCTGTTCGAGCGGGACCCCAAGAAGGTGGGGGCCGATGAAAGGGGGGGGCTCACATTTTTCGACCGGATCTCCGCCAGCGAGCTGCTGGCCCTGGATCTGGATGACCTCATTGTCGAGCGGCCTGTCATTACCATGCTTCAGCGGGCCAAGTGTTTGAAGGAGTTGCAAATCATAGATGCATTGACCCATCCAGAGCATATTCGGGCGGCCCTTGCAGGCGAACACGTGGGGACGATCATCTACCAGGGTTGACAGGTGTCATATGGGCCGATCCAGCAGAAATTCCGACAACCAGCCCGGCTCCGGCAAGAAGGAGCGTTTCATGCAGCCCTCGGTGCTCATGGCGCTCCTGAAGGCGCCCTCCTACGGATACGAGCTGATTCACAGCATCCAGGATTTCGGCTTTGTGCAGGGGCAGGCACCGCCCGGCATGATCTATCGTCACCTGCGGCAGCTGGAGGACGACGGTTTAGTGACCTCCGAGTGGGAAACCGGTGGGACGGGCGCCGCCAAGCGCATCTATCACATCACGCCCGAGGGGCAGGACGTACTCGCATCGTGGATCGAGTACATGGCCGCTCAGGCGGACAAGCTCAGCGGCTTCATTTCCATTTACAGGCGGTTGACCGATGGAGGGGAGGCTGAGGCCACTGCACCCCGGACGGGGGGGCAGCCCTCGTTGTAGGTGGCTCCCCGGGCCGCTCGGTGTATCAGGCCTCTTCGGCCGGAGCAGAGATTTGCAGAGCCTCCGCGGGTTGCCCGCAGTGCTGACAAAATTTCTGATCGGACGACATTCCCGCGCCACATTTTGCACATTTCAGATCCCTGTGCTTCGGATGACCGCAATGACCGCAGAATTTCGCGCTTCGGGACGACATCTGGCCGCATTCCGGACAGGCGCTGGCATGGAGTGTCGTTAGCTCCGGAATAAGCTTTTTAACCCGTTGCGTGGAATCGATCAGATGGGGAGAATTTTGATAACTGACCCAGGCGAACCAGATCCCCACCAGGATGATCAGTGCGATGGCGATGCTCAGATAGATCTTTTTCCCCGCCATCCCCATAAACGGCGCCAGAACCTGCCAGAGTATGGCCTGACCGATAATGACGATGACCAGCAAGGTTCCGGGGACCATGATGGCCCTGATAAAACAGAACCCGCCCCCCTGCTTGGGCAGCGCCGAAATGGCCCGGGTGGCAAATAGATAAAACAGGACCAATCCCGCCAGCTTGGTGAAAAAAATTACGATTCCAGCGGCCGATATCCGCCGGGCAATCTCCAGGTGCGACATGATGGGCAAGCGGCTGATCAGGTAACCGATCAGCAGGACAATCAATATGGTGATGAAATACTGGGCGGCGCGGTTACCGTCGCTTTTTTGGGATGACGACAAAATTTTCACGATTTCCTCCGGCATAGCCATAGTTGAAGATCGGTAATTGTCCGCCTTTCGCCTCGCGGCCAGCGCTTTCCGGTGACCAGCGCCCCGTTTCAGCACTGCGGGCGTTTCTTCTCCCCCCCCCGTTCTCGATCTCTCTTGTGCTTGAAACTATTTATTTTACAAAGATATAAGCCTAATTAGACCTTGTTTGTCAATATGTAATTCGGTATCATACCAGCTGATGCCATCACCAATGATTAGGGAGTGTCCATCCATAAATAGGCAAATTGGGTCGAGATCAAGGCGCACGAAAAATTTAACCGCAGGCATATGATTGATATTCCGAGGATTAAATTTTTCGCGCAACGCAGATATCGGGCGAATTGGCCATTTCTGGATGGACACTAGGTAGCGCCAGGGGTTCCATGATATCCAAAATGCTTTTCGATCGCCGTGATCACGAGTTGATCCGCATCGTGGACGAGGTCCGCAATCGGGGAAATCGCAAGGCCTATGCCAGGAAACGTTATTATCCGGTTTCCCATCCCAACGGCATCAAGGAGATGACCGAAACCAAGGGCATGCGCATGGCCTATGCGGTGGCGCATTTGTTGGATTCGCTGGAGGTGGGGGAGGTGGACGATCGCCTCAACGCGCTTCGAATGCTGCGGGCCGAGGCGATCGATACCACCGGCGGGCCTATGCCGAGAAATACCGCCCGGGTGCTGCTGCAGCTCATGAAGGACCTGGTCAGATCCCAGGATACCCACCCCAGGCAGCTGGGGCTGGCCCATGATTTCAGGACCGCGGCATCCGGAAAACCCCGGATTGTCCGCCGTCTGCTCAAACGTTACCGGCTCCTCGAGATGCCTGAGCAGTGGCATCAGCTGACCTTCGACGACCATGTGCACGACGTGAACACCAAGGGCAGAAAGACACCGACCCATCTGATCATGGATGCCTGGATCAAGGGCATCCGAAGGCTGCGGATCATCCACTATAATTTTACCGAGCCCCGCTTTGCCGCAGAGTTGCTGAGCGCCGCGAAAATTATGGACATGGATATCCGCATCGGGGTCGAGTTCTCCGCGCGGTATAGAGGCCAGTACATTCAGCTGATCTGGGTGCCTCGGGGCTTTGCCGATACCCAGGATTTCCTGTGCTTTCTGGAGGAGCCCCGGGTGGCGGCGCTCATGGATCAGGGCCGCGCCGTTTCCCGGTATCAGCAGCGTCACGTGATGGCTCTGCTACGAAAGTTCAACACCGTCTATCTGCCGCGGGTCCGCGATACCTACGCGCTGGACCTGGCGCCCATAGAGGAGGCCGAGTTTCTCAAATTCGTCGGCGCCGGTCAGAAGTCAAGGTCTCACCTTTCGGAGTATATCCAGAACCAGATGGTAGGCGCCCTTCAGGACCGGCTTCGCATCCTAAGGGCGGAGGATGGGGCGGGGGATACCCGTGAGCAAAAGGGGCTTGACGCCCAAATTGCGGCACTGGATGCCCTGGACGTGGAGACGACCGTAAGGGACTATCTGCGGCGGGAGAACAACCCGGATATCGCCTATCCCGAGATCCTTAGGGAAGAAGACGGGGATATTCCCGAGTTGCTGACCCTGACGGCTCCCCAGGTATTGGAACGGCTGACCCAACTGCGCCTGGGGTACCGCATCACGCTGAATCTCACCGACCTCGGGGCGGACGAGGTCCTGGAATTGCTTTACGATTGCCAGGGGGGCATCACTCGCCTGGAGATATTCAATCTCAAGGACTATATCGAGGGCAAGACGGCCCATCTTCCCGCCATCAGCCGCCTCATGCAGGCCCTCAACCACGAGAGTATCATCTCCCTAAAGCAGGTGGTGCGAACCATCATCTCCCGGGTGGAGACGGCTGACTATCCGGACCGGGAGGATCGTCTCGCCAAACTCACCACCATCCTGCACGACCTGGCCGGCCTCAAGGCCCTCTACAGGGAAACGCCTCTGAAATCCAGGATCGGAAGTGACTCCACGGGGCGATCCTATAAAACTTACGGCATGGGTCTGGCGGTCCAGGAGACGCTGCCGCTGCGGGCCCAGCGGGAAATCCACCGGGACAGCGTCGACCATCAAAGAACGGTGCTGCCCATCCGCCTGACCGCATACCCGAGGGACACCTTCGTGCCGCGGCGGGTGGATCCGCCGCTTCAACCCCTCGTGTACCGGTTTGCGCTGGCGGCTCCCTTCTTTTCATGGATCGGATTCAACCGGCTCGAAAGCTGGCAGGTGGAACCCGCCTCCACCGGCATGTCCGATCATGGCAACATTGTTACCCTGGGGGGCATCCGGCGTCGTGAGAAAACCGGCTTCGACATGGAGTCTCATCTATATGGGGAGGGGCAGCAGTCGCCGTTTTCATGGCGGCACCTGAACACGCGTTTCAAGAACGCGTTCAAGGTGGCCCTCGGGTTTATCCCGGCCTTTGCCACCTTCTACCTGACCAAGAGGTGGTGGCTGCTGGCCTATTTCGGGGCCTTTATCTGGTTCGCCATCACCGGGCTGCGAAACATCCTCCAATCGGTCCTGGGCGGCGGCGGTTTTCGACGATCCCCCCTCATGCGGTGGAACGACTATGTCAGTTGGGAACGGATCACCGATTCGCTGCTCTTTACAGGGTTTTCCGTGCCCCTGCTCGATTATCTGGTAAAAACGGTCCTCCTGGACCACGGCTTTGGCATCAACACGGCCAGCAATGTTGTACTCCTCTATACGGTCATGGCCATGGCCAACGCAATTTACCTCTTTACGCACAACCTGCTGCGGGGGCTTCCCCGGGCGGCCGCGGTGGGCAACCTCTTTCGAGGCATCCTGTCCATCCCCATCGCCGTCGGCCTCAATGCCGTTCTGGCGGCCTTGTTGCCTCTGGCGGGGGTGATGGATGTCAATGGGGTGCTTCAGCGCTGGGCGGCCATCATCTCAAAGAGTGCCTCCGACGGGGTGGCCGGCATCATCGAGGGGCTTGCGGACCGGTACGCGAATATCCGCTTGCGCATGCGGGACTATCGACAGAAATTTGATGAAATTATGGATGTTTATTCTGATCTCGAGCTTCTCTACCCGGAGGTGAAGACCTTTCATGTACTGGAATCGGCCATGGCGGAAAAACAGGCGGCAAAGGCCGAAGCGGTGGCGTTGGAGAACCTCATTATGCTCCATGCCCTGGATCTTCTCTACTTCTGGATGTACCAGCCGCGGGCCCAAAGTGCCCTGAAACGATTTTTCAGCACCTTGTCCGAAGACGAGCGCCACATCCTGGTCAGCTCCCAGTCCACCCTGCACCGGCACCGTGAAATCAGCCAGCTCTTCATTGATGGTATCTTCGGTGAGAATTTTCCGAAGCCCCTGTCCTTCTATCTATCCCGGTATCCGGACTATCTGGCGGCCATCAAGAAGCTGGCGCTCTAGGAATAACGGCAAGGGGCCGCCGCTGCTTACATCATCAGGCTCATGGCCTTTTGCAGATGCATCTGGGCGGTTTTCACCCCTGGATCATCCCTGTACTGCATGAGCTTCATCATGATACCGCCCATCTTCTTCCCGAGGGCTGTAGACTGCTGCCGGATGGCTTTCAGCTCCTCAGGCTGGCGCTTCGGGTCCTTGAGTTCCGGATATTTTTTCGATATTTCCTTCATCCGGGGCGCAATTTTTTCCACCTTGGTGGCAAAGGAGTCCAGCGCATCGGCTACCTCCTGTGCGCTGTTCGCCTTTTCCATGTCGTTTAAATAGACCTGCATGGCGTCCACAAAGGATTTGTTGACCGCCACGGCATCGCTGTACTTTGGGCCGCTACAGGACAGCCCCACCACCATTATGGTAGCGGCCGCCACCAGGGCGGCGATGTGTGTTTTTTTCATGTCAGACTCCTTTTTCGTGTCTATCCAATTGGTTATGCATCTCTGGGAGCTATGCCGATCGGGCGGCCTGAATGCGCTCGGTGAGCCAAGCGATCCAGGCGTCCATTCCCTCACCTGTCCGGGCCGACACCTCGAATACGGGCATGCCCGGGTGGACCTGATGGATATAGCCGATGGCCGCCGCCCTGTCATATTCTATGTGGGGCAGAAGATCGGTTTTGCTCAGCAGCGCGGCGTGGCACTGTCGGAACATGAGGGGATATTTCACGGGCTTGTCCTCTCCTTCCGTAACGCTCAAGGCCACCACCCGGGCGTTTTCGCCGATATCGAACTCCGCCGGGCAGACGAGGTTCCCCACATTTTCCACGACGAGAAGATCCAGATCCTTTAAATCGAAATTCTCCGCCGCCTTCCACACGACGTGGGCGGCCAGGTGGCAGTCTCCGCCGAATTGCTCCGTGTTGATCTGAACCACCGGTGCACCGGATTCGGCCAGGCGATCCGCGTCGTGGGTCGTGCAGATATCCCCCACAATCACCGCGCATCGAATGTCCGGCATTACCCGGGACAATGTTTTCTGCAGGAGGGTGGTTTTTCCGGATCCGGGGGAACTCATCACATTCAGCACAAAGACACCGGCCCTCTTGAACCCCTCACGGTTCTTTTCGGCCATCGTATCATTTGCATCCAGGACCCGCTTTACCACCTTGATTTCCATGCGGAGGCTTCCTCCAAAAGGGTTTTAAATTTTCCCGATAGTCAATTGTGAGGCACAGAAGATCGAATTGGTAGGGGATCCAATCCCAGGTGGATCAATCCGTTACCTCGATGGATGTCACATCCAGTTCCCGGCCCGAAAGGAGCCGGATGTCTCCACAGCCGCAGGCCGGGCAGGAGAATACAGGCTCCGTAACGCTCCAGTGCTTGCCGCAACCGTTGCACCGGGCGGTGACCGGAATTTCTTCTATCTCCAGACGGGCGCCGGCGAGGGCGGTCTCCCTGCTGGCGATGTCAAAGCAGAACCGAAGGCTCTCCGGTACCACAGCCGAGAGTTTCCCCACCTTGATGTTGACCTGCCGAACGCAGCCGGCGGGAGCGCCCGCAGGGATGGCGCTCGTGGCAATATCGATGATCTGCAGGGCGATGCCCATCTCATGCATGGCACGCTCCGGGGATGAGGGCCGGCCGCTTTACCCTTTGAAGACCTCGACGCAGAATTCGCCCAGGACGCCGAGATTTTCGCATACGTGAATGCCTCCTGCCTTCATGGCCGCCACCTTGGCCTGGGCTGTGCCGCTTCCACCGCTGATAATGGCGCCGGCGTGCCCCATGCGTCGGCCTGGCGGCGCAGTCAATCCGGCCACGAAACCCACGACGGGCTTCGTCATCCGGGTTTTGATGAACTCGGATGCCGCCTCCTCGGCGGTGCCGCCGATTTCTCCCACCATCACCACGGCCCGGGTCTCTTCATCCCCCTCGAAGGCCTCCAGGCAGTCGATAAAGCTGGTTCCGGACACCGGGTCTCCGCCGATTCCGATGCAGGTGCTCTGGCCGAGCCCCTGGCGGGTGAGTTGATGGACCACCTCGTAGGTGAGGGTACCGGAGCGGGAGATGACGCCTACAGGCCCGCCCGGGAGGTGGATATCACCGGGCATGATGCCCACCTTGCATCGGCCGGGGCTGATGATGCCCGGGCAATTGGGGCCGATCAGGCGGCACGCCTTACGTGCTAGAAATGCCTTCACCCGTGCCATGTCCACCACCGGGATGCCCTCTGTAATGGTAACGATCAGGTTCACCCCCGCATCGGCCGCCTCCATGATGGCATCGGCGGCATAGGCCGGTGGAACGAATACCATGCTGCAATCGGCGGCCGTGGCATCCACTGCCGCCTGAACGGTATCGAACACCGGGATGCCGTCCATTTCCGTCCCCCCCTTGCCCGGGGTTACACCGGCCACTATCCGGGTGCCGTAAGCCACGCACTGACGGGTATGGAACTGCCCTTCCCGCCCCGTGATACCTTGAACCAGGACCCGGGTCCCGGAATTCACAAATATGCTCACCGTTTGCTCCCCTTCCTATACCCTGGACTAACGGGATCGATATCGCACTTTAAGAGACCAGCCGGGCTACCTTCCCTGCCGCATCCTTCAGATCCACAGCCGTGATGAGGCTCAGTCCGGAATCGGCCAGGATCTTCCGGCCCTCCTCGACATTGGTGCCCTCCATGCGAATGACCACTGGCAGGGTGATGCCCGTTTTCCGGGCCGCTTGAACGAGACCGGTTGCCAACACGTCGCACCGGAGAATCCCGCCGAAGATATTGACCAGAATACCCTTGACCGCCGGGTCCTTCAGAATGATCCGAAAACCGTTTTCCACCATCTCGGCGCTGGCGCCTCCGCCCACATCCAGAAAATTGGCGGGCTCGGCGCCGGCCTGCTTGATGAGGTCCATGGTGGCCATGGCCAGGCCCGCGCCGTTCACCATGTTTCCCACATTACCATCGAGCTTGATGTAGTTGAGGCCGAATTTCGAGGCTTCCACTTCCAGGGGAGCCTCCTCTTCGGGGTCGCGGAGCTTGCGGATTTGCGGGTGGCGGAAAAGGGCGTTGGCATCGAAATTCATCTTGGCGTCAAGGGCCAGGATTTCTCCCTGCCGGGTTTTCACCAGGGGGTTGATCTCCAGAAGCGTGCAGTCATGGTCCACGAAAAGACGGTACAGGGCCGCGACCATCGCACCAAAGGGTTTCGCCTCGGCCGGGGACAGCCCCAAGGCGAAGGCCAGCCTGCGGCAGTGATAGGGCTGGATACCGAGAGCCGGATTCACGTGGACCCGGGTGATCTTTTCCGGAGTTTCCGCCGCCACCGTTTCGATATCCATGCCACCGGCCTCGGAGACCATGAACACGATATCCGCCGTGGCGCGGTCCACAACGACGCCCAGGTAGAGCTCGTCCGCGATGTCAAGCCCCTCTTCCACCAGCACCTTCCCCACCCGTCTACCTTCGGGGCCGGTCTGATGGGTCGTGAGGGTCATGCCGAGCATATCGCCCGTCAGCCGGCGGACCTCGTCCTCCGAGTGGGCCAGTTTCACGCCCCCTGCCTTTCCCCTGCCGCCGGCATGGATCTGGGCCTTTACCACCAATGGATAGGTTCCCAGATCCCGGGCGACCTCACAGGCCTCTGTGACCGTGAAGGCCACCGTCCCTCTCGGGACGGGGACGCCGTTGGTTTTGAAGAGCTCCTTGGCCTGGTACTCATGAATTTTCATGCTGCGACCCTCCCCCATCCAAACAGCCTGGCGGACTGACTGGACGTAATGGATCCGGTAAACTCACTAACCCAATGAACTCGCTAACTCAATTTCCGATCACGCACAGCACGGCGCCCTTGGCCACCGAGTCGCCCGAGCCGACGTTGATGGCCTTGATGGTGCCGTCAACGGGCGCGGGCAGATTGTTCTCCATCTTCATGGCCTCCAGAACCACCACGGTATCGCCCTGTTTGACCGCATCCCCCACCTTCTTCTCGACACTGACCACCATTCCCGGAATGGGGGCGGTCATGGGGGTGCCCTCTGCGGTCGGCTCGGCCGGTTGGGCGGCCGGAGCGGGCGTGGGGGCGGGCGGCGGCGCAGCGGGGGCGGCCGGGGTTGTTGTCGGCGCAGGCCCCTTGGGTACGGCCTGGGGTGCCGGGCCGGCGGCCGGCTGGGCATATCGGACGAGCGGGGCGCCGTCCCTGGGTTCGACCCCCACCTCGAAATACTCGTCATCCACGAACACGTTGAAGGTCCGTAAGCCTTCGCCCTTGGCCGGGGCCTCCTTGTCGCTCTTTTCCACCAGGAGCCCCTCCTTTGCCTTCCGGAGGAGCTCGTCCTGCTTGGCCACCTCTTCGAGGGTCCGGGGCTTGACATCGTCCGGCACCGGCTCCTTGCCGTATTTCCACTTCAAAAAGCGTTTCCCCGTGACCGGGTAGATGGCATAGAGCACCTCGTCGTCGATATCCACGGCCAGACCCTTGATCTCCTCCCGGGCCTTTTCCAACTCGGGCGCCAGGACCTCGGCCGGCCGGCAGGTGATGGGCTCCTCGCCCCGGGGATAATCCTTGAGCGCCTTTTTTTGAACCTCGGAGTCGATGGGAACGGCCGTTTTCCCGTAGAGGCCGTAGCACAGGTCCTTGACCTGGCCGGTGATCATCTTGTAGCGCTCGTTCTCATCATCGAACAGGACGTTGTTGACGGTCTGGGTGCCCACGATCTGGCTGGTGGGGGTCACCAGGGGGATCTGGCCCAGCTCCTTTCGGACCCTGGGCAGCTCCCGGTACACATCGTTGATGCGGTCCAGGGCGTCCATCTCCCGAAGCTGGTTCACCAGGTTGGAGAGCATGCCCCCCGGTGTCTGGTGCAGCAGCACGTTGATGTCGATGATGCTCACCTTGGAATCGTCCAGCAGGTGTTTGTATTTGGGCATGACTTCCTTTTCCAGCGTTTGGTTGATGCGGGCCAGCAGCCGGATATCGAAGCCTGTATCCCGGTTGGTGCCCAGCAGGGTCATGACCAGGGGCTCGATGGCCGCGTGGCTGGTGCGGTAGGCATAGGGGGTCATGCAGGAGTCGATGATATCCACGCCCGCCTCGATGGCCTTCAGGTGAGTCATGGGGCTCATGCCGGAGGTGAAGTGGCTGTGCAGGTGAATGGGGGCGCTGACGGCTGCCTTCAGGGCCTTGACCAGGGTGTAGGCGTCATAGGGGGCCAGCAGGCCCGCCATGTCCTTGATGCAGATGGAGTCCGCGCCCATGGCCTCCAGGTCCTTGGCCTTGTTAACGTAATAGTCGATGTTGTAGACCTCACCGCCCATGCGCGGCTCGGTCATGGTGTAGCACATACAGCCCTGGAAGTGTTTGCCGGCGGCCTTGATGGCCGGCACCACGGTTTCAAAATTGCGATAGTCGTTAAGGGCGTCGAAGGTGCGGAAGATGTCCATGCCGTTGGCGGCGGCTCGCTCCACGAAGACCTTGGCCACGTCATCGGCATAGTTGCGATAGCCCACCAGGTTCTGGCCCCTGAGCAGCATGGAAAAGGGCGTCTTTTTGAAATAGCGTTTCAGCGTGCGGATCCGCTCCCAGGGATCCTCGTTCAGGAACCGGTGCATGGTGTCAAAGGTGGCGCCCCCCCAGGTTTCCACCGCCCAGAAGCCCACCTCATCCATCATTTCCGCCACCGGGATCATGTCTTCGGTACGTCCCCGGGTGGCAAAGAGCGACTGATGCCCGTCGCGAAGGGTCAGATCCTCCACCTTGACCGGATTCTCAGCCTTGGGCCGGTCGGCGCCGTAATGCATTTCCGTCATCTTCAATTGGTCATGAACGCTCATCGTCTATCGTCTCCTCTGAAAATCATGGATGATGAATCCTTATCGGTTGTGAAATACCCTCAACTGCATCAGGTTGCGCAGCTGCATCTGGGATTGCCGGCCGCTGGGGCCCCACAGGCCGGGAGGCGGGCCGACGGGCTGCTGCGCCGCCGAGGCCGCGGGCTGTGCCCCAAGGACCGCTTCCTCCTCCTGCAGGTATGCCATGACGCCCGAAATGGCGGCGGCTATTTTTTTGTTTCTGTCCATTTATGATCTCCCATCCGGTTTCACTGGAAGGTTGAAAGATTGGATCAAACGGGGATGTTGCCGTGTTTTTTCGGCGGTCTCAATTCCCGTTTGGTGCAGAGCACCTCCAGTGCCTCGATGAGCCGAGGCCGGGTTTCCATGGGCCGGATCACCGCGTCCACATATCCCCTGGCGGCGGCGCAGTAGGGGTTGGAGAAAAGCGCCTCGTACTGGGAGATTTTCTCTTGCCGCATCTGGGCCGGATCCTCGGCGCCGGTAATCTCCCGGCGGTGAATGATATTGGCGGCGCCCTGAGCTCCCATGACGGCGATTTCGGCGGTGGGCCAGGCAAAGGCCATGTCCGCCCCCAGGTGGCGCGAGGACATGGCGATGTAGGCGCCGCCGTAGTCCTTCCGGGTGATCAGGAGCAGCTTGGGCACTGTGGCCTCGGAGTAGCACCAAAGGAGTTTGGCGCCATGGCGGATGATCCCCCCCCATTCCTGCTCGCTGCCGGGCAGGTATCCGGGGACGTCCGCGATGGTCAGAATCGGGATGTTGAAGGCGTCGCAGAAGCGTATGAACCGCGTGGCCTTGTCCGAAGCGTTGATGTCCAGGCTGCCGGCCATGACCGCCGGTTGATTGGCGATGATGCCGATGGTCCGGCCGCCCAAACGGGCGAAGCAGACAACCATGTTGGGAGCGAAGTGCTGATGGGGTTCGAGGTAGGCCCCGTTGTCCACGATGCCGGATATTACCGACTTCATATCGTAGCCCTGATTGGGATTGTCCGGGATGGCGCTGTCCAGGGCCGGATCCATTCGGTCAGGGGCATCGCCCGTGTCCAGCCGGGGCGGATCGTCCATATTGTTGGAGGGAAGATAGGACAGGAGCGCCTTGACCCGGTTCAGGGCATCCTCGTCGCTTTCGCAGGCAAAGTGGGCCACGCCACTCCTCTCGTTATGGGTCATGGCGCCGCCCAGGTCCTCGAAGCTGATCTCCTCGCCCGTAACGGCCTTGATCACATCCGGGCCGGTAATGAACATATGGGCGGTGTTTTTCACCATGAAGATGAAATCGGTCATGGCCGGCGAGTAAACCGCGCCGCCCGCGCAGGGGCCCATGATGGCCGATATCTGGGGAATGACCCCGGATCCCAGGGAGTTGCGGTAGAAGATTTCACCGAATCCGCTCAGGGCGTCTACCCCCTCCTGGATCCGGGCGCCGCCGGAGTCGTTCAGCCCCACGAAGGGGACCCCGGCCTTCAGGGCCATGTCCATGGCCTTGCAGATTTTTTTGGCGTGCATCTCGCCGAGGGTGCCGGCCCGGGCCGTAAAGTCCTGGGCAAAGGCGAACACCGGGCGGCCATCCACCCGGCCGTGTCCCGTGATGACTCCGTCCGCCGGGATTTCTGTCTTTTCCATGCCAAAATTGACGCACCGGTGGGTGACGAACATATCGATCTCCCGGAATGTCCCCGCGTCGAACAGCAGATTCAACCGCTCCCGGGCCGTCAGCTTTCCCTTTTTCCGGTGGGCGGCCACCGCTTTTTCGCCGCCCAGCTCAAGGGCCTTTGCCTCCCGGTCCATCAACTCGCGAATCTTATCTTCCACTCTACCCATCTTGCCGATCCTTTCTTTCCCCTCTCCGGTCAGCGATTTTGCCCGCCTGGTTCATCCCCTCAGAAAAGGTTTTATCCGGGTGTTTTGAAAAAGGCGATGCCCATTGGATGGCATCGTTTCTTTTTTCAGATTAACCTTTAAAACAAAGACAAGGTTAAATTTTACAATTTCAATCGAAGGAGGTCATGGTTGTCAAGAAAAAAAGGAGGCCCCCACATCGAAGGCAGCAGCTTGGCCTTTTTTAATAGCCGGCCATTACCCTCCTGAAGCCCGGGAGGGCGTTTTCAATGGTTGGGTCTGAGACGCAGAAGGCGATCCGGAAGTGGCCCGGTGCGCCGAAGCCGCTTCCCGGAACCGTCAGGATTCGCTCCTCCTGGAGCGCCCGGACAAAGGCCACATCATCCGGGATGGGGGTCCTGGGAAAGAGGTAAAAGGTCCCCGGTGGGGTGACAAAGTCATAGCCTGCGCTCCGGAGGCCGTCGCACAGAAGATCGCGCTTCCGGGCGTAGGCGGCCACATCCACCGTCGCGTTGCCGATCCGGGAGACCACGCGCTGCATGAGCCCGGGCGCATTGACAAAGCCCAGGATCCGGTTGGCAATGGCCATTCCTCCCACCAGCGCGTCCCGGTCCGTTACCTCCGGCCCCACGGCGATGTAGCCGATGCGTTCCCCGGCAAGAGAGAGGTCCTTGGAGAAGGAGGACACGATGAGGCTTTCGGGATAGGCGTCCCAGATGCTGGGCACCACAACGTCATGGTACACGATTTTCCGGTAGGGTTCATCGGATAGGAGATAGATCGTCCGATGGTGTTCGCGGCTCTTTTCAGAGAGCAGGCGGCCGAGGGCCGCCAGGCTCTCCGCCGAGTAGATCTGGCCGGTGGGGTTGTTGGGGGAATTGATGAGAACCGCCCGGGTCTTTTCGTTTACGGCCTCGGTCATGGCCGAAAGATCGAGGGTGAAATCCGGCCGGGTGGGCACCGGTTTCAGAACCCCGCCGTGGTTGTCCGCATAGAACCCGTATTCGACGAAATAGGGGGCGGGCGTCAGCACCTCGTCCCCCGGGTTGAGAAGGCTCTTCAGGATCACGTTCAAGGCGCCTGCGGCCCCGCAGGTCATGATGATACCGTCCTCGGACACCCGGTGCCCCTGCTCCTTTGACACGGCCTCGGCCACGGCCTTTCGGACGAAGGGGTAGCCCGCGTTGGGCATGTACCCGTGGCTGGCGGGGGGAAGGCCTTGCAGGATCTCACCGATGGTTTCCCTGAATTGCGCAGGCGGCGGCAGGTTCGGGTTCCCCAGGCTGAAATCGAAGACCTGGCTCTCCCCGTGAATGGCCTTCAGGCGGGCGCCCTCCTCGAACATTTTCCGGATCCACGAGGAACGCGCGACGATTTCCTCGATTGTTTTTGAAAGGCTCATGGCTGCGTCCTCTGGGGGGCCACCAGGTCTTTGACCGCGGCGGCGAGCAAGGTTACTTTCCTTTTCACGGTGTCTCCTTTCTCGCCTTAAAGGCAGAGATCTTCAATCTTTTCGATCAACTTGCGGGCTTCAGGTTTGGATATCTGCGCATCCGCACCGACCCTTTGACACTTGATGGCCAATTGATCGTTGATGAGGGAAGAGAAGAGGATGACCGGTATCTTCAAGGCCAATTCACTTTTCAGCTTTCTGCAGAGCGTCAACCCGTCCATCCGGGGCATCTCAATGTCGGAAATGATGATATCGGGCATTGTGGCGGGGGCATCGTTTCCCGCCTTGGACGAGTCGAGACGGTTGAGGATGTGCTCATAGGCGGCGAGGCCGTTGTCGAAGCTGTCGATGTGCTTGATGCCGGCGGCCCTCAGGTTTTGGATAATGATTTTACGCGTCATGTTCGAATCTTCAGCCAGAACCAGCCGGAGGTTGGACAGGGAGCCGGCCGCTGGCGCTGCCAATTCTGGATTGTTGATCAATTCCGTAAAGTTGGCCATTTTTTGGGGAAACAGCTCGGCCACGATCTGTTCCACATCCAGGATTAATATCTCATTCTTATCCACGTGGACCGAACCGGTGATCGCAGGACTGTACTGAGCTAAAACGGGGTTCAGGGGGGACAGATCTTTCCAGGACAACCGGTGAATGCGGTTGATGTGATCAATGAGAAAGCCGTTGATCAGGTTGTTGAACTCGGTTACCAGTATCACCGGGCGTTCCGACGGGGCGGCTTGCTCGATGTTTAAGAATACCTTTAGATCGATCAGCGGGATGGTGGTATCCCGGAGCAGGTAAACCCCCTTC
The DNA here is from genome assembly GCA_964407825.1 of uncultured Desulfobacterales bacterium. Classification (GTDB taxonomy): domain Bacteria; phylum Desulfobacterota; class Desulfobacteria; order Desulfobacterales; family JAFDDL01; genus CAYOXD01. The sequence goes on along the minus strand of CAYOXD010000017.1, from coordinate 805 downwards.
AAGGACGATGGAGATTCGGGTATTTTCGTGAGGCCGGTCTCGGTATACTGATAAAATTCTTTAATCTTTGCTATATTGATGCCAAAACGCCGCTCACCGAGAAAGAATTCGGCGATTTCCACCTCGTTTGTACCGCTTTCAAGCAATATCTTGCTTTTCGTCTCATCGGTGCCCATGCATTCAACTCCGAGCTATGTCTGACGCCTGATCGCTTACAACCATTCGGATAGATACAATAATTGAGCGTTAAAAACAAAGGGTATTTTGCGAGGCGGATTGTGGAAGCCCTTTTGATATATGCAGGATCCGGATCATGCCCGGCTCTCCAGGAGGTCCAGCATTCTGGCGGCCGACTCGGTAATGGGGGTACCGGGGCCAAATACGCCCGCAACACCCGCCGCAACCAATAGATCGTAGTCCTTTGGCGGAATCACACCGCCGGCAAAGACCATTACGTCCTCGGCGCCACCGGCTTTGAGCGCCTCGATGAGGGCCGGCACCAGCGTTTTGTGCCCGGCGGCCAGCGTCGATGCTCCCACCATGTGCACATCGTTATCCATGGCCATCCGGGCCACCTCTTCCGGTGTCTGGAACATGGGACTCAGGTCCACATCAAAGCCCATGTCCGCCAGCGCCGTGGCAACCACCTTTACCCCCCGGTCGTGACCGTCCTGGCCCATTTTGGCCATCAAAATGCGCGGCCGCCGGCCGGTCTTTTCGGCAAAGGATTCGGTGCGTTTCAAAATCGTTTGAAATGGTTCGCTGTCGGCGGACTCTGCCGCGTAGGCGCCCGAGATGCACTGGG
>CAYOXD010000016.1:0-36855 GCA_964407825.1 uncultured Desulfobacterales bacterium | reverse complement strand
CAAAGGGATCTTCATCAATTTTCCTGAACCGGAGAATGAATGATAATCCATACAACAAGGGGAGGTTTCAAGCCTATCGTGCCATGCTCCATCCCCTGGGCTTCGGTGTTCGGCAGGTCCCCCCCCCTCCCGCGGCGTTCCCTATTCTTCTCCCATCTCCTGCATGGCACGGCGCATCTGGCGGACTGCCTGGCGGATGCGGTGCTCGTTTTCCACAAGAGCGATGCGGACATACCCTTCGCCCTCCTCCCCGAATCCGATCCCAGGCGCCAGGGCGACATTGGCCCGGTTCATCATCTGGACGGCAAACTCCATGGATCCCATACGGCCGAAGGGCGCCGGGATTTTGGCCCAGACGAACATGCCGCCCAGGGGAGGCGTCACCGGCCAGCCGATGCGCTCCAATGCCTCACAAAGGGTATCCCGGCGGCTTTGATAAATCCCCACCTGCTTGGCAATTGCATCTTCGCAATGGCGCAGGGCCATGATTCCCGCCACCTGGACCGCGGAGAAGACGCCGTAGTCATAGTAGCCTTTGATTTTACGCAACCCGGCAATGAGATCACCGTTTCCCACACAGTAGCCCAGGCGCCAACCGGCCATGTTGTAGGATTTTGAGAAGGAACCGAATTCCACCCCCACCTCCATGGCGCCCGGCGCCTGCAGGAAACTGGGCGCCTGGTATCCGTCAAAGGTGATCTTGGCGTAAGCGAAATCCTGAATGACGACGAAGCCGTATCTCTTTGCCAGCCGGACTACCTGTTCAAACAGGGAGATATCGCACACGATGCCCGTGGGATTGTGGGGATAGTTCAGAAACAGGACCTTGGGACGGGGGGAGACGTTTTCACACATGAATCGAATATGTTCTATGAATGCATCTTCCTGGGTGAGGGGGATCCGGATGACGCTGCCGCCGGCGATAATGGCGGCATAAATATGGACGGGAAAGGCCGGCGCCGGCACAAGGACCGAATCTCCGGGACCGATGAGGGCAAGACACATGTGGGAGATGCCCTCCTTGGATCCGATGGTGCAGATCACATCGGCGTCGGGGTCGAGCGTGACGCCATAATCCTGTTGGTAATTCTTGGCGATTTCACGACGTAGATTGCGCATACCGTCTGCCACCGGGTAGCGATGGGCCTTGGGATCATTGGCGACCTCCACCAGTTTGCCGATAACCTGCTGAGGCGCGGGATCCACGGGGTTGCCCATGCCCAGGTCGATGACATCGGCGCCCTCCCACCGTTTTTCCATCTTCATTTTGTTGATCATGCCGAAGAGGTAAGGCGGCAATTGGGACATGCGTTGCGCCAATCGGATGTTTGGTGCTGGCTCCATGATCGGTTTCTCCCCAATAAAAAAAGCCCTGAACCGCTTTTCGGGATCCGGGGCTTTTTAGGAAAAGCGCCACGGACCCTGGAAGCAGCCCGTGGCGCGGTTATCTCTATTCGGCCTGGTCAGCCCCCGCAACCCGAGCTGTCGTGCCCGCGGCGGCGGCCCTCCGTGTGTTTCGTACCTTCATCAAGCGTTTTCCCTTCATGCTTCCCCCCAAAATAGCCATTTCATCTCGGACTTGTCAAATAGAACGTTTGACGAACAATAATTTTCAAGTTTTGAGATCATCTGCCGATGTGCAAGCTAGGGGGCTGGCTGTCATCCAGCCATGCCGACAGATCCGGCATCATTTCATATCCCGCAAATATGAGTTGTTGGGTATAAAATGCTTGATTTCGGCAAGCGCGATGAATAGGTTTTCGGCAGAAAAGCACGTCTCTTCCAGCTCTTGGGTTGGGACTTCAGCATTTTAACCTATTTATAGGGCGTATAGGACGCTTCGAGGGCCCGGGAAATTATGCCGGGACACACGAATAGGGGCTATCCTGCGTCTCCGAATGTGATATAAGGAAAGTATCCAACTCCGCGGTGGGGACTGGGAGTTGGGTGAACGGTTCGAAAATTGCATCGCATGTCAATTTCAGAGGAGTTCTGCAATGTTTCCCAAAACCAATGGCCGCTTGGACGCACTGATGAAGGGCATGGCGTTTTTGCTGCTGACATTCTGTGTATCCTGCACCGCGGCGATAAAGAAGGATCAGGCGTCTATCAATGGCCACCTTTTGGCGGAAAACAGTGTTTTAAAAAAGCGCGTGCCGCTTATCGAAAGGGAGAATGACGTCCTCAGTAAAGTGAATTCACAATACAAGAGTCGCGTCCAGGACCTTGAGGCCCAGAGCAAACAGCTGTCTGACGAGTTGACCGCATTGAATACAAAGTATACCGACGATATGGCCGCCGAGGCCGATAAGATCCACACCCTCGAGGGATCGATCCAGAAGGCGGAAAGGGAAAGTGCCGCCCGGATTGAACGGCTGACGGCTCAGAATGCGTCCCTCAAGGAACGGCAGACCAGTCAGATACGGACGTTCAAAGAACGGATGGCCCGGCAGAAGGATGCCTTCAACCGAGAACGCGACCTTGCCGAGCACCAACAGGCTCAGCAGATGCAAGATCTTTCCATGAAGCTTGAGAAACTGAAAAAAGACCTGGCAAAGAAAGAGTTGGCGTTGTCCTCCCTCAGATTGGCCATCGGCGAGATCTCCACTAAACTGGGACAGGCCACCGCGCTGGCCGAAGACCTGCAAAAAGCCAGGGATAAGGCCCTGGCCGAACTGGCGGCGGTCAAGGCCGCCCATGCCGTCCTGATCCGAAAGACGGATGATGCCCTCGCCCGGAGGGCACCTACACCTGAGAGCCCCCTTTCCACCATTCACTGAGCAGGCAAAGGGGGCGCGTCGCACCGTTGACAAACAAGAGGATTGCCATGTGGTGCAAAATCGGCACGGTAGGCTTGCTGACCCTGTTGCTGATGCTGGTTCTGGTCATCCCCTCGGCCGAGGCTGAAAAGCATCTGTCTTTGCTGGTCACATCGAACCTGCAAGGGAGATTTTCCCTTCGCGTCGACAACCAGGACAAAACCGACCCCCTGCTTCGATTGGGGCAGAATATCGATTTCCAACGCGAGCACAACGGCATCGACTGTTACCTGGATCTGGGCAATGCCCTGTATCCCGGGACGCTGTCCAAGTACAGCGCAGGGTCGATCATGATGGATTTTCTGAATGATTTCGGCTGTGATGCCGTCCTGGTATCCTCCAAAGATCTTCAAATCGGCACCCTCAATCTCGAGTTCCTTGGGAAAAACAAAAGGGTGCACCTGCTGTCATCCAATATCGTTAAAAACGGCAAACCGGTTTTCACTCCCTGGTTTACAGTCGACCGGGAGGGGACCCGAATCGCCTTTCTGGGCGTATCCTCAGAGAAGATCCGCTTCGACATGGCCGAAAAAGACCTGTACGGCTACACCCTGGAGGAATCCAAAGAGGCCCTCGCGCCGCTGTTGAAGCAGATCCGGGCAGCCGGCATTCACTATATCATCCTGCTCTCCGGTCAGCGGCTGAAGAACACGGCCGACATCCTCGAAACCTATCCGGAAATCGGGATGGCCATCAGCGGCGGAGATGCCACCGGCCGGTTCTTTTCGACCAAGGCATCACGTCTGGATCTTGCCGATGGCCGGTCCATTATCATCGTCGATAAGGATGTGGACTTCTATGTGATGAAACTCGTCCTGAATGGTACCATCAAGGTTCAGGCCCTGCAGGCGAAGCACGCCAAGCCCATCCCCACCACCAATTTTACCTATCTGGATTTCAAAAACCGTCTCACCCTGTGGAAGCGGAAGTTCGCGCAAGAGGAAGAAAGGCTTGTTGCCAATCTGAGCGGTACGACCTGCCAGGTGGATGACCTGCGGTTGGCGCAGCTGCTGAGGGACCGGTTCAACTGTGAGCTCGGTATGGTCGAGCAGGGCACCCTGAATCCCTCGTCCGCCAATGAGAAGCTCAGATATGCGGATCTGTTGGACATGGTCAACCGGGACTATTCCATTTTCATCTTTTCGTTGACGGGCAAACAATTGACCGCCCTTGAGAAAGAAAAAGAGGGGCTCGTGATTGCGGGGTTGGAGAAGGATGGGGGGATCAGCGTCCAGGGATATCCCCTGTCAGGCAATCAGAGATATCGGGTGGCAGCCACCCAGGTGGCCATGCAGATGCTCCAGCACCGGCTGCGCAGGAAAATCGCCTACCGCAACACATGGTTGACAGTAACGGACCTGCTGACGGAGGATCTGAAGCATAAACGGGTTATTTTAAGCAAAAATTTCGATTACCTGGACAGGAGATTCCGGACGACCGTCGATGCCACCCTGTCCAACTTCGTGGACAACAGCAGCGTCAAGCGGGGCGACACCATCGATACGCCGCCCGGTCAACCGACCAAGAGCTATAATAAATGGGGCCTTGAAAACCGCATCGATATCACCTTCTACAATAAATACAACCGCTTCGTCATCAGCCCCTATATGCTTTACAGCCGCCAGGACAATGCCTATTTGAACAACATCCTCAGGGGCACCTTCCTGTATGAATATAACCTCAGCGACACCATCAAACCCTACAACAAGTTCCGCTGCGACACGGTCGTGGCGGAGGTGGACGGGTTGCGTCCGATCTTACTCCGGGAGACGCTGGGGGTCGCCACGGAGCATAAGAAGTTTAGTTGGAAACTGGGGTTCGGTGTCGAAAAGCAGATTCAAGACCCCTCCGAGGATGCCCTTTACGGTGTCGAGCTTATCTGTGATGCCCACGTCCCTTTCCTTTCCCACTTTATCTATACCTTCAGTCTCGATACCTTCAGCGGCATTCGCGGCGGACAAAACAATCGGTGGCAGATCAGAAGCGAAATCAACAATGTCATCTCCGCCGTCATCACCTCGCACCTGAGCCTCTCCTTCCGTCACAAGTTCTTTTATTACCAGGAAGATATGAGCGGCGAGACCTATCAGAACTCGGAGTTTATCACCTCGCTGGATCTCAAGAACGACTGGAAGTTCTGGTAAGCGCGGTCATGATCCGCCCCCCCCCAGGGCCCAGATCAGCACGCCGGTTCCGGCGATGATCCGGTAGATGGCAAAGGGCAGGAACCCCCGGCGCCGCACCCAGCCCATGAACCAGGCCACGGCGGCGTATGCCACTAAAAAGGACACGATGAAACCGATGGCCAGGAGAATCCAGCCGTGGGCATCGATGTGGGTCGTTCCGATGGGGTTGGCGTGGCCGGGAAGCAGGGACTTCAGAAGATCGTAACCCGTGGCAGCCACCATCGTCGGGATCGAGAGAAAGAAGGAGAATTCCAGCGCAGCGGAACGGGACATCCCCGCCAGCTGCCCTGCGGCAATGGTGGACATGGAACGCGAGGTGCCGGGGAAGACCGCGGAGAGGATCTGGCAGGCCCCGATCCAGACGGCCTGTCCCAGCCCCATGGAGTCCATGCGCCAGGTATGGATCCGTCCCCCCTCGGACGCTTCCGGTCCGGCGGCTTCGGATGCGGCGTTGCGGGCATCGACAACCCACATCACCACGCCGCCGATGACCAGGGACCAACCCATGATGAAGAGGTTCTCCAGATGCTGGCCGATGATCTTGGTCAGCAGGAAGGCCGGAATGGCGGTGGTGACAAACGCCACGGCCGTCAAACCGAGGGGGTGGGTCAGCGGGGTCCGATCGTTGTTTTCCCCCTGGGGGAAGGTGGACAGAAACCTTCTGATCTCAGACCTGAAATAGATCGGGAGGCTCAAGATAGCCCCCAACTGGATCACGATGGTGTACATCTTCCAGTAGCCAGAAGACAGATCGATGTGCGCGAGCGCCTCGGCGATGCGAAGGTGGGCGGTGGAGCTGACCGGAAGAAATTCCGTCAATCCCTCGACTATGCCAAGTAAACCGGACAGCAGATAATCATTCATGTTTCCTCCAGCAGCTTATTTTCCTAACGGATTTGAAGCGACGGGCCCCCCTATCGGTTCACCTCGAAGCTCACGGTTTTCAGCAGTTTCCCCTTGCAGGTAATCTTCACGGTCCATTGGCCGGCCAGTTTCGCTTTCTGGAGGCTCACATAGCTCCAGGTGCGCATCCGGGGATACAGGATCCTCAGCGGCACCTCACAGTACCGGTGACCGTTGAGATAGTAGACGTGCCTGATGACGAAGGGTTGCCTCTTTGATCTGACCCTCATCCAGATGTAGACCCGGGAGGCCTGGGCCAGCTGAAACGTATCCCCTTTGCCGAGGGGCAGGTGATCCTTGACACCCCGGCAGGCCAGGGTGGTGATCTGTTCGATATTCCCCTGAACGGTTTCGGGCTCGGGCCCCCTGGCGGGGGAGGCGGCCCGCGTTGTAGGTCCCTTATCACGGGCAGGTGTTTCCGCCAGCGGCGGCGGGACGCCCGGCGGCGTTTCCACCGCCGGCCTTTTGGCTACGGGGGGGGCGGCGGCCGGCTGCCCGGCCTTTGTTGGGCCGGAGGTCCGGCTCATATGAAACAGGATGAAACCGGCGGCGACGATCAGCAGCAGCGCCGCGGGCAGAGGGGCGTTTCGGAAGAAGGACTGCCTGAGGGATCGGTTTTCCCATTGCGCCTGCCTGTGGGTCAGCTTTGATCTGAGCCTGTGAAGTTTGTTGACGAACTCACGGTCCGCCGCCTCAATTTTTATTGGGTCCATCGGTTAACCATTTGTATGGGATTTAGGCTATGGGCAATCGGTCACGCTAACAGGCTTTCCCCCATCGTGCGATATACCTCCAGCAGGGGCAGCAGTCCCTCCAGGGAGCGAGACCAGAAATCCACAGAGGTGAGGTCCAATCCCAGGCTCTCGCTGACGACCGTTTCAACAGTGGCACTGCCGGAACGCTTCAGCAGCCGTTCGTATTCCGCGAGGAAGGCGGGACCCTCTTTCTCGAACCGCCCGATGAGGACCCGGGTCAGCAAAAAGCCGAAGGTATAGGGAAAGTTGTAGAAGCTGATGCCAGTGAAATAAAAATGCAGTTTGGAGGCCCAGAAGTACGGATCGACGCCATCCTCCAGAAGGGCATCGCCATAGATGCGGCGCTGAGTATCCACCATCAACGCTTTCAACCGGGATACGGATACCTCGCCGTCCATCCGCTGCTCATAAAAGGCGCTCTCGAATTCGTATCGGGTCGTGATATCCAGTAGCATGACGGCCGCGTCGGTCAGCTGGGCATCCAGGAGTTTCAATTTCTGGACATCGGCGATGTGGTCGTCCCGAGACAGGCCCTGGCTAAAAATGGATTCGGCGAAAACCGAGGCGGTTTCGGCCAGCGTCATGGGATAGCGCCTGGCCATGGGACGGGTCTCGCGCAGCAGATGCTCATGCCAGGCGTGCCCCACCTCGTGGGCTAGGGTGGTCAGACTGCCCATGTCGCCGCTGAAGGTCATGAAGACGCGCTGCTCGTTGGTCACGGCGGAGCCCGTGCAGAAAGCTCCCTGGCGTTTGTTGGCCCTGGCCTGGGATTCGATCCAGCGACGATCGAGAAGCATGCGGAAATACTCGCCCAGTGCCGGATAGGCCCGGTCGAAGGCGGCGCCCACCCTGTCGAGGGCCTCGGTCCAGGTGTATCGGCCGGTTGTGCCATGGGGCAGCGGCAGGGGGGACTCCCGTTCGAAAAAGCCGATCCCCTTGCGGCCCATGAGGCCGGCCTTCACCCGCAGGATCTCCCGTGGCACCGCGATCTTCCGATGGATGGCGCTGTACATGGCCTCCAGGGTTTCGCGACGGATGCCCGCCTGGACGAGGGGCATGTCCAGGAAGTGCGCAATTCCGCGATGACGGTAGAGGGTCAGCCGGGTGCCGGAAATGGCGTTCAGTGCTGCCGCGCAGGTCTCCTCGATGCTTTGCCAGGCCCGGTTGCCGCCTTCAAAGGCGGCCCGGCCCAATTGCCGGTCCTCATCGGACATCAGGGCGCGCCACTGGGAGATGGGCCGTATTTCCGTTTCGCCCCGGGGGGGCACGAACTCGAACACCAATTTCCCGGTGATGCGCTCATAGAGACGCTCCCATGCCTTGATGCCATCCACGTTCAAATCGGCCGCCAGCAGCTCTTGGGCCAGGCTCATGGTAAAACCGGCCCGCTGACGCATGCGTTGAAGAGGATAGGCGATGGGCCGCAGGGCCTGGCTGGCGATCCAGTCCTGGAAGAAGGTGTCCGGGGTTTCCTTGAAGGCCTTCAAACAGATGGCATCCAGTTTTTCGACCCCGGCAAAGAGCGTGGAGACGGCGGTCCGCTCCACCGCATAGGCCTCCACATCGGCATGGGCCGATTCGAGACAGTCCAGATAGGAGGAAAGGTGCTCCAGGCGGCTCTTTAGATCCTCCGCCTGAACCATCACGGTTTCCCAGGCCTGTCCACTGTCCGCGCCCAGGGCCGGCAACTGGCCCGCACGTCGGGTCAGCGAGTCCAGATCCCCCTGCAGCCGAGCCTTGAACGTCAGCATCCGGGGACCGTTGAATTCCGGAAAATATCCCTGCAGGTCCCAGATGGCCCCATCGGCAGATTCGTTCATCCCCCTTACTCCTTTTCCCAACGCGGGAAAGCCCACCTTCCGTTGCACCGATGCCATCCGGATCGATGAGGCCTTGAAGGCGCCTCCTTCTTCTCCGGGGACCATAATTCAGATGCTCGTCGGATGCAATACCGCGATGGATGTTTCGGGGATGGGCGTACTGGGCTAGGCTTGAATGGGAACCGTATCCACCTCCATTGGCAGCGATTGCCTTTGATCGTAATCGGTGCTTTCGGCCGATGCGTTTGCTGCCATGTGCTTGGTTACGGAAAAAAGTTTCCCCAGAGACGTAACATTGTAAATCATCTCTTGGAGCTGATCACCCAGCTGCCTGGATGCGGCGGCTGTTTCCTCGGCACTGGCGGCGTTTTGCTGAAGCACCTGATCGATTTCCGACACCGCCCCGTTAATCTGCTCGATGCCTCGGGCCTGCTCGGCCGTGGCCTCCGCAATTTCCTTTACCAGGGTGTTTACGCTGACTGTATTTTCTGTAACCTCTGAAAAAGTCTCGAGGGATTTGGTAACGATGTCCATAGCCGAGTTGATCTTGTCGGTGGTGCCCTGTATCTGTTCTCCGGTTGTATGGGCGGCCTCAGCAGCCCGCATGGCAAGACTGCGCACCTCGTCGGCCACAACGGCAAAGCCGGCCCCCGCCTCGCCTGCCCTTGCGGCCTCCACAGCGGCATTGAGCGCCAGCAGGTTGGTCTGAAAGGCGATGCCGTCAATGACCTTGACGATCTTCTGGGTTTCCTTGTTGGCGGCGATGATATCTGCGATGGCCGTGGCCATATCCAGCATGTCACTGGAGCAGATATCCGATTTGTTCATGGTAGCCTCGGACAGAGAACTGGCCTCCTGGGCGTTCTGGGAACTCTTGCGAACCATTGCGGAGATCTCTTCCAGAGAACTGGAGGTCTCTTCAATGGAAGCTGCTTGGCTCGAAGTTCCGTTGGCTAGAAGTTCCTCGGCGGATGATATCTGTCGAGAGGCAGCCAAACAATATTCGCTGCCACGAAGGAGTTGCTGCAGGCTGTCGCCAAGACCGCCGGCGAACCGCCGGCTGATCAGCAGCGCCCCCAGAATGCCGAAGGTGACACCGATGAGACCGAAGGCCAGGACCAGTTTCCGAAGCACTTCGATATGTGCAGAGGCGGTGGCGAGCCATGTCCAGGTCATAATTGTAAGGAGGGCGACAACCCCCGGAATCCCCCAAACGGCTATCCTGACGAGTAATCCTGTATTAAGACGTTTTGGCATTCGCCACCTCCCGATCTTTATGGGTAACCTCAAGCGCAAGCTTTCAAAACCAGCATGGTTGCGGTCTGATTGACATGTCCGACGCACTGTTCGCCATAGGTGCTGAAGCCGATGGTGGGAATATCGGTAAATAGGTTTCCATAGGCATCCGCAAGTCCCTTGTCTTCCAACTCCAGCGTCCTAAGGATGCAGTTGAAATTGATGATGGCGCCGATGTTTCCCATTCGGGCCTTCGTCGCGGAAATGACATCTCTTGTATCAGAAACAATATCCGTTGTTTCCAGGATGGACAGTCGCATCTTTTCCTTCATGTTGCAGTAGAACACCATACCATCCGCTTTAATCTGCTGGGGGCTCCGGACATAGGGCTCTCCATCCACAAGCAAGCCCACCGGATTGGAAATGAAATGCTTCGGGGCGTCTTCAACAGCGACACCGACGCTCTCGGCATAAGCGGCCGCGGCATTTTTCCCGTTGAACTCGAGCACTTCTCGGTTGGCTTCATTGACGCGGGTCGCCACCAGTTGCTGATCGAGCACCTTGAAGCTTTGCGTCTTGATGGTCTTAAATCCGGCCCGGGGCTTGAGCAGTGCCAGCAGCGCCGCGTTCGGATAGGCTTTTCCGTTGGCAAAAACGTACGTTTGCTTGAATTGCAGGTCATCCCCGGCTGAGCCGCCGATGAAAAGCACATTGGTAAGATCGCCGATCCTATCGATCAGTTTTTCCTCACACTTGCAGAGCCCATCCACCAGGATCAACCCGACATATGCCTCCTGATCAAAATCCATCATGGCGCAGCCGTACTGTTTTTCAAAGACGCCTAGGGCATCCTCTACGGCCGTTTTGCTCGTTATGTCTTCAATGAGACTGAGGCTGATCTGTTCGAGGCTCTTATCGTCAAAAGCCATGGCCACAACGGAACGCTTCAGCATTTTCCCGCTGATAATCTCACCGGCCGTGGTGCATCCGAAAACGCTGACACCCGGAAACGCCGATTGCATCTCCCGGCTGATGGCCTCCGGGGCAAAAGCGCAGGAGGCAAAAAAGACAACTGCCTTCGGTTCGCTGGGGCCCAGTTGACTTTGAATGTCCTTGGAAACTTCCTCAGGGGTGGTTTTTATGGAATACGCTGTTTTCATGCTTGCTCTCCTCGTATGGTGTCATACAGTGACGCCAAGTTCCTTGGCCAGGGCTTGCAGCTGCCCGATAACGGCCGGATCATCGGCACTCGTGGCGCCAAAATCATCGGGGTTTATCCCCTTTAGAATAAATTTTGCTTTTACAACTTTTGCGACGGACGGATTTCCCTTCGACCGCTGTGCAATGATCGAATCGATCAACTGTTTCGCTTTTCCCGCCATTACATGCGCCCTCCTCTAATGCAAAATTATATTGCGTCGATGATACGGGGCCCGACTCCAGCAACACACACCTTTGGGGCCTTAAGGGAGCCAGCTTGGAATTACCCTGTTCATCGCAACCGGAAACCGATACAGCGAAATGTGTGCCAAAAACCTGGATTTATCATAAGCGTCTGTTATGATAATGTTATTTTTTTAGTTCGGAAGGGAATTCGATGTGGGTTAAGCCGATAGGTGCGACAGGGGGTCGCACCTGAGGCATTGCGTCTTCAGGTCAACCGTTGGATTCAGGTCGGATTCAGCCACATGCGGCACTCTGCCGCACTGCTGCGTCACTGTGTCCCGGTAGAGGACTGCACGAGGCGGCTATTTATCCGATCCCATGCTTTTGCAACTTTCGCTGCAAGGACCTCCTCTCGATGCCCAGCGCAATTGCGGCCCGGGTCCGGTTTCCCTTTTCCCGCTCCATGGCTTTCAGCAATATTCCCTTTTCCACTTGTTTCAGTACCCGGCCCAGCTTAAAGCCGTCCCCGATTTCAGGGATACAGGCGGTTCCCTTGGGTCCGATTTCATCCACCCCCTGCCCGGTCACATCCAGAAATTCAATCTGGTTGAAGGTCACATACCGCTGGATCACATTTTTCAATTCCCGGACATTTCCCGGCCATCTGTAATCCTGCATGGCTCTGATGGCCTTGTCCGATAGGATCCTGTCCTTTGGGTGATGATCCAGTTTGTCCAGGAAATGATAAATCAGGAGGGGCAGATCATCCATGCGCTTTCGGAGCGGTGGGATATGGATCGGGATCACGTGGATCCGGTAGAAAAAATCCTCCCGCATGAGGCCCTTTTTCACCTGGGATTTCAAGTCCCGGTTCGTGGCGGCAATGATGCGCGCGTCGCTTCTCCTGGCCCGCGTGGCGCCCACCGGCGTGAATTCGCCCCCCTCAAGAAATCGCAATAGCTTGACCTGCATGTGGAGCGGGATTTCACCGACCTCGTCCAGAAAGAGGTATCCGCCCACGGCGCTTTCCAGAAAGCCGGTCTTTTCGCTGGTCGCGCCCGTAAAGGCACCCTTCTGGTGCCCAAAAAACTCACTTTCAAAGAGGGTTTCGGGGATGGCACCGCAATTCACCACCACCAGGGGGGCCTCATGCCGATCGCTGATGGCATGTATCGTGCGGGCGGCCAGTTCCTTGCCGGTGCCGGATTCCCCATAGATGATGATATTGGCATTGGAGGAGGCCGCCCTGATAGTGTTCTCATAGACGAGCTGCATGGCGCTGCTCCTGCCGACCATCTGTCCCAGGCCATGCCGCGGTATCAGTTGAGATTTCAACCTCACGTTTTCCTTCTTCAGGTGGCGCGTTTCCTCCTTTTCGGTCAATTCCCGGTATTTACGGCGGGAAATATCCCGGATGGTGGTCAGCAAGGCCTTTCTGCCATTCCAGGTGATCACGTTGTTGTGGGCTTCGATCCAGAATTCCATGGTATTGGCCCCGATACAGCGCAATTCAAGGATTTTATCGTCGCGTCGCCGCCCCTTGGTGAAGGTATCGGCGCACCCGCGCTGGAACATGGCCCTGTTGCGACCGGATAGCAGTCTGCGGAAATGTTTTCCCAAGAGGTCATTCACTTGTGCGTACCCGAAGATATGGGCAAAGGCCTCATTGATGAAACACAATTTTTGATCCTGTATCAGTGCGACCCCATCGGCGACTTGTTCCGTCAGGGTACGGTAGCGTTCCTGGCTCTCCCGCAGTTCGTTTTCAGCTAAAACACGCTGGGTGATATCCTGAACGGTTTCGATCGCGCCGATAATGTTTCCGCCGGTATCCCGAATGGGCGCTGCCAGAAAATACAAGTGGCGCTCCTTTCCCCCTACGTCCTCGAAAAAATCCGTGGCTTCCCAGGCGTTCGGAATGATGGTGGATCTGGTAACACCGTGAAGACGATAATGGCGCATCATCTCTTGTTGGTTGTTACTCACGATCAGGTCCGCCAGCACGGGGCGCCCTTCAGGATAGAAGGGCCGCCACTGATCCCGGGAGCCGATCATCTGCGTGGCGGCAAATCCCGTGAGCTGTTCGATGGCTCTGTTCCAGTGGGTGATCCGGTGCGTTCCATCGATGGCAAACTGGGGTATGGGCGTGCAGTCCAAGAGGCTGAGCATCGTTTATTGCTTCGTCCGATCCTTCAGGGTTAAGGGGTGTTTGAAAAATGAACGTGTTTCACGTTTCATATATCGACGATGAAGCGGAGACCTTTATCAACGCCAATGGTCATCGTGATAGTCCGCCCGGACGGGGAAGGCTCAGGGTGATGTGAAGGGAGCCCTGCACCAGGGAGGCCTCGATCCTGCCGCCGTGGGCCTCCACAATTTCCTTGACAATGGCCAGTCCGATGCCGGCGCCGCCGTGCTCCCGCGAGCGGGACTTTTCTCCCCGGAAAAACCGCTCGAAGACAAAGGGGATATCCTCGGGCGTCAGCCCTGGGGCGGGATTCGAGAATTCGAGCTTCACCTGGCCGGAAAGGGCTTCCAGCGCGATGTTTACCTGGCTGCCCTCCGGAGTGTATCGGGCCATATTATCCAGCAGGTTCCGAAGCACCCGGGTGATTCGTCCGGGGTCGGCGGGCACCTCCAGAGTGCGGGGGGGCATCTGAAGCCGGACCGTAACGGCCTTCTGGTCGAAGACCGGTCTAAAGGAGGCCAGGGCGCGGTCCAGTGCCTGGGTGATGGCGACGGGTTCGAATACCAGACGTCCATGGGCGGCATCGGCCCGGGCCAGTTGGAGTACATCCTCCACCAGGGCGGCCAACCGCATGGTTTCATCCATGAGCAGGGTCAGGGTCTGGGGCGATGGGGGGACCACTTTATCCACCAGGGCTTCCAGGTACCCGCGGATATTGGTCAAGGGGGTACGCAGCTCATGGGCCACGTCGATCATGAGATTCCGGCGCAGCTTTTCCAGCTTTTCGAGGCTTTCGGCCATACGGTTGAAGGCGCGTGCCAATTGACCCACCTCATCCGCGGCACCGGCGGGGACCCGCACGGAAAAGTCTCCGGCGGCGATTTTCCGGGTGATGAGGGTCATGCGCGTCAAGGGCTTGAGCACCTTTCGCATCAGCAGAAAACTCAGGCCCGTTGCCAGGAAAACGGCCGCCAGGAAGGCCCAGATCAGGTAGCGGTGAACCGCGTGCACAAACATATCATGGGCGGGTTCCGGCGAGATATGGTACTTGTCCATGAGCGTCACGAAATACCCGGCCGCCAGGGTGTCGATGGCGAACCACACCATGGCCACCATGAACCCGCTGACGGCCAAGGTAATGGACAGGAGTTTGACGATGAGGGGGATCTTCACGGATGGGCCTCCATGCCGGCCTGCGGGCTCAGTCGGCAAAACGGTAGCCGATGCCGCGCACGGTCAGGATATAGCCGGGATCGGAGGGATTTGTCTCGATTTTCTGGCGCAGCTTGCCCACGTGCACATCCACCACCCGGTCGATCACCACCGCCTCCCCCCGGGGATAGAGACGCTCCAGAAGCTCGTCCCGGGTGAAAGTGCGGCCGGGAGCGGACATGAGCGCTTCCAGAAGGGCATACTCGTGGGGCGTCAGGGAGACCTCGCGGCCGGAAACCTGCAACCGGCGTTTGCCGAGATCGAGATCTACCTCGCCCTGGGACAGCACCTTGCCGGGGGGCGGTGCCGCTCTCGGCGCCCGCCGCAGCACGGCCTGCACCCGGGCCACCAACTCCCGCGGGCTGAAGGGCTTGACCACATAGTCGTCTGCGCCCAGGGTCAGACCGGCCACCCGGTCGATCTCCTCTCCTCTGGCCGTGAGCATGATCACCGGAACGTTGGACTGGGTCCGCAGGCGGCGGCAAACCTCCCAACCGTCCATTTGGGGCAGCATCAGATCGAGAATGACAAGATTTGGCCGGTGACGCTCGGCAAGGGTCAGACCCCTCTCGCCGTCTCCGGCCGACAGGGCGCGGAAACCCTCCCTCTCCAGGTACAGGCGAACCAGCTTCGAGGTGTTGGGATCATCCTCGATGATCAGGACTGTTTGGGGTGGTTTCTCCGGCATGGGGACCTATGCTTTCGGGATTATGATCGATGGCCTGGTGAGGATGGGTACTACCGACGATCCGCCAGTTTTGCCAATTCATTTTTCAAGCATTCCGGGCACAGGCTGTGAGAGCAATCCACGTCCCAGAGCTCCTTCATATAGGTTTCGATCCGCAGCCACGCTTCCTTGTCGTCCCGCACCTTCTTACAGATGGAACAGATGGGGATCAGCCGCTGCAGCTCGGCGATCTCGCCTATATCCTCGATGACGAGAAGTCCGAGCGATTCTCCCTCGAACAGGAAGGGGCTTGCGGTGATCAGCGCATAGATTGGCGTAATTTGGCCGTTGCGGACCCATTCCAGCTTTGCCCGGCGGCGGACCACTCGCCTGCCCTGAAATGCCTCGGTAACGGAATCTCTGATGATGCACTCCCGGCATTCGGCCGCGTGCCCGCAGCCGAGGGCGGTTTGGGTTGCGTGGATGCAGTTGAGCGCCTCCCCCGCGCGGCGTTTTAAAAACGTCATCTCTGAATCTGAAAAGAGTTGTCGCGCCGTTTCATTGGCTTCCCGGATGATTACGTCTCTATCAACAACGAAAAGCGATGCAGGCAGGGCATCGAAAAGCGCTCTGAACATGTCGGTTTGTGGGGTGGTGTGGAAACTCATGCTGTCCTCGATGATGTCACTGTTTGCTGCGGGCGCAGTGCCCTTCCGGATACATAGCCTAGTATGGGAAAAAGGGGAAGGGGGGATGACCGTCACAGGAGGCGTGGAAAGATATCCCCCTGGGTCTCGAGGAATCGGCGCAGGGCCGGAAGGCCGATCAGGGCCTCGGTTGCCAGGGGCAGCGTGGCGCACTTCACCGGTTCGAAGGCGCGTGTGATTTCATCGGCCGACTGGCCGGGGGGCAGCCGGTTGACCAGAAGGTCCTCGATTCGGATGTCCATGTCTCCGAGGCGTTTTCGGATGCGCGAGGCTTCGACAAGGGAGAGCCGGTCGTTATTCAGGACCAGATGGATTCGTGTAGCCTGGGACACGAGGCGGTCGCGCAGCCGGGTGTGGCGTTCCGCAAGATGGTGCAGTTTTTCCATCACCCGATCCCCCTGTACCGGTTGGCCGGGGCCCTGGATTTTCGTGATGATTTCTTTTTTCTCGCAGATCAGTGAGCGCAGCTTGGTGAGCTCGTCGAGCCATATCAGCGAAATGGCCGGAAGGCTGAAGAAGCGGAGCGTGATGGCCGTGGGGGCCATATCGAAGATGATACGGTCCTGGTGCCCGGCATGGGCAAGGACATCCTCAAAGGCGCGCAGAAGCGCATACTCTTCCAGCCCGGGAGAGAACTGGAGCACCTTGAAGTGGTCCAGAAGGTTGAAGGCGCTCTCGTAAAGATAGGTCCTTTTTATCTGATCCCGGGTTTCCTTGAGATGCCGGGTCATCCAGTAGTCTGCGTCGATTTCCCGAACCGTCAGGGTCGGGAGTACCTTCCGGGGTTTTTCGCCGAAGCGGCTCTCGAATATATCCCCTTGATTATGGGCGGGGTCCATGGACACCAGCAGGGTCCTGCGGCCCGCAAGGGATGAAAAGAGGGCACACAGGGCGGCGGTGGTCGATTTGCCCACGCCACCCTTTCCGATGAAAAAATGAAGTTCAGGTTTCATAAGACAGGAATGTAGGTGCTTACCCTTATTCTTGATTAGGCTCGAAGTACCGAAGGGCTCCCTCAACCGATGCCGAGGGCGGAAAACAACTCCCCCAGCGGGTCGTGGGCGGTTCCGATCTTCTCTATCATCCTTTCAAACTCATGGGGCATCTCGGGCATCAGATCCATGGTGAGGTGGATAGGGGGCGAGGGAAGACCCACAAAAGCGCCTAACACCAGAAGGGAGAAGATATTCTCCAACTCCTCGAGTTCCACGGTGAGGGTGTCAACAGCCTTGGCGCGGGACACCGTATCCACGATGCGCCAGAGGCGAAGGGTTTTCCTTCCGAGGGCCCCGATCCATGAGCCCTTGGCTTCTTCGGACATGAAGGTCGCCTCCCTATCCCTCTTCGGGTTCGAGCGCCCGGCCCCGGAATTCGGAATCTGCCAGCTTTTCAGGCCTGCCGCCGCCGGTCTTGAGGAACCGGATGAGGCCCTCCAGGCTGATCCAGCAGGTGACGAAAATGATCACCATGTTGGTCAGCTGGAGGAGCAGGTTGTGTGACTGCCCGAAGAGCCGTTGATTCACCCCCGAGGCCCACAGGGTCATCACCGCCATGAATACGGCCGGAATGCCCGAGACGAGCCACTTATACCCGCCCCGGGTCTTTAGGTAGACGCTGATGACCATGAGGGCCAGGGCGGCCAGGGTCTGGTTCACCGCGCCAAAGAGGGGCCAGAGTTTCAGGGCGCCG
This sequence comes from uncultured Desulfobacterales bacterium, assembly GCA_964407825.1. Lineage (GTDB taxonomy): Bacteria > Desulfobacterota > Desulfobacteria > Desulfobacterales > JAFDDL01 > CAYOXD01. The sequence continues at coordinate 19,287 of CAYOXD010000016.1, read as the reverse complement.
CTCCCGCTGGCGCCGGTGGCAAAGGCCAGCACCAGGGCGGAGCCCACCGCCATGGCCGTGGCCGTGTATTTCCCCGTGAGAAAGTCGAGCTTGAGGGTGGCGAATACCTCGCTTAGCACGTAGCGCTGGATCCGGGTGGCCGTATCCAGGGTGGTGCCGGCAAATGAGGCCACGAAAACCGCCATGATGGCAAGGGTGAACTGCTTGGGAATGCCCAGCGCCATGATCATGTTGGCCGCGCCGTCCACAAAGGCGGAAATCTTGGTCCCCAGACCCGAGGCGGCCGTCCATGAGGCGTAGTGGGCAGTCCAGGCGGCCGTTCCGGTCAGGACGTGTCCGGCTGGCGTCGTGTACCCCATGCCGATGCCGGCGGCCACGGCCAGGATGACCAGGATGGCCAGCGCGCCCTCCAGGAGCATGGAGCCGAAACCGATGAAGAGGGAATCTCCCTCGGTTTTAACCTGCTTGGCCGAGGTCCCGGAGGACACCAGGGAGTGGAAGCCCGAAATAGCGCCGCAGGCGATGGTGATGAACAAAAAGGGCATCATGGCGGGAGCTTCGCTGGGATGTGCCTGAAGGGCCGGGGCGACCACCTCCAGCCGGCCTCCCAGGGAGGCGACGACAACCCCCAGGATCAGCAACACCATGGCCACCAGGAGCTGGTGGGAATTGATGTAGTCCCTGGGTTGGAGAAGGGTGGTGACCGGCAGCACCGAGGCGCTGAACGCGTAGGCCAGAAGGATCAGGGTCCACACGCCCGTGGCCGGCAGTCCTGCCACAGCGGGCATTTGGATGGGCACATAGGCACCCGCCAGGATGAAAACGTACAGCAGGCAGATGGAGCAGATGGAAAGAAGGGTGACATTCATCCCCTTTTTATAGACCAGGTAGCCCATGCCCATGGCGATGGGCACCTGAAGCCAGACCGCGGCCACCGATTGGGGGTACATGGCAAAGATGACGGCGATCACCAGCCCGAACACGGCGATCACGATCCACAGCTCCAGAAAGACCACCAGAAAGAAGAGCAACCGGGTCCGGCTGTTGATGTATTTGGCGGTGTAGTCGGAAATCGATTTGCCCTGATTGCGCATCGAGATGACCAGCGCGCCGAAGTCGTGCACGGCCCCCATGACGATGCTGCCCGCAAAGACCCACACCAGGGCCGGAATCCACCCCCATATGATGGCGATGGCAGGGCCCACGATGGGGCCGGTGCCGGCGATGGAGGTAAAATGGTGGCCGAAGATAATTTCCTTTCGGGTGGGCACGTAGTCGATGCCGTCCTCAAGGGCTACGGAGGGGGGCGTGGCGGATTGGGACAGGCCGAATATCCTGCTGCCGATGGTTCTACCGTAGAGGTGATACATGAGGATGTAGCCAGCGAAAGAACCCACCATGATCAGTAATGCATTCATTTGAATCTGCCTCTATTCCCTTCCAGAAGGTTTGGGACGCCATTTCTTGTCCGCGATCCAGCCCTCCCGCGCTTCCGGAAAACAGTCGAACCTCGGAACGTAGGGCTTGATATCGATCAGGGGCGTCTGATCGAGTACATCGATGCCGGATATGTCGAGTATATTGCCGTTTCGCCGGTCCAGTTGAACGATGGTCAAGCCCAGGCCGCTGGGGCGACAGGGGTGCCTGGAGGCGAAAATGCCATGGGCCGCGTCATCGAGAAAGGTTTTCCTGACCAGCTGGACGTCGCCGGCCCTGTCGAATCGATAAATGAGAATGAGGTGGGAGAACCCCTCGATATCCTGCAATCCCGCCTCGTATTCAGGGAAAATTTCAATGTGGCCCCGGTTGTCGGGGCCAAAGGCGCCCTGTATGGGGCAGGCCTCCTTGGTCTTGAAACCGGAATGGATGATACCAATGGGGGGGAGCGCTCGATTCATGGGGTATTCGGGTGTTCCTTTCCTTCAAGAGCGTGGGGCAGCTCCGATGCCGGTCATTAAATCCAGCCGGTACCCCGGCGTTGCGTGAGGTACCGGCTGGATTTTGTTTTTTGGGTTCCCGGCTTTGACCGGATGGACAAGAGGCCCCCGTTTCCTGCTATGGGTCATCACAATATATGACAAGGGCCTAGAAGTTTCTGATCTCATGGGAGCCTGGATATGAAAGGGGCAGGTGGCATATGGTTTTAACCGCCTCCCGCCAGGCCGTCCTGGGGCCTGTGATGCCGCAACCGAAGTTGTCATAGGCCTTTTTGATTTCTTCCTCCGTGCATTCATATCCTTCCTTCTGGATCAGTTGCCAGGCTTTCGCATGATCCATGGACCGGATGGCTTTGCGGAACGCCTCGTCGTCCTTGAGTCTACCTACCAGTTTTCTTGCAATGATAACAGACATGGGCTCACTCCTTATAAAAGCACGCTGGGTGTGAAAAGCGTCACGATAAATTGTCGTCGCCGTCATCATTTGGCGAATTGATGCGGCGGTCCGTATAATATCACTACAGTAAATATGGGGATGGGCTCCGTCAAGGGGAAATATGGGGGAAAGCTCTGCCTGGACAGGTAAAATTGCCTCCGCCGGCCCTGACCATGCCCGCCCGGAACCGGGGGGCGGGTGACACGGGCCGGGGTGGGGGCGGCGGCGGAGGGCGCGTATCATTTAAAGAGATGGTCGAACTGGCCGTAGCCGTCCTTGTCAAGATCGGCCTTGGGGATGAAGCGCAGGGCAGCCGAGTCGATGCAGTAACGCAGCCCGGTGGGTGGCGGTCCGTCCTTGAACACGTGGCCCAGGTGGGAGTCACCGTGCTTGCTGCGTACCTCGGTTCTTGTCATGAAAAAGCCGTGGTCCGTCTTCTCAACGATATTGCCCGGAACCAGGGGCCGGGTGAAGCTCGGCCAGCCTGTCCCGGAGTCGAATTTATCGGTGGAGCTGAAAAGGGGCTCTCCGGATACGATGTCCACATAGATACCCGCCCTGTGGTTGTTCCAGTATGCGTTGTGGAAGGCCGGTTCGGTGCCGTTTTCCCGGGTCACCTTGTACTGGAGGGGCGTGAGACGCTTTCGCAGTTGCGCATCACTGGGCACCTGGTACCGCATATCCCCTTTCATGCTCTTTTCCTTGCCCATAGGGGAGGGCGCCATGGGGGCTGGCCCGTTTTTCATTCCCTGGTCCGTATGAAAGTTCACCCCCGCCCAGGTCTTCTCCAGGAATTGGTCCCTGCCCGAATGGTACCGGTACCACCTGTAGCGGAGGGGATTCTTCTTGTAATAGTCCTGATGATAGGCCTCGGCCGGGTAAAAGGTCTTCAGGGGAAGAATCTCGGTGACGATGGGCTTGTGAAAGGGTCCCCCGGCTGCCAGGGCCTTCTTCGAGGCTTCGGCCAGGCGCTTTTGCTCCGCGTTGGCGTAAAAGATGACGCTTCGGTACTGGGACCCCCGATCCACGAACTGCCCGCCGGGGTCTGTCGGATCCACATGATGCCAGAAGTAGTCCAGCAGGGCCGCATAGCTCGTTCGGGTCGGATCGTAAATGACCTTGACGGCCTCCACATGCCCGGTACCGCCTGCTGAGACCTCCTCATAGGTGGGGTTGACCGTGTGGCCGCCGGTGTAGCCGGAGATGGCCTCGATAACGCCCGGGGCCTTTTCGAAATCGGACTCCGTGCACCAGAAGCAGCCTCCCGCGAAGACTGCTGTTTCCGTCTTATGGGGCGTTTGTTCTATTTTGGTATTCATGGCGCCCTCCATGGTCCTTACCTGGTGATAGCCGAAAAGGACGGCTGCCAGGGCGATAGCGGTGATGATCAGTGTTCTCATGGGATACCTCCTGTGATTTCCCCATTCGTTGGGGGAATCGATTTTCGGGTTCGTTGTGGCGCTTGTGATTTTCCTTATTCCGAAAATAAGGTCCCTTCTTAAAGATATCATGAAGACAGTTTAAAGAGTTTGCAATATTTTGCGACTAGTTGCGACGACCCCCTGGCAGAACACGGCCGGGTTTAATGGGCTGTTCAGTTAGAACCGCTGGACTTCAGCAGAATGAATTGACAGTTGGCACGGAATCTGCTGTTTCACCATGAATAGGTATAAAATGCGGTTTGAACAGGAAATAAGGTTCAGATTGGCGGGGGGACAGGGAAATAGTTGCCGGGAGTCGATCCCGATCCCGATATCCATGAGAGGCAGGAGATTGTAACGGCAACACACCAAGGAGGGCTCTTTATGTCAAGCATCAATGATATCAGCAACTATCTTCTGAACAACACGACCCTCAACAATACATCCTCCAATTCAGACCCGGCAGTCGATACGCAGGGTTCAACTACACAGACAGCGGACACGCAGACGCAGACCTCGACGGCCATCCCATCTGACATCGTAACGCTGTCAAACAATATTGCGAATTTGGAAGAGGACCCCCTCCTCGATCCCCAGGCTCAGGATGGGACTGCATCGGACAGCTCCATCTATGATACCCTGCTCGGGACTCAGGGATCGAACACCTCCAACTCCATCTATGATACCCTGCTCGGGTCTCAGGGATCGAACACCTCCGATGGGGCCATGACCGATTTATTGCTCTCCGAAGAGAACGTAAAGCTGATGGCAGCAGATCCCACCCTGGTGAAAAACATGATATCCGCTGCGGAGGCACAAGCCGCCGGCGATTCATCGTCCGATAGCACCTCCTCTTCCGATGGTTCCTCTTCTTCGTCCGATATCAGTCCCCAGGTCCTTCAGGATATCGAAAATATGAACCTTTTTTCCATAAATCCCTATACGCTGTTATCCCTTCAACAGAACGATTCGGCCTCGACGGATTCGAACACCGGGACCACGGCCGACTCCCAGGTAAACACGAAGGCCTGAGAGGAAGTGGATTCATCGAAAATTGCCGGGTTCTGAGTCGGCCCATGCCTGGCCGATCGATGGGGGGGCGCCCGTAAACCGGAATCCTCTTGCCAGTCTCCCCCTTGGACGATACAGTCCCCCCCATGGAAACGAAAGTTCAACTATCACGGACATCCCCCCATTGCGTTGTGGGCGCAGGCAAGATGGGCAGCGGGATCGCCCAGAGGATCGCCCAGAGCGGAATGGGCGTCGTTATGATCGATATGGACGCGGCGCGGATAGCGGCCGGCTTTTCACGGATCCGTTACACCCTCGGCCAGGGGGTGGAACGGGGGATCTTCACCCCGGCTGAGGCCGATGAGATCCTGTGCCGGATCACCGGCGCGGTGGAGCTCCGAGCGGCGGCGGACGCCGACCTTGTCATCGAGGCGGTGTTCGAGGATCGGCGGATCAAATCCGAAGTGTTCCGGAGACTGGATGATATCTGCCACGAGCGTGCCCTGCTGGCCACCAATACCTCGACCTTCCGGGTTGGGGAGCTGGCGGAAAACACCACGCGGGGCGAGCGGTTCATCGGGCTCCACTATTTCCACCCGGCCGTCAAGAACCGTCTCCTGGAGGTGGTTCCCCATGGGGGGACCAGCCGGGAGACGCTGGATGCGGCTCTGATCTTCGCCCAACGTCACGGAAAGACGGCCATCGTCGTCAAAGACGCGCCGGGGTTTGCGGTCAACCGTTTTTTTGTCCCCTTTCTGAACGAGGCCGCCCGGATGCTGGGGGAGAACATGGCTGGTATCCCCACCATCGAGGCGGCCGCCAGGGCCGCCTTCGGCATCGACCGGGGGCCCTTTGCGCTGATGAATGACACCGGCATTCCGCTGGCCGTTCACGCGACCCATTCCCTGGGCCAGGCCCTGGGGCCCTTTTACGAGACCTGCCCCGTCATTACGGCCCAGATGGAAAGGGGGCGGGACTGGGATCTGTCCGGGACGGTGGATATGGCGAAGGTGGATGCGGTATCCGACCGTTTCCGGGGGGTCTGCCTGGGTGTTGCCACCCTCCTGGTGGCGGAGGGCATCGCCAGCCGGGAGGATACGGACCTGGCGGCCCGGGTCGGCCTGAGATGGGAAAAGGGTCCCTTCGAGATGATGGAGGAACTGGGTCCGGCGCGGGCCGGCCGCCTGATGGACCGATGGGGCCCGGTCCCGTAGTCCGTGAATCAAATGACAACAGGGGACGCGGTGGTGGTGAGGATGGTCCCCTCAACATGGCCCCTGAACGTTAGATTCCAGACACTGGTTCAGAGACACGATACAGCGCGGGGTCTTTCCGACATCGATGCGGTTGAGGCAGGCGTAGTCCTGGCCGATGCGAAAGAGGTTTTCCGGCGGCATGCCCAGGAGGTGGCACAGGATGATCCGGTTGACCCCGCCGTGGGCCACGATGAGAATATTGCCGACTGCCTCGCCGGCGATGTTCTCAAAGGCCGGAAGGACCCGCTGCTGCAGATCGGCAAAACTCTCCCCCCCGGCCGGCCGGAAGGCGAAAAGATCCCTCCCCCGCTCCCGCCAGGTCTTGGGGAGGCGCTCCTGGACCTCGGAGAAGGGCAGCGCCTCCAGTTCTCCCAGGTGGATCTCCCGCAGGTCGGGCACCTCCTGCACCCCTATCTCCCGGTCCCGGGCGATGATGCGGGCGGTTGTGCGGGTGCGGTCCAGATCGCTGCAGAGGATACGATCGAAGGGGGTTCCGGCGAATTCCATCCGCCAGCTCTCCGCCTGGCGGAGGCCGTTCTCGTTGAGGGGCACATCGGTCCATCCGATGAAGCGCCTGTCGCCGGTGGATCCGATTTCACCGTGCCTCAGCAGATAGATCATGGCAATCCTCAAGGCATGGGAAAAAAGAAGGGGCCTGGACAGGACCGGGCCCCTTTTCAATACCTTAAACGACACGCCCGTTGACAGTTCAGACGTTCCTAGAACAGCCCGGACACCTTACCCGTGGCCGGATCCACGTCGATTCGCCTGAAGGCGGGGTTCGAGCCCGTACCCGGCATGAGGCTGATGGTGCCGGCGCAGGGGCAGAGGAATTTCGCGCCCGAGTAGATCAGGACGTCCCGGATCGGCAGGGTCCAGCCCTTGGGCACGCCCTTGATGGTCGGATCGTGGCTGAGACTCAGATGGGTTTTGACCATCATGGTGGCAAAGTCGGCGTATTTGGGATCCTCCTCGAGCATCTTGGCCTTGCTCTCGGCCTCCGGGGCCCAGGAGACACCGTCCGCACCATAGACCTCCTTGGCGATGAGGGCCACCCGGTCGCGCAGTTTCATGTCCAGCGGGTAGAGGAAATCGAAGTCGTTGCCCTGCTCACAGGCGTCGATGACGGCATCGGCGAATTCCAGGGATCCCTCGCCCCCCTTTTCCCAGTGCTTGGATTCGGCGCAGCGGGCGCCTGCGGCCTCGGCGGCCTTGCGCACGATGGCGCACTCATCGTCCGTGTCCGTATAGAACCGGTTGATGCAGACCACGGGGTTGATGCCGGCCTTTCGAATCACACCGATCATGTGGACCATGTTTTCGATGCCCTTTTCCACCAGGGCCGTATTTTCCTTGGTATATTCCTCTGGCATGGCCTTTCCCGGAACGACCTTGGGTCCTCCGCCGTGCATCTTGAGGGCGCGGATGGTGGTGGTCAGAACGGATACGTGGGGTTTGAGGCCGGAGAAGCGGCACTTGACGTTCCAGAATTTCTCGAACCCGATATCCGCGGCGAATCCGGACTCGGTCACATGGTAATCGAAGAGCTTGAGGCCGACCCGGTCGGCGATGATGGAGGACTGACCCACGGCGATGTTGGCGAAGGGGCCGGCATGCACGAAGCAGGGCTGGTATTCGGCGGTGCACATGAGGGTCGGGTTGATGGTGTTTCTCATGAAGGCGGCCATGGCATTGCCCACCTCCAGGTCCCGGCAGGTAACGGGTTTCCCGCTCTTGTCGAAGGCCACGGTGATGTTGTTGATACGCTCTTTCAAATCCGCAAGATCCGTGGCCACGGCCAGGATGGCCATCAACTCGGAGCCCACGGCGATGCCGAATTTGGATTGCATGGTGTAGCCGTCGAAGCGGCCGCCGAGGCCGATGACGATGTTGCGAAGGGCCTGGGCGCAGAAATCGATGATCCAGCCCATCTCCACCCGGGTCGGATCGATGTCCAGGCGCCGCATGCCCGTCAGGCGCTGGAGCTGCTCGTCGTTATAGTTGCGCTCGTGCTGCATCCGGGCGGTCATGGCGACCATGCCGAGGTTGTGAGCGTTCATGATGTCGTTGATGTCGCCGGTGAGACCCAGGGAGAACTCGGTCATGGGAATCAGGAGCGAGTTGCCGCCGCCGGCGGCGGTTCCCTTGACGTTCATGGTGGGGCCGCCGGAGGGCTGGCGCAGGGCGCCGCCCACATTCTTGCCCCGGGCGCCGAGGCCTTCCATCAGACCAACGGAGGTGGTGCTCTTGCCTTCCCCCAGGGGGGTGGGCGTGATGGCGGTGACCTCTATGTACTTCCCATCCGGTTTGCTTTTGAGCCGATCGATGATCTTGAGGAAATCGACCTTGGAAAGTCGCCCCATGGGGAGCATTTCATCGGAATTCAGGCCCAGCTTTTCGCGCCACTGATCCGGGGTCGGCATGTTCTTTTCCGCTTCCTCGGAAATTTGCCAGTCAGCCATTTCTACCGCATTGTAAGCCATCTATCTCGCCTCCTATTGGAAATAACGGGTTAATAAATGTATGACGATCTATATACCCACCTCCAGACCGAGGTGCTTCCGGCGCATGCTGTACCCTGGAACCCACTGATGCATTTTCAAAGGTGACAGATAAGCATGGGAGGATTCATTTAGCAAGAAATTTTTTCCCCGGAAAACCTCACCGGTTGGTTGACCCTGCTGCCTTGGGGCTGACTATGGGGCATCATCGGCCGGCAGGTCGCCCTCCAGCGTATGGAGCCGGTGGTAGAAGCCCTTTTGCGCCATGAGGGCTTCGTGGGAGCCGGTTTCGATGATCCGGCCCCGGTGGAGTACCAGGATGCGGTTCAGCTTCCGGACGGTGGCCAGGCGGTGGGCCACCACGATGGCGGTCCGGCCTTTCATCAGGTTGGCAAGGGCCTCCTGAATCTGGTGTTCGGTCCGGGAATCGATGTGGGACGTGGCCTCGTCCAGGATAATGAGCTCCGGGTCCCGGGCAAAGGCCCGGGCGATGGAGATCAACTGGCGCTCTCCGCTGGAGATGGCCCCCCCGCCTGAGGGCAGCCAGGTCTCGAGCTTTTCGGGAAGCCGTTGCACCAGATCGGCGCATCGGGCGGCCTCGAGGATGGCGGTCATCCGTTCATCGGGAGGCCCGGGGCAGCCCTGGAGGACATTGTCCCGGATGGTACCGGCGAACAGGAAAGGATCCTGGGGGACAAGGGCGATTCTGTTCAGGAAGTCCCCGGTGGGGATCTGCCGAAGGTCCACCCCATTGATGCGTATGGTGCCTGTGCTGGGGGCATAGAAGCGGATGATCAGATTGATCAGGGAAGTTTTGCCCGCACCGGTGGGACCGACGATCCCCAGGGTCTCTCCCGCGGAAAGGTGAAAGGAAATGTCTTTCAGTACGGGGGTTCCCGCGACATATCCGAAGCCGACCCGGTCAAAATGAATCCGCCCTATCCGCTGGCCCCAGATCGGCCGGTCCATCGACGGCTTAGCGGTGGGCGCCGGCCGGGCGAGCGGATCTTTGCTGTCCAGGATGAGGCTGATTCGTTCCATGGAGGCCATGGCGTTTTGAAGGATATTGTATTTTTCGGCGATATCCCGGATGGGCCGGAAAAACATGCGGATATAGGACAAAAAGGCCACCAGCGCCCCCAGGCTCATGGATTCGTTCAGGACGCCGGTACCGCCGATGATCACGGCGGCCGAGATAGAGGCAACCCCCAACAGCTCGATCAGGGGCATGAAGACGGCCATGAGCCGGATCTGGGCCATCTCCATGAGATACGTTTCGTGGTTGAGCCTTTCGAAGGAGCGGTAATTGGGGGCCTCCTGTTGAAAGAGCTGCACCACCCGCATCCCGTCGATGGTCTCCGAAAAGCGGGTGTTGATCTCGGCCACGCGCAGGCGCAGTTCCCTGAAAACGCCCCGGGCCAGGCCTGCGAACCTGGCGGCAATCCAGCAGACAAGGGGCAAAACGGCAAAGGTGATCAGCGCCAGACGCCAGTGAATGGTCAGCAGTACCACCGCAATGCCCACCAGCAGGAAGATATCCTGGAAGATGAACACGATCACCGAGGTGAACAGCTCGTGCATGTTCTGGATATCGTTGGTGACCCGGGTCACGAGACGTCCCACGGGATTTTTCGTGAAAAAGGAGACGGGCAGGTGCTGGATATGATCGAAGAGGTGCATGCGAAGGTCGTGCATGACTGTATGACCGGTATATTCCATGACGACCTCCTGAAGAAAATTCAGGAGGAAATCCGCAACGATGAGCCCAAGGAAAAAGAGAACCACCATTGCGATTCCAGATAGCGCCCCCCGTCGGAGGATTCGAAGGTCGTCCCTTGAAATCCGGGAAAGATCCTCGAAGGGGATCACGGCCTCGTTCCCCTCCCTGTGAAAGAGCGCCGGATATCGGTCCACGACCCGGGCCTTGTCCGGCGCGGACAGGTCCACCCGGAACAGACGGGTCTTTTCGGCGCCGGCGGCAGGATGGGCCGAGGTGGCGCCTTCCTTTGCCTGGGTTTTTGATACGGGAACGATATAGCGGTCGATGGCGATCTTCGTTATGTAGGGCAGGGCCAGATTGAGCAGCGTGATCAGGGAGACGATCAGGATGGAGCAGCAAAGCAGCAGCCGGTAGGTTTTCAGGTAGGGCAGCATGCGTTTCAGATGATGGACATCATAGCCGCTTTTCACGGCTTCCTCTTCCGTGAATCCCGGACTAGTCGGCATGCAGCGCCTCTTCTATTTCCTGCATCCGGAAGGTCTCGGCGTAGTAGCCGTTTTGTGCCATGAGCTGCTCATGGGTGCCGGATTCCGAGATGCGGCCATGGTCCAGGACGATGATCCGCTCTGAAAAGCGCAGGGCGCTCAGCCGGTGGGAGACGATCAGGGTGGTCCGGTTCCGGGCCATGGACCGGATCGTAGCGATGATGGCCGCGCCGGTTTCGGTGTCCACCTGGCTCACCGGATCGTCCAGGAGAAGGATTCGTGCCTCCCTCATGAGTGCCCGCGCCAGGGCGACCCGCTGCTTTTGCCCGCCGGAGAGGATGACGCCCCTTTCCCCGACGATGGTATCGAAGCCTGCCTCCAGGCGCGATACGGTCCCCTCGAGGCGGGCGGCACTGGCTGCGGATTCGAGGCGTGCGGTATCGGCCAGGGGAACATCCAGGGTGATGTTGTAGCCCAGGGTGCCGGCAAAGAGAAAGGGTTCCTGGGGAACGAAGGCGATATGGTGCCGCAGGTCCTGAAGCCGCATGGAGCGGATGTCCACCCCGTCGATGGAAAGACCACCGGTGGAGACGTCGTACATCCTGGGGATCAACTGGAGGAGGGTCGATTTGCCGCTGCCCGGTGGGCCGACGATCCCCAGGGTTTCGCCGGGCGCCACGCGAAGGGTGATGTGTTCCAGGGCAGGCCGGTGCCCGGCGGACCGGCCCTCGTAGGCGAAGCTGACGGCGTCAAAGGCGATTTCCCCGGTGAGCCGCGGTATGGACTGCGCTCCAGGCAGGTCCGCGATTTCCGGTCGGGTTTCCAGCACGCGCTGCAGCCGGTCCAGGGAGGCCTTTCCCCGCTGGATGAGGTTGGTCACCCAGCCCATGGCCATCATGGGCCAGGTCAGAAGGCCCAGGTAGCTGATGAAGGCGACGAAATCCCCGGGAGTGATGGTGTTGAACAGGGTCTGCCGTCCGCCGAAGTAGAGAATGATGGCCATGCTCAGGTTCGTAAAGAACACCATCAGGGGGTAGAAGGCGCCCACCACCTTTGCCAGGAGGACATTCTGGGTGATATACCGCTTGGAAACCTCGGCGGTGCGGCCGCTCTCGTAAGCCTCCCGGTGGTGCGCCTTGATGATGCGAATGCCGGCGATCCGCTCCCGAACCGCCTCGGTGAGTTCCGAAAAGGCTGCCTGGACCTTTCCGTAGCGCCTGTGCATCTGTTTGCTGAAAAACCGTGTGCCCACAACGATCAGCGGCGCTGGGAGGATGGCCAACAGGGCCAGCCGGACGTTGATGTACAGCATGAAGCCGATGGCGGCTGTCCCCAGGAGCAGTCCGTCGGTCAAGGCCACCAGCCCCATGCCGATGGCCATGCGGACGCTGATAACGTCATTGGTGGCGTGGGCCATGAGGTGGCCCGTTGGCGTGTTGTCGAAATAGACGGGCGGAAGGGTTTGCAGGTGGTCGAAGAGCTCGTTCCGGAGCCCCTCTTCGATCCTCCGAGAGGCGCCAATGAGGCAGTGCCGCCAGAGAAACCGGAAGGCGGCGCTCAGAATGCCGATTATCAGGATATAGAGGGCATAGCGCAACAGTGCCGCCCGGTCGATCTGAAGGGAGGTCAGATCATCGACGATGGCCTTGATGAGACGGGGAATCACCAGTTGGAGAAAGTCCACTGCGATGAGGCTTGCGAGGCCGGCCGCAATGAGCCATCGCCTCTCCATGAGGTAGGGCCAGATGAGGTACAGAGACGCTTTTTTCATGGAGCCCATCCCCCCCCCACAGCCCCTTAGCTGAAGGCCTTGATCATCGTTGTGTCTATCTGCCAAGTTCGACCGATAAGACGCTTCAAAAAGATTTGAAACTCGCTTCGCTCAGACAGTCAAATCTTTTTGAAGCGTCTTATCGGTCTCCCTATACGGCTGGCACGAGGCCCCAGGCTGACAAAAAAGAGCGATCCCGATCCTGACTTCGATGTGGAGAATCGCAACCTGTCGCCCAAGGCTAGTTGAACTTCTGGATTTTGGCCGTCTTCATTAACTCTTTGATGTGCTGCGAGATGATCTTGCCGCTCTTTTCCCGCATCAGGTTTTCCTTGATCCTGTCCTTGGCCGTCTCAAAGGGAATCGGACCGCCAGCTTTTTTATCCATGACCTTTATAAGGTGATAGCCATACTGGGTCTTGACAATACCGCTCATCTGTCCCGGGGCTAATGCAAAGGCGGCGTCCGCAAAGGGTTTGACCATCTGGCGCTTGGTGAAGTAACCCAGGTCTCCGCCTCGAGATGCGCTGGGACCCTGGGAATAGGTTTTGGCCAGCTCTGCAAAATCGGCTCCTTTTTTGGCTTTTGCCTGGATTTCCTTGATTTTTTTCAGAGCGGCCGCCTTTTCGGCTTTGCTGGCCGTGGGGGAAACCTTGATGAGGATGTGGCTCGCCTTTACCATTTCGGGGGCGAAAAAGAACTTGGGGTGGCTGTCATAGAAGGCCTTGGCCTCCGCATCGCTGATGCTGACCCCCTTGAGCAGGTTCTTTTTGATAAGCTTCTGGATCATCAGGGATCTTTTTACCTTATCCGACAACTCCGATTCGGTCGTATGCATTTGAGACAGCCCCCTTTGGAAGTCCGCCTCAGAGGGGAATCGTTTCTTGATCCGATCCATGTAGGCGTTCACCTCTTTTGAAGGGACCTTCATCCCATCCTTTTTTGCCTCCTGGTAAAGCAGTTCGCTGCCGATAAGTTGGTCCAGGATGCGAGGTTTCAAGGCCTTCAGCTGGCTATCATCGAGGAATTGACCCTGCCTGGCCATGCGCGCTCGAAGCGCTCTCACCTCTTGATCGAAGGCTTTCTTTGTGATGGCCGTACCGTTGACCATGGCGACGTTCACCGGCGGAGCTGCTTTGGTTTCCCCAAAGGCCGGCAGTGCGCATAAGGCCAGAAGGATTAGGGCAAAACCGGTTGCCAATGTGATTTTCGTTTCTTTATCCATTTGAGATCTCCCGGGTTTCTGGTGAACCCTCAAGGTTGCAGGGGTTGCGGAAAAAAGGCGCCCCTTTTCGAGACGCCAGCGGATATGCTATGAACCATGAATTGTCCTATCATATCGTCATCATCAGGTCAAAGGCCCTGCCAGCGATTCCCGGTGAACGGTATTGAAGACTTACGCGCCAACTCACCGGTTGGTTGACCTTGCTGAAGGCCTGTGGAGAGGCAGGACGGAGGGGCATGCAGAAAATACTGGAGGCCATCGACGGCATTGTTTGGGGACCGGTTACCATCGTTCTTCTGGTGGGAACGGGAATTTTTATCACCGTTCTAGCCAGGGGCATCCAGTGGCGGCGGTTTGGCTATGCCTGGGGGTTGATTTCGGGTCGGTACGACGATCCCCATGACGATGGGGAAATAACGCATTTCCAGGCCCTTTCAGCCGCCCTGTCCGCCACCATCGGCACGGGCAACATCGCCGGTGTGGGCACCGCCGTGGCCATGGGCGGTCCGGGGGCGGTCTTTTGGATGTGGGTGACGGCCCTTTTCGGCATGGGATTGAAGTTCGCCGAATGCTCCCTGTCCCTGAGGTTCCGGGTTATTCACGCGAACGGCACCGTTGCCGCAGGGCCCATGTACTATCTGGAACGGGGGCTCGGCTGCAAATGGCTCGGCATGGTCTTTGCTTTTTTCGCGACCATTGCCTCCTTCGGCATCGGCAACATGGTGCAGGCCAACTCCGTGGCCGAGCCGGTCCTGACCTATTTCGGGGTGCCGAAGCTGGTGACGGGGCTGGTGATCGGCGCTCTGGTATTTGCTGTGATCGTCGGCGGAATCAAGCGCATTGGCCAGGTGGCCAGTCGGATGGTACCGGCCATGTGCATCTTCTATGTCGCCGGTTCCCTGGTGGTGATCCTGCTGAACATTGGGCAGCTTCCGGCGGCCTTTGCCCTCATTTTCAAGGACGCCTTTTCCGGATCCGCTGCAACGGGCGGATTTGCAGGCGCCGCCGTGGCCCAGGCCATCCGGTTCGGCGTGGCCCGGGGCCTCTTTTCCAACGAGGCGGGGCTGGGCAGTGCGCCCATCGCCCATGGGGCCGCCCAGACCGCCGAACCGGTACGCGAAGGCCTGGTGGCCATGCTGGGGCCCTTTATCGACACCATCGTCATCTGCTCCATGACCGCCCTGGTGATCATCGTCACCGGCGCCTACACCCGAGGGCTCACGGGTGCGGATTTGACCGCCGCGGCCTTCAACCTGGGGCTGCCGGGCCCCGGCGGGTATATCGTCGCCATCGGGATCATCTTTTTCGCCTTTTCCACGGCCATCAGCTGGTCCTATTACGGGGACCGGTGTGTGGATTACCTCCTGGGATCGAAAATGGTGACGCCCTACCGGGTGCTCTACTGTATCCTGTTGCCGGTGGGCGCCTATTGGAAGCTGGGGGCGGTCTGGGCCGTTTCGGACATCTTCAACGCCCTGATGGCCTGGCCCAATCTGGTGGGGCTGTTGTTGCTCTCGCCGGTGGTGGTGCGCATGGCTCGGGATTATTTTTCCGATCCGCACAAGGTTTACCCGGGGAGGTGACAGGCTATCGGGAGGTAGTGGCGTGCAGATCGATGAGTCCCTGGGGGAGCGGGGGAAGATGGATGAGGGCGTTCAATAAAAAATCTCCATAAACACCCGGGAGTCTGAGAAACGGGCATCCACCAGGCGCACCGCATCCTGGACCATTTCCCTGCGCCCGCAGAGGTAGAAGTCGTATGCTCCCAGGGGCAGCCGCTGTTCCAGATAGTCGGTTACCCGGCCCGGAAATACCTCAAGAGAGGCGGGTTCCTCCGGGCCCTTTCCGGAAATGCACGGAACATACAGGCGGGCGGCCGGCTCGAAGCGGTCTCGGTAGTAGGTTTCCAGCTCGTCGCGGATGCCATGGAGAAGGGTGAAATCCTTCAGGCCCGTCGACACCATGGACAGGTAGGGGGCGATGCCGGTTCCCGTGGCCACCAGAACCGGTGACCTGGGGGATGGCTGAAAGACGAAATGACCGGTGGGCCCTGAATACAGAAATCTGGCTCCTGGCTGCACGGCCGCCAGGAGCACCGAAAATCGGCCGCCCTTGATCATGCGGATGCAGAGGCGGATGTGCGGGTCGCCGGGTGCGGAGATAATGGAGTACTCCCGGGACAGCTGCCCCTGGTGCAGGCGGATGCGTTGGCCGGGGACGAACTGGAAATCCGGGGGACACCGGAATGATACCTCGAAGGTATCTTCTGTTAAGAACCGCCGCGATTCAAGTGTAATGGTACCTTTCCGGGTGTCAGTGGGCGGAGTCGACATATGGCTTACCTCTTCCATGGAACGTCCGGCTTTCCGTGGGATCTGTTGCAGTGACGGGCCAGGACGAAAAGAAAGTCCGACAGCCGGTTTATATAGGCCAGGGGCCATTTGAGCAGCGAGGAACCGGGTGCCGGCGCATCCGCGAGGACACTCACGACCCTGCGTTCGGCGCGGCGACAGACAGCTCGGGCCATATGGGCCCAGGAGGCACTCATGTGGCCGCCGGGCAAGAGGAACCCGGAAAGGGGCGAAAGGGTGGCTTCCAGGGCGTCGATCTGCTCTTCGAGGCCTTGGACGTGTTCCTCGGTGATCCTTTCCAGCTCCTCCATGAACGGTGAGTCGGGGCTGGTAGCCAGCAGGGCGCCGATCCGAAATAGATGGGATTGGATGCCTTGGAGTTGGGCGATCAACCCGTCCTCGGCATCGGGTATGACCGACACCAGGGCACCGATCAGGGTATTTAGCTCATCCACCTCTCCGCAGGCATCCAGCCGCGGGGAATTTTTCATGACCCGCTCGCCGCTGAACAGGCTCGATTTTCCCTCATCCCCCGTACCCGTATAAATCTTCATGCGTGTTCCGATCGTGACAGTATCTCGTGCAAAAGGGCCTCTTTCTCGGCGAAGCCGATGGCCCGCATCTTGCGAAGGATGATGGCCGTAACCTCGATGCCGATTTCGAAGCCGCGCCGTCCCCACTGCAGTTCTTCCAGGGACCAGAGTACATGACCCGTCAGCACGGTCTCCTCCTTCACCGCCAGGGAAAGGGTTACCGCCGTTTCGGGTGGAATCGGATCCGGGGATACGATGCGGATGCCGTCGATGCTGACATCCGTGGCATAAACCGGGATCGTGGTGGATGGCGTGACCAGGGTTGCGTGAATACCGATTTTATGGCGGCGATGTCGCCGGCGTTCATGCGTTTTCATGGGATGCGTTCCAAACCATGGCCAAGGGATCGGCAACTGCTGCGGGACGCTATAGTGGTATCAGACTTGGCGTCAGAATTCAAGTAAGGCTTGATAATTTAAATTGAACTCTTATAATTCGGCAGTGACAATCGCACATGGAACATGTGGCGGTGTTCGCAACGCTACAATATGAGACCCGGAACGTGGTACGTGCCCGGTAGTGGAGGTATCTTGATTATGGAAAAATGCGCGTCAGATGACAACCGCGCCTGTGGAAGCGCAACATCATGCGACTGCGGTACCGAGAAAAAGGCATCCTGTGGTGGATGCGGCGGGGAGGCATCGCTATCTCCGGAGGAACGGCTCAAGGCGGCCGTCGCCGATTCCCTTCAACGGATCAAGCATAAAATCATCGTCATGAGCGGCAAGGGCGGCGTCGGCAAGACCAGCGTGTCGGTCAACCTGTCTCTGGCGCTTGCGGGCCTGGGGCATCGGGTGGGCATCATGGACGTGGATCTTCACGGCCCCGATGTTCCCAGAATGCTGGGTCTCAAGGGGATGCTCAGTCTCAACGACCGGCGAAAGCTCGCGCCCATGAAATACTCGGACCACCTGGCGGCCGTTTCCATGGAATCTTTGATGCAGGGCCGGGACGATGCGGTGATATGGCGGGGGGCGCTGAAGAATTCAGCGATCCGCCAGTTTATCGGTGAGGTGGACTGGGGGGCGCTTGATTTTCTTGTGGTTGATTGTCCTCCTGGAACAGGAGACGAACCACTGACCATCGCCCAGAGCATACCGGACGCCCAGGCGCTCATCGTCACCACCCCCCAGGAGGTGTCTCTGGCGGATGTGAGAAAGTCCATAACCTTTTGCCGGACCGTCAAGATGAAAATTTTCGGCCTGGTGGAAAATATGAGCGGCTTTGCCTGCCCCCACTGCAGGGAGATGATCGACATGTTCGGGTCTGGAGGCGGGGAGAGGACCGCCCAAGAGGCAGGCCTTGCCTTCCTTGGCAGAATTCCCTTTGACGGCGAAATGGTGCGTTGCGGTGACGAGGGGCGTCCCTTTCACGAGGCGCATCGGGATGCACCCGCAACGCTGGCCTTTGCGGCGATTGCGGAAAAGCTGGGAAAGATGTGCTAATCGGCCGGTTCGGATTTCCGTAACCCCCGCGCCCGGCAGGAGGCGTGTCCAACAGCTCTGGAGAACTGTTGGACACGTTAGGGTGAAAAAACTGAAGCGCCTCAGGGGGGCGGGGATGGTTGATCGGCGTTTCGCGATCGTCTTTTAGGATAATTTCGCGACGTTTTTGGCAGCCGGGCCCTTTTCCCCCTCCTCGATGTCGAAGGTAACGATATCCCCCTCGGCCAGGGATCGGTATCCCTGGCCTTGAATGCCGGTATAGTGGACGAATACGTCGTTGCCGTCCTCCTTCTTGATAAACCCGAAGCCCTTCTGATCGTTAAACCATTTAACAGTCCCACGTTCCATCATTTTCTTTTCTCCTCTCCCATTGGTGATGTTATTCAAAGGGGTCGTCGCCCCTTCGGAGCCGAGCATTCGGCGTCGGCCTGTCTCCTGTTTCCTGTTTTCAGGCTCGGATTGACGATGTCAGCGGCCCGCGACCGGAGCAGTTTGCCGGGGGCACAAACCTTCACAGGTAATGGATGCCTGGGCGCATGATTGAAATTCCTTCCCCTCAATGGATTGATAGATCGATGGGCATAGGGGCGACAGCGCGATGGCGGTTTTGGCTTTTGAAGGTTTGGGATACCGGCTTGCCTGAAACCAACTCGGACGGTTAATCTTCGTAGTAATACGTATTGCTTGAATCATGGTCGCCGCCTGACGGAGAATGCCGTTTACTTTGGGGAGACATTAGCAAAGGAAAAGGGGGGCGGCAATTGGCAGACATGCCTATTTTGGTATAGGTAAAAATACCTAATCAAGTGAATTCCGTTTGGATATAACCAATTGCCGGCAGCAACAGCCCGGGGTTGGCGATTCCGGGCTGTTGCAGGAAGGGATGAGGAAAAGGCGAATGCCTACTTTTCTTCCGCGGATTGGGTCGCGTAGGGCTCCTGAACAACGGTTCGCTGGGTTTGATTCTGCCAGAGCATGGGCATGCGAACCTTGTGGATGTGATGGAGGCGGTTTTGTGCCTTGAGCCGTTCGTAGATGTCCACCCAAGCGCAGGGTACATCGGCGCTGACCTCGCATTTACCCCGGTTGGTGCCGCCGCAGGGGCCGTTGAAGAGCCCCTTGGCGCATCGGGTCA
>CAYOXD010000015.1:0-37200 GCA_964407825.1 uncultured Desulfobacterales bacterium | reverse complement strand
GGAGCATCAGGGCCAGCAGCATGGCGATAACGGACCAGCCGCCCAGCGGGTTATGGCCCGGATAGCGGGGAGAGTCCGGACGCATCAGCGAACGGGCATAACGCCACGCGGACGCCGGACTGCGCACGAAAGAGGCAAAGCGGGCATAATGACCCCCGACAACGCCCCAGACCAGACGAAAAATCAGTAACCCCAGGATGGTAAAGCCGCTCCACAGGTGATATTGCATGGCATTGCCGCCGATATGGCCGGTGACAAAGGAGGTCGTTACCAATACGAGCAGGACCCAATGAAACACCCGCGTGGGCCAATCCCAGATCCGCACCGATCGCGTGCCTGGACCTTCCATGGACTGCTGTTGTTCGTTGTTTTGCATAGCCGCAAATCTTCCACCGTTATTGTTCTTGCCTATCCATTGTTTTCTTATTAGAACCCATCCGTGCCCCACTCAAGTCCAAATTTCACGCGCCTTTGCTATTTTCACAGGTAGCGCACCACCTGAAGTACCGCGCTTGCGCACCAGGGGAGGCTGCCGTAAACCGTATCGGAGGCGCCGGAGGTTCCCCCCAGATAGGCCCCCACTGTCCAATTCCTTGAAATGTAATACTGCGCGGAAACCTGGGTAAGGAACGATCCGTCACGGGGACTGATGAAGAACACGCAGCCCGCATCAAGTCTTGAGGGGATGACGTCCGGCCAGTCGAGACGGAGAAAAACCTGCTGCTGCATCAGGGGCTCCTGGCGGTCCGTCGCGTATTGCCGGATAAACCAGAATTCCGAGGCCAGCCCGGCGTTGGACCTGCCGAGGCGAACCCAGTCGCTGAAGTCTCCGTTGTCGAATCCCGCCTGGTGGAAATGGTATTCCAGGTTGACCGTCAGTCTGAAGGGGCTCGTCCATGACGCGCCGAGGGAAAGATCGTTCTGGAACCGCTTGCCGGTTTCGGTCTGCGGCAGGAGCGGCGCGTCCCTGGGCAGCGAACCGGTGTCCTTTCCGAAGCTGAGCGACCGGGAGGTGAGGCTTGCCGTCCGACCCCCGGACCACTCCCCGTAAAGGACAAGGCTGGAGCCGATCCCCCGGCTTATGTTGAGTCCGTAGCGGGGGCCGTCCTTATCCACGAAAACGAGGACCTGCGGATTGAAATCGGTGGCGTTGCAGCTGAAGGAGACAAGGAAACGGTTCTCCGAGTTCGTGCGGCCGAAGAGAGGATTGAAGCTGGCCCCCTGTGATGCCGAAAGAACGCTCGGAGAGGCCACCTTCGGCGAGAAGATGATCGTGACGGCTCCGCTGTTGAATAGCCGCTGGCCCTTGATCATGAGGGCGCCGAGCCGGTTCTCCCGCTGTGCAGATGGATCCATGGAGGCGATGCTGACCGTCGCCCGTGTCTTGAAATAATCGGTCGGATTATACCCCAGGGCGACACCGTTTTTAAGGTTGATCCGGCCCACTTCGAGGAAGGTCCTCGGGACCAGCTCCCATGACAGATACCCTTCCCGGAAATCGTTGCGCAGATTCTCACCGCTGGGAAAGGAGATCGTATCGCCTGCAAGGACATTGAGACGATCGCTCAGATGCAGCCGGAAGCTTTCCGCCGGCTGCCACCGGGTGTCCACATCGAGGCTGGTCCGATTCTGCCAGGTGGGTGATTCGGTGGGGGGCTCTACGGGCAGTCCCTGGTTCACCCAGCCCGTCAAGGCATTTTCAAGGTACGCCCGGCCTGTCCACCGGGCCGGTCCGGCCGGGACCGGTGGCGGCCGGGGGGCCTCCAGGGTCTTGGGGATCAGGTTGAGGTCCGCATTTTCATCATTGGCTTGCTGGGCGTGGGGCCGCCCGGTCAGAAGCAGAAAAAAAACCATGGCCAATGGCAGCCACCGTTTCATCAGTCCACCTTCAGATAGGGCAGATAGGCCCGCTGGTACCAGCTGTCGGGGATTTTCACGGCACGCAGATCGGAGGTGTTGATGGTCGTCACCAGGTGGGTGTCGACGCCGTCGATGAGGATGGTCTCGGAGGGGCGGAAGGCGCCCAGTTGCTCCTGGTATTTGTGATAATAGGCGATTTTAAGGAGTCGTCCGCTGTCCGAGTAAAATTTCCCCTTCACGGGCCGATAGCTCTTTTTTTCCACCCAGAATTCGATCTTGCCATAGATGGCGCTGTCATTAGCAGGGGCCAGCTCCACATGCCAACAGGAGCGCTCCTGCCGGTCCGCGTCAAGAAGCTTCTCCCCGTCGGCGGGTCCCACCCGCTTTGCGGTGTAATCATGGGCCATATTCACCGTTATCACATCTCCCTGGGAGGCCTGCCCCACCAGCCGCTGCTGGGGGGAGATGCGCACAGAGCTCTTTGAAGCCGGGTCGTAGAACCACATGGTGGTTCCATTCATGAGCACCGCCTTGCCGAAATCCCGGGGGGGCTCCCGATAGACCGCGAGATTCTTGAATTGACCCGATACCCGGTCGATCTTGGAAAAGACCTTGAGGCGGACCTCGTTTCGTGCCACTCCATCGACATACTCGGTCAGGCGCATGTCGAGTTGGAAGGGTATTTGGGGATTCCTCACCGCATCCGAGCGGACAATGATGGCATGGGCGGAAGGACGGTTTTCATCGGCGGCGAAGGCCTTTCCCCCCAGGATAACCAGGAGAAGGGATACCAATGGGTAAACGATGGTGTTGCGTCTCATATGTGCCCCAATGCGTCTACAATTTTCATGCGCGCAGCGCGTTTCGCGGGGATCCAGGCGGCCAGTGCCGACATGACGCCCAGCCCGGCCCATATCCCCAGCAGCAGGTGGGAGACCCCATGGGTTCGAAGTAAAAGCTTCATCGGGTAGGCCTGCCCCGGTGGATGCCACATTATTCCGGAATGGTTCACCATATCTGCGGCCACCGAGCCCATGAGGATGCCAAGGGTCGCACCGATCCCGCCAAGGATGATGCCTTCCAGGACGAATTGCAGGGCAATCCCCCTCTTTTTAATCCCCATCGCCCGGAGGGTGCCGATTTCATGGGTCCGCTCCATGACGCTCATGGTCATGGTGTTCACGACGGTAAACAGTACGATCATTCCCATGACAACGGAGATAAAGGTAAAGATGGTCTTGAACATCCCCACGGCCTGGGTATAGAAGGGCTGAAGCTGCTTCAGCCCCTTTACTTCCAGGTTGAGCCCCCTGTCTTTCACTATCTTTTCAATGCGCGCCCGCGCAACGGGGATGTCCTCGGTCCGGTGGAGCTGGACGACAATGCTGACGGCCTTTTTCTCTCCCCTGCCGTACAGGAGTTCCTGGGCCAGCTTGAAGCTCATGACGACGAAGGCGTCATTGTACTCCTTTATCCCCTGTTTGGTGGCCTTGTCCACGTAAAAGCCGACGACGTTGGGCGCACCATTGGCCGTCGCGGCGAGAAGATCGAGGCGCGGCGCGGATTCGCCTGCCGGTCCGGGGGAGGGCGGATGGGCCTCCTCCACCAGGCCGCTGAAGTCCCGCCGCTTGCCGGCGGCCGGTGGGGCCGCCTTCCGGTCGCCCCCCGGTTGCTTCGGGCAGCCCTTGAGCTTCAGGGGACCGCAGAGCCCGAGGATCCTGGCCAGCCCCGCTCCGATGAAGCCGTGGGTCTCATCGCGTTCATTCAGCGGCTCACCCGCCAGACCGGGCATCTTCAGGTGGTGTTCGTCCCAGTGGTGCATCTTGTTGTAGTCGGCCGGGATTACCCCGAGGCCGATGAAGGTCCTGGAGGAGCCGCCCTCGAAATTGCCGGCGATGCCGAAGAGGTTGATGGTGGGGGTGACCACGTTGATCATCGGTTTCAGAACCGGATCGTCGCGTATCAGATCGATGACGGATTGGTAATCGTGAATGCCGTAGGCCGCGGGATTTCCTCCGCCGTACTCGAAGTATCCTTTCCTGAAAAGCGCAATGTGACCGGAGCGGACCACATTCTGCGTTTCCAGGGCGACGAAGATCTGAGATATGAATTCCCCTAGCATGAGCAGCGCCATGGTCCCCACGGCGATGGCGGAGACCGTCATGAGCGAGCGACGGTGGTTTCTGGTGATATTCCTTGCGGCGATGATCAGCGTTGTCATGGCCGGCCCTCCCTATGATGATCGATCAACTCGCCGTCCCGGATGGAGAAGACATCCTCGGCATGGGAGATCAGTTGCGGATCATGGGTGGAAAATACGAAGGAGGCGCCGAACTTCTCCTGGACCTTGTGCATGAGGTCGATGATGGCGGCGCCAGTCTTGCTGTCCAGGTTGGCGGTGGGTTCGTCTGCCAGCACCAGGTTTGGCTCCTTGACCAGCGCCCTTGCGATGGCCACCCGCTGCTTCTGGCCGCCCGAGAGCTGGTTGGGCCGGTGCCGACCGTGATCGGCAAGACCCACCGAGGAAAGCATGGCCATGCTCCGATCCCGCCGCTCGGACGCCTTCATTCCTATGAGCGCCAGGGGATATTCCACATTCTCCCTGGCCGAGAGGACCGGAATGAGATTGAAGTTCTGAAAAATGAAGCCGATATGCCTCGCCCGGAACTCGGAGATCCTGTCATCGCTGATTTCGGCCATCAATTGGCCGCAGACCTCGATGACGCCTTCCGTCGGCTGGTCCAGACAGCCGACCAGGTTGAGCAGGGTGGTCTTCCCGCTCCCGGAGGGCCCGAGCACCATCGAGAACCGCCCCCTGGGGATGCGCAGCGATACCCCCTTCAATGCGGGGATGGCCACCTCACCCATCTGATACACCTTCGATACGGAATCAAATACCACCACCGGATCTTCGGTCATGAGCGCTCCTCCTAATTTTTCCGGTCAGGTTAATTCGACTTTGTACCGTCCTGCCCTCCCAGAAGGGCTTTGTCTTTCAGGCCCTCGGCCTTCGCCACCCGCTGCTGGAAGGTCCTTTCGATCACATAGGCACGCAGTGCCCGCGCACCCATCACCATCTGACGGGTCAGCTCGGCGTCCTGGGCATCGGGCAGATGGGCCGTCAGCTTGCTCCGCAGCTGCATCTCGCGATCCACGATCTCCTTGGCCGCCTCGGCATAGAAGATAAAATCATCCGCCTTGGCCCCCAGGGCGATGCATCTGGCGTAAATACCGCCTATTTCCACATCCTGCTGATTGTATCGCCCCTTCTCCGAAGGCAGGAGAAGTCCGATTTTCTTTAGTTTGCGCACCTCGACTGGCCTGAGACCGGTGGCCTCGCAGAACTCGGCTTCGCCGAGGGGGGCATCTTCAGGGTTTCCGAAAATCGTCGCTCCCAACTCAATCAGCGGCGTCACATCCATCCCCTCGTCCCTGCGGGAGAGGAGCATCTTGATTTTGCTGAGCGGTAAGGCGTATTTCTTCTGCATGGCCTTGATGAAGTCGATCCGCTCGATGCACGCCGGATCGTAATAGGCCATGTTCGGACTGGTCCTGACCGGTTCCGGCAACAGCCCCTGGACCACATAGTGAAGGATGGCCGATTTGGGCAGACCTGTGGCCTCGGTCAACGCCTTCATGCGCATCCCTGCCGGTTTCACCGGCCGCACCGATGCTTTCCCCCCATTTTTATTTCTACTGGTTCTCATGTGTCAGGGTATCCTTTGTAGCGTGTCGCGTTTCATCTCGTTGCGCAAGAATACAGCATAAACTATTAAGTGTAAAGTGACAACCAATACTTTTTGTTTTGTTTCGGCTTATTATGGTTTACCCCTTTTGCGATATTTGGTTCCGGCGGAACACGGAGAACTTTCCCCGATAGGATCGGGTCCAAACATATGCGATAAACTTGACAAGGCGGTTCAATATTGTACGTTTGTCAAAAAAAATAAGCGTGCATGCCTGGACCAGGCGGTCGGGCCTTAACAATTCGGGATCGCGGGAGAGAACCATGACGACACACAAGAGAGCACCAGAGCTCAGCGCGGTGATGGGCATCATTCTGATCGGAATTGTCCTGCTTGTCGGAGGCTGCGCCACCCCTCAAAGCGCCTTTGAGGCGGCGCGCACTCAGAATTCACGAGAGGCGTATTTGAACTATTTGCGCCAGTACCCGAAAAGCCGGTACGCACAGCAGGCCCGGGAAGACATCGCCAAACTGGATTACCAATCGGCACTGGCAACCGGCACTGTTGAAGGCTTTCGCAGCTATCTGAAGAAAACCCCTAACGGCAAGTATTCAGATGACATCCATTCGCGGCTGGCCCTGATGGAACAGGAAGAATTCGAGAAGGCCAGACAAGAGGATACACGTCAGGCCTGGGAGGCTTTTCTGAAGCGCTGGCCGAATTCCAGCCACCTCGCAGAGGCGCGGCAATATGCGGACGCCGCATCCATGCGGGAGGCGTTTGCGAAGGCGAAGCAGGCCGGAACGAGCGAGGCTTATGAAGCGTTTCTCAAGAAATGGCCGGATTCACCTCTGGCAAAGGAGGCCCGGTCTCAGTTGGAGGCATTGTCCTTTGCCGCTATCCAGAAGAACCCGACCATCGCCTCTTGCCAGGCGTACCTGACAAGATTCAAGCAAGGTAAACACTACAGAGAAGTATGGCAGCTTCTCAAGCCCTTTGAGGAAAAGGAGCGGATCAAGTCCGCCTTGACATCCGGAATGAGATCGGACCTGGCAAGCGTCATCCGGGATTATCCGGGAAACAAATCGATAGGCAAGATTCGCCGTCTTCTGACCAAACGCGACAGGGAGGTGGTGCGACAGTGCCGGGCGACGCTCGGTGGCAAGCTGAATCGGCTCACCTCCGGAGGGGTGTTCATTGAGGCGTGCGGGTGGGCAAAGATCACCCATCACCAGGCCTTCGGCGGTGATTATCTGGGAATTCTGGCCTCCGTCCCCGCGGCCGCACCGGTCCTGCACCTGGACAAGAATACCTTCGTGGAGTATGCGGACAAGACCTTCGGTCATCGCTGGGTGATATGGTTCCCGGACTGGGATTTTGCAGATCAGATTTCCGTCGTGAATGGCACAGCCATCAGCGCGGTGATCGAAATGCCGGGACTCGGGAAGGGGGCTGCGTGGGGACGGCGGAGCGGGGGCGTTTCATTGGGTTACGGTACGATGCTGTTCATTCATGGCCGCGCGAATCTGAACTGGAATATGGCTTACACGAACGTGGGACAACAACAGGGCTTTCCCGGTGTGAATGAGGCCGGATCGCTGGACGTGAATGCTCAATTGGATCCATCCGCCCGGCGGTTTCTGCTTCTGTTTCCAAAATACACCTCGCCCGTGAGACAGATATCGATCGGCGGCCACAAATACGACATCAAACGGTAAGACTCACTCAGGTGCAGCCCGCCACCATATCGGTCAGCTCGGCGTCATAGGCAGGGGCGACCCGCTCCCAGGCATGGACGGCCATTGCCTCCATGAGCCCGGCGCGACGGTCGGCAAACCGGGTGTAATCGGTGAGCAGGTGCATGAGTTTTTCGATCAGATCCGCCTGATCGTGATACAAAAAATCCGCGTGATAGGGCTTGGGCAGCACCTCGGGATATGCCAGCCGATCGGGCAAGAGCGGCAGGCAGCCACAGCGCATCGCCTCCACGACGGCAATGCCGAAATTTTCCTGCTGGGCCGTGCTCACCACCACATGCCCCTGCCGGAGCCAGTCGAGGTAGGCCTCGCGGGAGGCCACATACCCGTAATGAACCAGTTGCCGCTTGAATCGTTTTCGGGCCTCGATAAAAGCCTTGGGGACCATCTGAAAGTTTTCCCCCAGCAGCGCGAGTCGAAACGTTGCCCCCCGCCGGCGCACCGTATCCAGGGCCTCGAAGAAGGCCTCGGGATCTTTATCAAATTCCCATCGATGGTTCCAGATGATCAGGGGGGGGAGCGTCCGTTTTTCAGCGAGCTTCACGGCACCGGCGGAAAAGCGGCATCCGGGGTAAAGCACGTCGGCCTTCCGGCTTAATTTCCCCACGACCCAGTGGGGACGAAATTCCGGCATCCGTTTGAGAAAAGCGGGAAGCTGATCGAAAAAATGACGCATATGGGTTCTGGAATTAAAGAGCAGCCGCGTGGCGGCAAGGCCCGTGGTGATGTCGGTGAAGCCGAAATGAACATCCATGGATTCGCCCGGGGCCAGGGGATAGGTGATCTGGTTCTCATGGAAGTAGACCAGGGCCGGCGGGCACTCGGGCCCGGTGAGCATCTTGAAATCGGCGAGGCTCATCAGGTCCGAGGTGATGAGGCCGTCGTAGGCGCCCAGGGAGTCGATCTCGCGGTAGAAATAAAGGGCGGCCCCCCGCATCCGCCATTTCCAGAATCGTGCCGGCAGGGTCACAAGATCGATGCGGTGCCGGGAGTGGGCCACCAGGCCCTCCGCGAAGTCCCTGTGGGACCCGCCGAAAAAGGGCTCAAGAAAGAGGAATTTCATGAATGGATAACGTCACGATCGTTATGATTTTCAGCATAGGGGCTGCTTATTTGGATTTCTGATATTTGTCAACTCTGTCAGCGATTTTAACTGGACAAGGTCCATTGAACCCGGCAGTGTTCGGCCAGGCGTTCGGCGTCACACGCAACAGCGTCAAGTGACCGTAGGATGCGCTCCGGACGGCCCGGAAACTCGCTCTCGCTCAAACAGTCCGGGCCGAACTTCCTCCGCTGCATCCAACGGTCACTAAGACGCACTTGCTCACGTGACGCCGAACGCCTGGCCGAACACTGCCTAGTCGTCGCAACAATTCCCCAAATTTTTTTTACCCAATGCCGAAAGGCTTGTGAAATGCGGTGAAGCTGTCAGGTCCTGTGTGAGGGCCTAAGGGGAAGCGATCGTAATCGTTCGCCGGTGGCGGCAAAGACGGCGTTGGCAACCGCCGGCGCTATCGGCGGAACGCCGGGCTCCCCGATCCCGCCGGGGGGCTCGGTGCTCGGTACGATATACACCTCTACCTGCGGCGTTTCATCGATCCTGAGCAACGGATAATCATCGAAGTTTCCCTGCTGGACCCGGCCGTTTTCGAGGGTGATGGCGCCCTTGAGCGCGGCCGTGAGACCGAAGACGATGGCCGACTCCATCTGCGCGGCAATGGTGTCGGGGTTGACGAGACGGCCGCAGTCCACGGCGCAGACCACCCGGTGCACCCGTATCCTTCCGGCCGGTTCCACCGACACTTCCGCGACCTGGGCCACGTAACTGCCGAAGGAGGCGTGGACCGCAACTCCCCGTCCCCTTCCCGTGGCGGGCGGGGTTCCCCAGCCGGCCTTTTGCGCCGCGAGCGCCAGTACCCCGAGATGACGCGGGTGATGCTCCTGAAGGAGCCCGGTTCGAAACGCCACCGGGTCCTGCTCAGTGGCATGGGCGAGCTCGTCCATGAAACTTTCCACCGCGAAGGCGGCATGGGAATGACCCACCGAGCGCCACCACTGGACCGGTACCGGCAGGGTGGGGCTGTGAAGGTCCACCAGGAGATTGGCAACGGCGTACGGGAGGTCCGCCGACCCCTCCACCGAGGTCGGATCGATCCCCCCCTTCACCATCCCCGAAAAGAGGGTTCCGGCCATGATGGACTGGCAGACGATGGTCTGGCGCCAGGCAGTCAGCCGCCCGTGGCGGTCGATGCCCGCCACGAGACGGTGGCGGCACATGGGTCGGTAGTAGCCGGCGCGCATGTCATCCTCCCGGGTCCGGATCACCTTCACAGGCCCTCCGAGCGCCGTGGCCACCTGGGCCGCCTCGGCCACGAAGTCGGATGCGGGATTTGCCCTTCGGCCGAAGCCACCGCCGAGGTAGGTGGTGTGAAGGCGTACCTTTTCGGGGGCAAGACCGGTGATCCGGGCCGCGGTATCGCGGTCCCCGGTCTGCATCTGGGTGCCGGTCCAGATGTCGCAGCCATCCGGCCGCAGTTCCACGCAGCAGTTGAGCGGCTCCATGGGCGCGTGGGCAAGAAAGGGGACTTCAAATTCGGCCTCCAAGGTCCGGTCAGCTTCGGCCAGGGCGACTGCCACATTCCCTTCCCTGCGGGCGGGAACCCCCGGGGTACGGGCAAGGGCTGTATACCGGCGCCGTATTCCTTCCGTTGAAAGCCGGGCCCCCGGACCCTCGTCCCAGGTGACCTGAAGCGCCTCCCGGCCCTTCAGCGCTTGCCAGAATCCGTCGGCGACCACCGCCACACCGGCCGGCACGGCCACCACCGTTTTCACCCCGGGGACGGCCTTGGTCCTTTCGTCGTTGAATTCCCTGAGGGTGGCGCCGAAGACCGGCGCCCTGGCCAGGAGCGCAACCGGCATGCCGGAAGGTTGAACGTCGATCCCGAACACGGCCTTTCCGCTGACCTTGGCCGGCGCATCGAGGCGGTGGATCGGCCGTCCGATGAGGGTGTAACGGGAGGGGGCCTTTCGTCTTACCCACCTGGGGACAGGGAGCTTTGCCGCCTTCAGTGCCAGATCTCCATAGGTGATCGTTCTGCCGTCGGGATGGATCACCCGGCCATTTTCGGTCTTCAGGCGCGACACATCGACCTTCCAGGCCTGGGCCGCCGCCAGGCGCAGCATTTGCCGGGCCGTGGCCCCGGCCAGGCTCAAACGGTCCCACTCTGTCCGGACGCTGGTGCTGCCGCCGGTCACCTGGGTGCCGAATCGGGTATGATTGTATACCGGCGCCACCGGCGCCGGCTGCACCCCCACGCCTTTCCAGTCGCAGTCCAGTTCCTCGGCGACGATCATGGGCAAAGCGGTATAGACCCCCTGGCCCATTTCGGACTTGTTGACGATAACCGTTACCGAGTTATCGACGCCCACGGCTAGAAACGCATTCAGCGAAAAGGAGGAGGAAGATCCGAGAATTCTTGCAGGCCCGGTAGCCCTGGGATAACATCCCAGCATCAGTCCACCGGCGAAGGCAATACCGGTTTTCAGGAAGTCGCGGCGGTCCAGCTTGAAGATCCAGCTCATCGGCGGCCTCCTTTCTCTTCGGCCGCCGTTTTCGCCGCCCGGTGTATGGCGTTTCGGATGCGGGGATAGGTGCCGCAGCGGCAGAGATTGTCGGCCATGGCGGTATCGATATCCCTATCGGTCGGCAACGGCTTTTGATTCAGGAGGGCCGCCGCCGTCATGAGTTGACCCGGCTGGCAATAACCGCACTGGGAGACCTCTTCGGAAAGCCAGGCGCGCTTGAGCGGGTGATCATCCGGCAGTCCCTCGATGGTGACGATCTTGCTGCCCGCCACATCAGACACCGGGGTGATGCAGGTACGGGTCGGCTCGCCGTCGATGTGCGCGGTGCAGGCGCCGCACAGCCCCTCCCCGCAGCCGAACTTGGTTCCGGTCAAATTCAATACTTCGCGCAGCACCCAAAGCAGGGGCGTCGCGGGATCCACGGAAACCTCATGCGCTTTGCCGTTAACATCCAGGGTGATCATTCGTTCCTCCTTTCATGGGGGCATGACGCCGATGCCGGATCGGAGTCGCAAAAGACGATTCATGGGGGGACCCCGCGGCCATAGGTGATGGTCAGGTCCTTCAGCCGCCGGAGGATCGGTGGCGTCAAGGCGTCCTTTTCAATGCGCCAGCGCCAGTTTCCCCGGGTCCGGGCCGGCCGGTTCATCCGGCTGGTCGCATCCAGGCCCAGAAGATCCTGCAGGGGGATGATGACGGTGTCCGCCACGGACATCTCCACCAGGCGGATCAGCTCCCAGTGGAGCTCGGTCGGGGGAACTTGTCTTCCCAGGTAGGAGAAGAGGTTCCCGCGCTGGGTGGGGTCCGCCTCCGACGCGAGCCATCCCTGGACGGTGTTGTTGTCGTGTGTCCCCGTGTAGGCAACGCAGTGGGGGACGTAATTGTGGGGCAGAAAGGCGCCTTCCGGAAAGTCGTTGCCAAAGGCGAAGAGCAAAAGGCGCATCCCGGGCAGGTGAAAGCGCTGCATGATCTCGCGCACATCCGCGGTAATAAGGCCCAGGTCCTCGGCGATCAGGGGCAGGCCGGGCAGCCGGGCCCAGAGGTGGCGCAGAAAATCCGCGGCCGGCGCCGGCATCCAGCGTCCTGCCGCCGCAGTTCTGGCCTGGGCCGGCACCTGCCAGTAGGCCACAAAACCGCGGAAGTGATCCAGCCGGACCCTGTCGAACATGGAAAGACTGTGGGCCAGCCGCTCGATCCACCAGTCGTATCCGTCGGATTCCATCGCCTCCCAGCGGTAGAGGGGATGTCCCCATAGCTGCCCCGTTTTGCTGAAATAGTCCGGCGGCACGCCCGATACGGCCAGGGGCCGCCTGTCCCCGCCAAGCAGGAAAAGATCGGGCCGACGCCACACGTCCGTACTCTCCAGGGGGACATAAATGGGCACATCGCCGATGATTTTCACCGCCCTTCGGCGGCACAGGGCCTTGAGCCGTTGCCATTGCCTGAAGAAGAGAAACTGCAGGAATTTCTCAAGGGTCATGGCCGGCTCGAAGGTGGCGGCTGCCTCCCGGAGTGCACCGGGATCGCGGTTTCGCAGGGCGACCGGCCAGCGTGTCCAGGAAAGGCGGCCGTAATGGTGTTTCAAGGCCTTGAAGAGTGCATGGTCTTCCAGCCAGGGGCTCTCCCTGCAGAATCGGTCATAGGTCTCATCCGGCTTTTGGGAGCGGAATCGCTCATGGGCACGTCTGAAGAGCCGTTCCTTGAACTTGATGACGGCGGCAAAATCGACCCGCCCCTCTGGAAATCGGGGAGGAGCGGACAGGTCCGTCCGGGTCAGCCAGCCGCTCTCCAGCAGGAAGGCGGGGCTGATGAGAAGGGGGTTTCCGGCAAAGGCCGACATGCTGTGGTAGGGGGAATGATTGTGGGCCGCCTCGGTTGGGGTGAGGGGAAGCATTTGCCAGTAGTGCTGGCGGGCCTCTGCCAGGGCCTCGACAAACCCATGGGCTTCGGGGCCCATGTCGCCGATGCCGAATTCGGACGGCAGGCAGGTGGGATGAAGCAATATGCCACTGGATCGAAAGCTCATCTATTTCATCCGGATGTACAGGTTTTTCCCCAGCAGGCGGAAGCGCCGGACCCATTCCAAAGCGGCCGTATCCCCCCTCCCGGCCCTGCGGTGGAAGGTGGGGTAGGCCCCTTCGAAAAGACCGAAGCAGACATCCTGAACCTTGCGCAGATTGACGTCAAAGGGCAGGGCACCGACAAATTCGGTCTCTGCTGCCAGCCGATCGAGCAGCTCATGGTCTTCGGGCTGCTCGCCGAAGCGATGGGCCAGGGCTTCTAGGTTGCTCCTGAGGATGAACTCCAGGGTATCGGTGTCGAGGGGGATATCCGTCAGGTCGGCCTCCTCCAGGAGGAAGCGAATGGTTTCGAAATCCAGGGGTTCGCGGCCCAACTCCTCGTAGAGGTCATGATTGAGCACCAGCTCCGCGGCATTGAACAGGGCCCTGGGCGGAGGGGTGCCGGAGTCTTTGAGAAAGCGCATCAGGGGAACATTGGGCGCGTACATATGCCGGTAAACGGAAAGCAGGTCATTCACCGTGGCATCCGTGATCAGGCCCACGATCCGGCGCTGCTTGTCCCTGAAGAGGGACTTGATGGAGTAGGGGGCTCCCTTGAAGTGATTGTCCAGGTGCTTCAGGATATTGGGCATATCCGCGGCTTTGAAAAGGCCCAGCAGTTCGTCCCACAGGCGCCGATAGCGCTCCTCTTCGTAGGCGGCCGAAACGCCGCAGGCCATGTTGTGATCGCCGAAATGCAAAAGACCGAAGTAGAACTGCGATGACTCGAGGCTGATCTGTGAGCGTACGCTGATATGGCCCACGGCCAGTTTGGCCTTTCCGGCCTCTGTCCATTGATAATCGTATTTCCGTACCGAATAGCAGAAGACGGGAGCGCTCTCGGCGTAATCTTCGAACAGGGTGCTGATGGCATAGTGGGCGGCCACCTTCTTCAGATCCACCACGGCCGGCCCGATGAATCGTTCATAGATACGGCGGCCGTCGCCGAACTGGGGGAGATTGCTTCGGGCCTTGGCCAGGTGCTCCAGAAACCTGGCTTCAAGGTTTCCTTCGGAGACCCCGGTGGCGATCTGCACCGCGCGTCCCGCGTACTGGAGGATCTGAACGGTTTCGATCCCCGAGATGTCGTCGAAAAACCAGCCGCAGCTGGTGTACATCAACAGGGCGTGGCGCTGCATCTCCAGAAGCTTTAGAAGGTGCCTCTGCTCACTGATCCCCAGGGGGGCCCTGGCGTGCTGGTGGAAGAACGCCTCCCGGGTCGCCGTCGAGCGGTCCAGGAGGATGCGGATGTAATCGTTCCGGGCCTTCCAGGGATCCTTGAGGTACCGGCTCGCCTTGCGCTCATAGACCGGCGCCAGATGATCCCGGAGCCAGTCCAGAGCGGCTCTCAGGGGCAATCGCCACTCCTGGTGCCAGTGGGGGAAACGGCCGGAGCTGCAGCCGCAGTTGCTCCGCCAGCGTTCCACACCGTGGGGACAGCTCCAGGAGCTGTTCTCGTGGATGAACACCTCCCAGGTCGGCGGATGCCTTTCGAGGAACTGGCCGTAGTTGGTGAGTTGGGCCCAATCGTTGGTTTCGATGATGTCCAGGGCATAGGCCAGGGCCATATCCCCGCGGTGCTGATGATGTCCGTAGGTTTCGCCATCCGTGGCCACATGCACCAGCTGGGGACTCTGACGATCGCTGCTGAAGCCGTCCATCAGCCGGCGGGCGAAAACCTCTCCATTCTGGAGGAGATTTTCGAAGGCAATGGCATTGGAAATGGGGCCGTCGTAGAAGAACAGCGCCAGATGCCGACCGGATGGCAAATGGATCCGATAGGCGCGGGTGGGGTCCAGGTTGCCCCGAACCACATCGGTCCAGTGCCGGTGGTTCAGCGGCCGGACCCTGGCGGCTTGGCGCGGGCTGAGGATCGTGAAGCGGATTCCCAGCTCGGCTGCCGTGTCGAGGGTCTCCAGGTCCACCGCGGCCTCTGGCATCCAGATGCCCTCGGCCGGGCGGCCAAAGCGATGCTGGAAGTCGGACAGGGCCCAGGAGATCTGGGTGTATTTGTCCCTGTCGTTGGCAAGGGGCAGGATCATGTGGTTGTATGGCATGGCCAGGGCCGAGCCATGGCCGCCGAACCGGGTCCGGCTCATCTCGTCCGCGTCGATGACGGCCCTGTAGACCCGGGGGGCATGGATTTCCAGCCATGCCAAAAGGGTCGGCGCGAAGTTGAAGCTGATGCCCGCATAGTTGTTGGTGATCTGAATGATGTCTCCGGCCTCGTCCAGAATGCGGGAGGTGGCGTTGGGGGCGTAGCATTCGGCGGTGATCCGGGTATTCCAGTCATGGTAGGGCGCAGCCGAATCCTGCACCTCGATGGCTTCCAGCCAGGGGTTTTCGCGCGGCGGTTGGTAGAAGTGACCGTGAATGCAGATATAGCGATCCGTCATGAAGTGGGCCTCTATAAGCAATACCGATCAAAGAACGATGCGGTTCCCGTCCCCCCGCATGATGGCCACCATGAGGGTCAGGTATTCTCTGAGGTGACGGGTGAGCAGGTAATTTTCCAGTACGAAATCCCGGGCGGTCTCGCCCATGGCCCTTCGGCGTTCTTTGTGTCTCAGGAGATAACGCATGCGCAGGGCCGCCCCTTCGGGCGTATTCACCAGAAAACCCGTATAGTGGTTTAAGACCTGGATCCGGATGCCGCCGGCATTGCCACCAATGACCGGCTTGCCCTTCCACATGGCCTCGGTGACGGTGAGGCCGAATCCCTCCCGGACGGATTTTTGAACGATGACATCGGAGAGTCGCTGGAGGGAGTTGATGGTCCGGTGCGCATCGGGCGGCAGCAGAAGAATGTGGATGTCCTGGTCGCCTCTGGCGGCCTCTTTGACCTCCGCCAGAACCTCTTCCCCCTCGGGGTCGTCCGTGGCCGTGCCGCCGGCCAGAATCAGCTGGAGGGGAGGGCCGAAGGCCTTGGCCATCTGGTAGGCCCGGATGACCCCCACCGGATCCTTGAATCGGTCAAAACGGGAGATCTGGCAGACGACCGGGCGTTGGGGGTCGATATGATAGGCGTCGTAAAGGGCGTTTATCTCCTCCTGGCCGAGATCGATGTTCTTGTCGCTGAGGGGATCGATGCTGGGGGCGATGATATACAGGGGATGGTCCATGGGCTGGGCGAAAGCGGGCAGGGAGTAGATGCTGGCATCGAAGCCCCGCACGAACTGCTCAAGATATTTCCACACGGGCCGGTACGGACGGCTCACGTCGATATGACAGCGCCAGACCCACTTGCCCTTTCTACCCGAACAGAGTTTCAGCAGGGGGGCGGGCTGGGGGTCGTGAATGAAGACGATGTCGGCGTCCTCCAGACGGTCCTGGATGCGCCTGAAGTTACGCTCGTTGGTGGCCTCGTAGTGGCGTAAGAGCTCCTCCGAAATCTCCTCACGGTTGCCCTGGAGGGTATTGTGCATCTTCTTGGTGCACTGAAAGTAGAGGGCGTCGCCGCTGACCACCTCCCAGCCCGCGCGAATGCCTAACTCCTGCTTGAGCGGAATCAGCCGGTGAAGGATTTCCGCCACACCGCCCCCTTCCCGGGTGGAGTTGACGTGAACGACGTTCTTGTCCCGAAGCGGTTCGGCCAGCTGGTGGAGATGGTCGATCACCGTGTCGCCCACGATGGCGGCATATTGCTTCAGCATCTCGCTCATGGGGCCGGTGTCTCCTCAAGATTTGCCCGCAGGATCATGTGCAGCTGATGGCGCAGCTCCGACAGGCTGTTGAAATAGGGATCGATGGCGGCGATCTGCGCGGCCAACTCGGCATAGCGCTCTCCCAGGCCAGCCATCCATTCACTGAAGTCATTTCGCCTGGACTGGGTCCTGTGTCGTGAGTCGATGAAGTGGTAGAAGAGGCTGCCCAGGGGGAGGTTCGGAATGATTTCGCACAGCTGCTCGGGCGTTTGGATTCGCTGCCGGGTATCGAAGATGACGATTTGAAAGCGTGTGAAGAAAAAGGGGTTTTCGGCATCCAGGTGCGCCTCGAAATCCGACTCGTCCATGCGCTCTTCGATGACGTCGATCACCTTGCGCCGCAGATCGTCGATGTCGCTGAAGTCGGTGGGGTTGATGATGGCCAGGCGTTCGGCCAGTCGCCGGTCATGAAGATCGTGATAGGCCCAGGCGGCAAAGTCGTTCTGGTATTCTGGATCGACGAAGGTGGGCCGCAGCAGACCGGCCCAGAAATGATAATACGTTACCGTCGGATCGGTGATCCTGTCCAGCCGATCCTTTAACTCCCGGAGATTGTGGGCCGTCTCTCCGGTGGCAATGGAGATAAGGGCGCAATCGGTAAGAAAAAACGGTTCCATCTGACCATATCCTCGTTCGGTTGTTGGAAGGTTCTGCCGATGGATAGGAGCTGCCGGTGCAAGATGGAGCGAGCGGAGAAGAGCCGGTCATCGATCATGTCAGTTGTTTTTTACTATACCACCCCAATACCGGGCGATGTCAACCCGGCAGTCCGGCCATTAGCGAGGTCAAGCGCTTCTTCTGTCGGCACGGACCCGATAGATTCGTTGTTGATGTCGTAATCCTCGTTGCAATCGAAAACCAGTTGGAATTCGGTAACGTACAGTGGTCAACCTGCCGTCGATAACCTTCTGGTGGGCTTGGCGAGGATATTTCAGCTTATTTCGACTACGATTACGACAACGACAACGACAACGAAAAGGGCAAGGGCAAGGGCAAGGATGGGAGCGGGGGGCATCCACCGCATCGCCATCCAAGAGCCCTTTGATGATTGACGTGGCGGTTGTTTTGCCATTTAATGGAAACGATATTCATGGATGGACCCCTATCGAGGAGAGGTCAACATGCATATTCTGATGATCGGTGTCGAAAACGGCGCCTTGCCGGGCGCCAAGGTGGGCGGAATGGGCGATGTGATCGGTCAGGCCGCCACATCCCTGGGCGAGGCCGGATGCCGGGTGACGGTGATGACGCCCTCCCACGGATTTTTGCATACCCTGCCGGGGGCCGCGGAAATGGGCAGCGTCGATTTTCTGTTCAGGGGAAGCTGGCATCGGGCCTCGCTCTTCGAGGTACCGGGTCGGCCGGTCTGCGAGGAGGTGCGCCATCTGGTGGTGCACCACCCATGGCTCGATGCCTTCGATCCGGCGACGGGCGAACATCGGATCTATGTCAATGATCCCCCCCAGAGCCCCTTTGCCGGCGATGCCTCCCGTTTCGCGCTCTTCTGCGCGGCCGCGGCATCGGCCATACCGGGCCAGGTGGTGGGGATCCCGGATGCGGTTCACCTGCACGACTGGCATGCGGCCTTTTTACTGATTCTGAGGAAATTCGATCCCTTTCACGGGGATTTGCAAAACATTCGAACGGTTTTCAGCATTCATAATCTGGCGCTTCAGGGAATCCGGCCCCTCCGGGGGCACGACTCATCCCTGGAGGCATGGTTTCCAGGCCTGCCCTATGAGTGGTTCGACGTGGCCGATCCCAGGTGGCCTGACTGCGTCAATCCCATGGCCGCCGGTATCCGCCTGGCCGACGCGATCCACACGGTGTCCCCCAGCTATGCCGAGGAGATCGTTCAGCCCTGCGATGAGCCGGCCACCGGCGGTGGGGAGGGCCTGGAGGCCGCCCTGCGATATGCCCGGGACCGCGGTATCCTGACGGGTATTCTCAACGGATGCGACTACCCCGAGGACTACGCGTCGCAGAAGATGAGCTTCAGAGCCCTGCTGGACCGGCTCAGATCGGCCCTCGTCCGATGGGCCGGACAGAGGCGGATACTGCCCGCCTCCCACTTCATCGCCCAAACCCGGCTCCTGGAATTGGAGCGGCGAGGCCGGGAACCAGACGTGATCCTTACGAGCGTGGGACGGCTGGTCCCCCAGAAGCTCCGCCTGATGCGCGAAAGCGGTTCCATAGGCGCGAGTTCCGGACTGGCGCATATTCTGGACCAACTGGGCGGCTCCGGGCTTCTCTTTCTGCTGGGCACCGGAGACGAGACTTACGAGCGGTTCCTGACCCGCCTGGCCTCCCGGCATGACAATTTCATTTTTTTGAACGGTTACTCCGACGCCTGTGCCCGGGCGCTTTACGCCAACGGCGATCTCTTTCTCATGCCCAGCTCCTTCGAGCCTTGCGGAATCAGCCAGATGCTGGCCATGCGGGACGGGCAGCCCTGCGTGGTTAACGCCGTGGGCGGGCTCAAGGATACGGTGCGGGACGGGGTCGACGGGTTTGCCTTCACGGGGCGGACCTGCCAGGAGCAGGTGGACCGGTTTGTTCAAACGACCCTGGGGGCCGTTTCCCTGAAACAGGACGACCCCGGCCGATGGGATGAGATCCGCCGGCATGCGCTTTCGGCCCGGTTTTCCTGGGCGCAAACCGTCCGGGCCTATCTGGAAAAGCTATATACGGCCCGCTCCCCGGGCCCGGAGGAACAGGAGGTATGACGCGGGCTGTCTGCGGTTTCTGGTGTGGCAGGTCGACATCCCGCTGTAGGCTAGCGAATTCAAAATGGTTTTCGATTACGACAACGAAAACGAAAAAAGATCCGATCCCCCATCACGCAAAGGTTTTGAGATCCTCCAGAACCGAGGCCGCCGCGGCGGTAATGATCCCTTCGGCCGCAATGTCATCGGATATCTTCGCGATGTGCTCGTCCAGGCACTGCTCGTGGTCGTGACGGATATAGGGCCGTGTCTCAGAAGGATGGCTGTTCACCACCCCAAGGACGCTCTCGTAGAGCCCCGTGCTGGCGGGTGAGAGGCTGGTCCTGGCATCGTAGTGTCCCGCTGTGAGGCGGGTGCGAAGATCCACGGCCTGGATGCCGAACATGAGAGCGATGGCCATGTACCGCCGCAGCAGGTCCAGGGACTGACGGGCCAGGTTGGCGGACCCGAAGCCCTGGGAATTGATGTTCTGGTTGAACTGCTCGGCGTGGGTGGGGAAGCGGTCCACCAGGGAGTTGCCGAAAAAGCAGATCAGCGGCATGATGGAATTGGCGGTCAGCTGAAGGCCCTTGAGCCCCAGGTTTACGATGCGCGTCTCGTCGCCTACGAGGGAGGGCGGGAGTCCGTTGTTGAACTCCGGGGCCACCAGCATACCGAT
Source organism: uncultured Desulfobacterales bacterium (assembly GCA_964407825.1). Classification (GTDB taxonomy): domain Bacteria; phylum Desulfobacterota; class Desulfobacteria; order Desulfobacterales; family JAFDDL01; genus CAYOXD01. The sequence goes on along the minus strand of CAYOXD010000015.1, from coordinate 17,164 downwards.
CTGCACATCCAGATGCTTGGCCACCAGCCCCATGAGGTAGCGCAGTTGATCCATGCCCATGCCTATGTATTGGCCCAGGAAGTTGCCGCAGTAGTAATAGGCGTTGTTCGGCGCATCGATGAGGGGGTTGTCCGTGGCGGAGTTGATCTCCACCGTTGTTTGCCGGGCGATGGTGCCGAGTCCCTCCACGATGGGGCCCAGGTACTGGGGCAGACAGCGAAGGCTGTAACGGTCCTGCTCCAGTTCCGGGGAGGGGTGGTGGTTACGGCCGTTGACTTCCCGGCGCATCAGGCGCGATCCCTCCAGAAGGCCCTTCATCTGCCGGGCGGCCCAGATTTGACCGGGATGGGGTTTCTGGGCCTGGATGAAGGGGGCAAAGGAGTGGATGGAGGCCTGCATGGCCTGGAAAAAGAGGGCATGGGCCCCCAGGGCCAGGCTGAACAGCAGCCGGGCCTCATGGATCGCATGAACCGCTATGGCGCTCATGACGGAAGTGCCGTTGATGAGGGAGAGTCCCTCCTTGGGGGCGAGACGCAGCCTCGGGAGCCCCAGAGATGCCAGGGCCGAGAGGCAGTCGGTCCGTTTGCCCCTCACCGTCACCTGGTAGGCGGCATCCAGGCCTGTCATGGCACCGGTGATATAGGACAGCGGCACCAGATCGCCGCTGGCGCCGATGGATCCGAGCTCGTGGACGCAGGGGGTGACTCCGGCGTTCAACAGATCCACCAGGCGCTGGATGATTTCCAGGCGTACTCCGGAGGCCCCCCGCATGAGCGAGTTGGCCCGAAGCAGCATGGCCGCCCGCACATGGGCCTCGGGAAGAAGATTCCCCGCCCCCGTCTTGTGGGGCCAGGGCAGGTTGTTCTGGAGCGCCTCGGCCGTTTCCGCCGGAATGGAAATGTTGGCCATGCCGCCAAAGGCCGTGGTCACCCCGTACATGGGACGGCCGGCCTGGACCGCCTCCGCGATGAAGGCCCGGGAGCGCTCGATTCGTTCCAATATCGCTCCCTCATCCGTGAGACGGACGCCGTTTCCCCCTTTTGAGACCTGGACGACGGCGTCGATGGTGAGCCCTTCGCCGGTGATGACGAGCCCGTTGCCAGCGGCGGCCTTCATCGTCGATTGAGTTGTCGGACCTTCTCCGTGATTCACTTGATTTCCGTATGTCATCTTTTCCAATCAGGGTCCATGTGGGTTAGCCCCGTGTCCGGGGGTGAGAATCCATCTCCGCCCGAGCCGTTTCCGCCGGTTCCCGGGCAAAGGCCACCGCCCAGGTGTCCGGTCCCATGTGGGCCCCGGCGGTCAAGGACAGGGGCTGGATTTCGATTTCGGTGTCGGGATGTTCCCTTGCAATTCGAGGCAGGGCCTCCCCCTTCACCCATTCGCGATTGTCCGTGTACTCCAGCAGGATGTGCTGGATCGGTGTCGATCCGGCCGCGGCCGAGAGTTTTTCCAGGGCGAAATCGATCTGGCCCTTCCGATTCCGGACGACCCCGGCTTTCAGGGCACCCCGGGCCGTGGGCGTAATCACCGGTTTCACATGGAGCATGTCGCCGAATAGGGCACCGGTTCTCGACAGCCGGCCGGAGGCGGCCAGGTACTGCAGCCGGTCCGGGAAGAGGTACTCCTCGCAGCAGGTTCCGGCTGTGCGGGCGAAGTCCGTCACTGCATCCGGATCATCGGTCCTAAGGGCATATCGGCAGACGCTTTTCACCAGGACCGCCAGACGCCCCGAGACTGCTCCCGTGTCGATGAGGGTGAAGCGGTTATCCGGATCGTTGTCCAATCGCCAGGCCCTCGCCACGGCATGATTGCCGGTGTAGACGGACCCGACGCAAAGATAGAGGACCCGATCATACCGGGATAGAACGCTCTGGTAGCACTGGTGGCGTTCGAAGACCGACGCCTGGGCCGTGGTGATCTTCTCTCCGCGACGCATGAGCCGGTAGAGGGTCTCTTGGGTCGCAAAGGTTTCCGGAAGGCTGCTCCCGGCCGTTTGAAGGTAGGAGTCGAGAAGGGTGATCCCCAGACGTGCGGCTTCGGCTCGGGTGAGGCTGCCGGCCGCGTCGGTCATGATATGAAGGGGCATCTTCCCGAGCCGGGCGTTCCCGGCCCCCATCTGATCCTGAAAGGCCTCCTCGGACCAGGCAGTGAGCCTGCCGATCCCCTGGGCCTTTTTTTTCAGGGCCCCGGGGTCCCGGGTGTGGATGTGAATTTTCAGGGCATCCCCTTCCTGGGCCGCAAGCAGAGAGACGCCGGATCCGGACAGGTGTCGGACGGCCTCGTCCCGTGTCGTGCCCTCGGCCCGGATGAGCATCTCCACGCAGCGTCCGTCCGCTTCGTCTCCAGCCGAGAAGGAGGCCGGCAGGTTGAGCCCTGTCTGGAACCGCTGGGTGGCCGGTTGAAAGAGGTCCTCCCGGTCGGCGATTCGTCCGAAAAAGCCCTCGAAAAAGAGAAACATGCCAAGGGCTCCCGCGTCCACCACCCTAGCCGAGCGTAGCTGGGGAAGCATTCCCCGGGTCTCCCGGACGGCCCCTTCGAGGATCTCCAGCAGCTTCCGGACCGCTTCCGTCTCGGGAGAAGCCGGAAAGGGATCTGCCGCCAGGCTGTCCACAAGGGCATCAAAGAGGGTCAGCATGGTCCCGGGCACCGGGTCCGTCAGGGACCGCCAGGCCTCATCGCGTCCGCGCCTGGCGGCGTCCAGCCAGTCATCTTGCGGATTCCGGGCCAAAAAGCCCGAGAAAAACCGCGCCGCGATGTTGCCGCTGTTGCCGCGCGCGTCCACCATGAGCTGCCGGGCCAGGGTGGTGCGGCCGCCGTCGGAGCGGCTCAGGGGATTGAGACTGATCACCAGGTTGCGGCCCGTGTCGCCGTCCGCCACCGGAAACACATTGATCTGATCCAGCAGGTCCGACCAGGCCTTGACCCGTGCAAGTCCCCCCAGCAGGGCATCCGGGATGGTCCTGTCCATGGTTAAACCCCCAGTGCCTTGCGGATGTCCGCCGGAATCTCGAAGAGGGTTTCCCCCTGGGGCAGCTGGATGCCCACCTGTTCGCCCCTGCCGCGGGTGCAGATGAGGCCGTCAGAGAGCCGCTGTATCTCGAAATCCAGGATGATCTTCACCTCTGCGGACACGGCAGTGGCCTTGCAGGTGAAAAGATCACCATAAACGAGCGGGACGATATACTTGGTGCTCGTCTTGATGAGGGGAAAGATGATGTGCCGATCCAATTGGTAGCGGTGGAGGTCGAGGCCCACGGAGCTGAAGAGGCCGAATCTTGCGATATCGAAATATTTTAAATAATTGCCATGCCAGACCACGTTCAGGGGATCCAGGTCGTGGAAGGCCACGCTCAACCGCACCTCATGGCTCCTGGACGTGTTCATCGGGCGATACAGGGGTTCCGCCGCACTTCGCTCACCCCCGGGGTTTCCCCGGAGGAAAGGGGCGCGGTGGACGGGAGGAAACGACAGGGGTGCGGAAAAACCGGCCTTGGGGCCTCGGCGCTCCACGCTCGGTGCCGTCTGGGGTTGGCATGGGCTTGAATTCCGTAAGTCATGGCTATCCTTGAAACTCGATGTTCTGCTGGATCCTTATTCCAGCCATACCTGAATTTCAAGCCAATATCACAGCCCCAGGGATGCGTCCATGAAAAAACCCTGGCCTTCCAGTCAGGTCCCAACCTGGCGTGGCCAACGCAATCGCTATCGAAATCGGTATCGGTATTTTAGATTTGATGGAAGCATAGATTCGATACGGATTTTAGATTACGACAACGACAACGACAACGATAAGGGCAGGGGCAAGGGCAAGGGCAAGGCTATCCCGGGCGGTTAGAACAAATTCCCCTTGGACCCGCCCGCTTTTGAACGTTGCCTTTTCAGGCATTTTGGTATACCAATCAATTTTTTTCTTTCCCGAATCTTGGAAGGACGCCAAGGAGCCCGAGTGGGAGATATGAAACTGGAGCGTGAGGATATACTGCGGGAACTGAACCGGATTTTCAGGGAGAACTTCGAGATTTCGAACCCCGTGCCGGATGCGGACCTGAGGGAAGCCTACGAGTTCGACAGCATCGACGCCATTGAGCTCCTGGTGGAGATCGAGAAGATGATCGGCGTCCCCCTGAGCCAGGAGGACAAAAAGCTCGCCATGGAGGTGCGGACTCTCAACGATATCTGCGATTACATCCAAACCATGGCCGCGGCAAAGGCGTGAGGGGAAGATGGAAAGGAGAGTCGTCATCACCGCCGGTGCGGCCCTGACCCCCATCGGCCACGGAAAGGAGGCGATCATCCGCAGCCTCCAAAAGGGCCTCTCCGGGGTCAAGCCCCTTCGGCCCGATCAGCTCCTCTCGGATTTTATCCACTCCCAGGTGTTCGGCACCATCGATTATCCCATCGACTACGAGTTCAAGCGCACCTTTCGAAAGACCATGGGACCGGTGTCCTACTACGCCTGCCAGGCGGTGAAGGAGGTCCTGCAGGAAGCCGGGCTCGATGAATCCTTTGTCACCTCCGGCCGCCTGGGGGTCGCCTTCAGTTCCACCCACGGAAGCCCCACGGTACAGCGCAATATCTACCGCAATTTTTTCAGTGGGGAGGCCGACCGGATATCCGGCGTCAGCGCCGTGGATTACCTCAAGTCCATGGTGCATACCACGGCCGTCAACATTACCAAGATGTTCGGCATCACCGGACGGGTGATCGCTTCGTCCACGGCCTGCACCACCAGCAGCCAATCCATCGGATTCGGCTACGAGGCCGTGAAATTCGGCCTGCAGGATGCCATGATCTGCGGCGGCGCGGACGAATACGATACCACCACCGTGGCGGTGTTCGACAACCTGCTGGCCTGCTCCACGGCCTTCAACGACACGCCGCGGCTGACCCCCCGTCCCTTTGACGAGCGGCGAGACGGCCTGGTGGTGGGGGAGGGCGGAGGGGCTGTGCTGCTGGAGGCCTATGAGCACGCCCGGGATCGGGGCGCCCGCATCCTGGGGGAGGTGATCGGTTTTTCCTGCAACAACAACGGCGGGGATCTGATTCTTCCCAACGTCCGGGGGATCAGCGAGACCCTGCGCCTGGGGCTGGAGAGCGCCGGGATCGGCCCTGCTGATGTGGATTACATCAGCGCCCATGCCACGGGCACCAAGATGGGAGACGTGATCGAGGCGCAGGCGATCCATCGTATCTTCGGAGACCGGCCGTGGGTGGCGGGCCTCAAGAGCTATATGGGCCACACCATGGGCTCCTGCGGCGTGATCGAGACCCTGATGGTGCTCTACATGATGGAGGGAGGGTTTATGGCGCCGACCCTGAACCTGGACGAGATCGACCGGCGCTGCGCCATGATCCGGCATGTGACCCGCCTGCGGCAGGCCCCGGTCCGGATCGCCACGGTTCAGAATTTCGCGTTCGGCGGTGTGAATACCTGCCTGGTCCTGAAACGATACGACGGGTGAGCCCATGAGACCCTGGGGCCTCTGGTGGATGCGACCGGTGGATCTTTTCCTGACCCTCCTTTACTGGACCTGGTTCACGGCGGGGTTCATGCTTTTCTTCTCGCCCTTCTACATTTGGTCCGCCCTCTTTTCAAGGGACCGGCAGCGGTCCCTCCAACGGCTGAATCACCACTTCTACAGAAGCTTTTTTGCCCTCCTTCGGGTCACGGCGCCCGGCGTTTCCTTTCAGATTCCGGAATCCGTGCGGGCCATCCGGTCCGCCATCCTTGTTTGCAACCACGTCTCCTATCTCGATCCCATTCTTTTGATATCCCTCTACGAACAACACAAGACCATCGTCAAGAGCGCCTTTTTCAGGGTGCCTCTCTTCGGATGGGTGCTGAGGCAGGCCGGGTACCTGCCCTCGGACCCGGGGGGGGGGCGCAGCGCAATGATGATCGGCCAGATGGAGGGGATGGCAGCGTATCTGGCAGGCGGTGGGAACCTCTTCGTCTTTCCCGAGGGGACCCGGAGCCGGGACGGCCGCATCGGCCCCTTCAATCCGGGCCTCTTCAAGATCGCGCGGCATTGCGGAGCGCCCATCAAGGTCCTTTTCATCCGAAACACGAACCGGTTGTTCGCACCCGGAAGGTTCCTCTTCAATACCTGCGCGTCCGCGTCCATCTCGGTGGAACTCATCGCCGAGGTCTCCGCCTCAGATCTCGAAGGCCCGAGAGCGGCCATGTCCGCCGTTTCCGACAGGGTTCGGGCCTTGATGGCGGCCCAGGGTGATGACAGACCCCTGTCTTGCGGATCCTAAACCCCGGCCAAGGATAATCGACATTTCCGGATCCAGTGATTCCCGTTGAACGGCATTGAAAGCTTGCACGTCGCAGGTGAGGTGTCCCGGGGGTCTTGGGATCCCCATTGCAGCGCCTTTCCCTTACACGGTCTTGCCGAAACCGCGATCTGCCAGTTCCCGCTGCCTCGGCCGGTAGGTGCCGTCCGCCCGCTCCCGGTCCACGACTTTCTGGTAGAGCTTGAACATCTTGATCCGTTGGGGTTCATCCCGGTAGAAGGTATCCCAGGCATAGTGGAAGAGCGCCTGGAGCCTTTCGGGGCTCATGTGCCGGGGGGTGTAGACCACCCGGTCGGCCGAGTATTCGTCCCAATTGTAGGACAGGATCCGGTTTTCCCGGTGGAGCTGCTCGAAGGCCTTGGTGTGGGGAAAGGGGGTCAGGATGGTGAATTCGGCCAGATCCAGCTCGATTTCCAGCAGAAAGTCCACCAGGCGCTTGATTCCGTCCTCCGTATGGTCGTCCAGGCCGAGGAGGATCGTTCCCTCCACCGCAATGCCGTGATCGTGGTAGCGTTTGATACGTTCCCGGATCAGATCGGAGGTGTCGAACACGGCCTGATAAACATACCAGGCGCCGGCCCGGGCCGCCAGGTCCAGCACCTCGGGCTTGTCCTCGATGGGATGGGAGCACCACTTCTTCTTGAGGGGGATCATCTCGCGGAAGAGGTCCATTTCCCAGCGGGTGTCCTGGGCCAGGGAGTTATCCACCAAAAAGAGACGGTTGTTGTCGATGCCGGCCATCTCCGCGATGGTGTTTGCGATGGGCCGGGGCCTGAAGCGCCGCCCTCCCAGGTAGGCCACCGCGCAGGGATAGCAGTGAAACCGGCATCCCCTGGAGGCATGGACCAGGTCGAACATCTGGATTCCCTTGTAGTTGTAAAGCTCCCGTCTGAGGATGTCCCGTCGGGCCGGCCCCACCGATTCGATGGGCGGCGGTGTGTCGAGAAAATCGTAGCATTTTTTCAGCCGGCCTGCCTTGAAGTCGGAGATGACCGCCTCCATCCGGCCCTCGGCCTCGCCCAGGAAGACCGAATCCGCATGGGCCATGGTCTCCTCGGCATGCAGCATGGTGGCGATGCCGCCAAAGATGACCGGAACCCCTCGTTTTCGGAACTGATCGGCGATCTCCCAGCCACGCCGGGCCTGGATAGTGAGCATCATGGAGATCCCCACGAGATCCACCGGCGCGTCGAAATCGATGGTTTCAAGGTTGTCGTCGATGAAGCGCACCTCAACCGAATCAGGCAGGGCGGCTGCAAATACCACCGGGCCGTGGGGCGGCAGGTGAAATTCGGTCTGGCCTTCGAGTTTCGGCCATTTGGGATAGATGAGGGTGAAGTTAAGGCTCATGGGATCCGGATCGTGTTATAAGGTTGCCGTTTGCGTTCAGGAGGGGCCGGCGGGCGCTGCCTCCAAAAGCGTCAGGCGCAGGTCATAGCCCCTCGGTCCAGGGACCGTCAACTCCCATTTTTCAGGAACGGTCGCAGTCGTTCCGGCGGTGGCGCCCCTCCCGACCAGGGCCCGAAGGTGTCGGCGGAGGCGGCCTGCCTCGTACTGGTTGATGGTCCAGCGGTGTTTCCCCTGGCGGATCACGTCCGTTATCAGAGGCTTGCCGTCCGGTGTGCGGGTCCTGTACCGGTAAACGGGCTGCCCGTTTTCGAGGGTTCCGGTTTCAACCGGCGTGCCGGGCGGCGAAAGCAGCATCAGGCTTACATCCGCCATGAGACCCTGGGCGAACTTGCCGGAGTTGAAGGGCGGAACCGCGCGATCGACCCTGATTGTCCGGCCCTTTCGGCCGTCAAAGAGAACCAGCCCTTCGATGCTCATCAGCACGCAGTGCAGGGTCCGCTGCGTTGAGGACACCTCCGTAACGCCCATCAGGACGGTTTTCCGGCCGCCGGGAAGCGTCGCTTCGATGCTGTGGACGAACCGCCATGTTCCGGAGGGGAAGAGGGGGGCAAGGTCCGGCTTCCGGCCGGCGGCGGTCTGCCCGGTGGCGGGGGGGGCAACGATCCGCGGTACCCCGGCGGCGCAGGAAACAAGGCACAGGCAAAGGAACAGCAACGTCAGGGGTCTCATTTGAGCTCCTGGAAAATCCGGTCGTCCATCTTCTCATTCAGACGACAGTCGGTGAAGGTCAATTTCGTGTAGGAGCGCTCGCTCTCATAGATGAACACCGTACGGATGACACCGGGCCGTTTGGCGGGAACGAGCACTATTTTTTGGATGATTCCGGCAAGGGCGGGATTCCGGGGGGTGAGAACGATCCTCGGGCCCGGTGCGAGAGCCGCCTTGAAATCCGGGTTGTTGTTAAACCGCCCGGCCAGCCACCCCGTGATCTCCCGCATCACCACCTGCATGGCCTGGAGTCTGGCACCAGCGTCCTCGATGAGCCCCTGGTCCGTGCGGATATAGCGCTTTATCTTTCCCCCATGCATCAACAGGGTGCTCTGGATGGGAGAGCGGTACTCCCAGCGCAGGGAATCCGGTGCCTTGAAATAGAACATGCCTTTTGATATTAACGGCTTTTTAAGTATTTTCAAGAACTTTTCCTGAACGAACCCCGCCCGGATGGTATGGATTTTCGCGGCGTCCTGGCGGATGGTCTCCCAGGAGTCCGCCCATCCGATGCACAGCGCGGCGGACACCACCAGGCAGACGGGCACCGCCAGGCCCAATCCGCCGTGAAACCGCTGTCCCCGCGCTTTTCCCCTCCTATTGTCCATTTTCATGCTCCCATGACTCCTCAGAACATCCCGCCGTTTACGGAGACCACCTGACCGGTGATATAGGAGGCCTCATCCGTGCACAGGAAACGCACCACCTTTGCCACCTCCTCGGGCTTCCCGATCCTGGCCATGGGAATCAGCGTCTTGATTTTGGCCACGGGCGCCTTTTCGATCATCTCGGTTTCGATGAGGCCTGGGGCCACCACATTGACGCGGATGCCCAGGCGGGCTACCTCCTGGGCGATGCAGCGGCTGGCGCCAATGAGACCGGCCTTGGCCGCGGCGTAGTTGGCCTGCCCGCGGTTGCCCATGAGTCCGGCGATGGAGGCTATGGAGACCACGGCGCCCCGCTTGTGCAGGAGCATCTTTTGAAGCACCGGTTTGGTCATGTTGTAGAACCCCTTGAGGCTGGTGTCGATCACCCGGTTCCAGCTGTCCTTTGGCATCATGACGAAGAGTTCATCTGCCACGATGCCCGCGTTGTTGACCAGGCACTCGATGGTATCCACCCTGCTGGCGATATCCTCAACAGCCGATGTCGCTGCCTCATGGTCGGAAACATCGAACCTGACGCACTCCCCACAGCCTCCCACCGCTTCCACCAGCGCCAGCGTCTCGGTAGCGGCATCTGCGTTGGACACGAAATTGATCACCACGTAATACCCGGCCCTCGCCAGTTCTATGCAGATAGCCCGGCCGATTCCCCGGCTGCCCCCTGTTACGATAGCGGCATTTCCGCTCATCCTTGTGTCCCCCCTGTTATCAGCATCTCCGTCACTGCCGTGTCTCGCCCCTCATTCTTCCCTTACCACCTGCAGCACGATATCTCCCAGACAGCGGTGACCCGCCATGGATTTGCCGGCGATTTCCGTAAAGTTGTCGATTTTGAAACGGATTTTCGTTTGGGTGTGTATGCGGGTGCCTGCCGCAATGGCATCGGTGTGAAAGGCGGCACGCTTTATCCCCACGAGCCAGCCCTTTCCCTCGATGAGCCCTTCACCGGTGCTGGTCTCTTTCCACCCGATACACACGGCAGAGGTCTGGGCGACCAGTTCGATCAGCACCAGGGGGCTGGCGAAGCCGTTTTCCACCAGGGGCCAATGCTCGGTCACAACGGATTCGGTGGTGGCCTGCTCTTCATCGGCCGAGATGACCTCATCCAGAAGCTTCATCCGGTCCCGGTGGGGAATCAGTCTTTCGATGTCATAGCGCATGCTCCACTCCCGTATGTCTGCGGGCAGTTCCCGCACCTCCCTCCACAGCGGATGCCGCTGCATTTTGCCGAAAGCGCTGGGGCAGCAAAGGAATGAAGGGTGACGGGGGTTGTATTACAATTCTGCAATCCTGTAAAGGTCGGGGATCTGGCCGGGCCGATCGGAATTTTCCGCGGTGGGCCCGGCCAGGGGCGTTGCGGTTCTCTGAGGGGAGGACGGCAAACGGGCTGGGGCGGCTTTTTACCTATTCTCCATGGTATTTGAAGGAAAGCCTCACCAGGGCACGAAAATAGGCGACCCGATCATGTTCCAGCTTCATATCCAGTTTGCCGATTTCCGCGACACGCAGATCCCGCAGGCTCTTGCTGGCCTCCTCAACCACGTTTCTGGCCGCCTCTTCCCACGAATTCGGGCTGATGCCTACCATCTCGATAATCTTGTAGGTACTCTCTGCCATGATACCCTCCTTATGGTTAAATGTTGAGGATCATGAAACGGTTGCGCGGGTGTTTCGCTTAATGGGACCGATGGTGCCGATGGATGGTGTTGCCAGGTGCCGGCGAGCGGATCGAATGTCCAAATTGAGATGGGATAGAATTCAGATTAGATCGGTTGGATGGAAATGTCAATCAACCAGACCGTGACAAAATTGTTTTTTCGCGGAGCCTTTTTTGAAAGGCCAGGACATGATTTCGGCAATCGCGGTCCCTCCGCCGTGTTGATCGAATATCCCGAATAGCGCATCATATGGTGGAAAAGAGATCCTACCACCGATTGTTCGGGATCGGAAAAATTACATATATGTATCATTCGACGTGTCAATATACACATTTGTATTTTTTATCCCCGCGAAAGGCTTCCTGAAAGATGCAAAATTGCCTTCAATTATAATGAATAATCCATAATATAAACAGGATAAGCTTAGACCGTCATGGTGTGGCATGACCATTGCTTTTACAGTGACAAATTTGTCCCAACAAAATTGTTTCTGTCACGGATTGTTCTACAAAGATGATGCGGAGGGGTACATGAAAAGCAAGTTTACAAAAGTTGCCATGGGATCGGTTTTGCTGTCGCTGTTCGCCGGAACGGCATCGGCCGCGCAGGCCGCCGTTCACGTAGATACCGGAACCACCGCCTGGATGCTCACCTCAACGGCACTGGTGCTGCTGATGGTGCCGGGCCTGGCCATGTTTTACGGCGGGCTGGTCCGGACAAAGAATGTGCTGGGGACCATGATGCACAGTTTCGTCTGCATGGCGGTCATCGGCGTGCTATGGGTGATATGCGGATACTCCCTGGCGTTCGGAAAGAACATCTTGGGAGGATGGGTTGGATGGAACTGGGACTATTTTTTCCTCAAGGGGATTGACAGCAGGATCACCAACGGCGTTCCCGACTATGTGCTGGCCATGTTCCAGGGGAAATTCGCCATCATCACCCCGGCGTTGATCAGCGGGGCGCTGGCTGAGCGGGTCTACTTCCGGGGCTATATATTCTTCGTTGTCCTGTGGTTCCTTTTTATCTACTGCCCCCTGTGCCACTGGATTTGGGGGGCGGACGGCTGGCTGGCCAACGCCGGCGCCTCCGGCGTGATCGATCTGGCCGGCGGGCTCGTGATCCACGTGTCTGCAGGTGTCAGCGCCCTGGTGGTGGCCCTTCTGCTGGGTGGCCGCCACGGGCATCCGAAGCTTCCCATGACCCCCAATAACCTGGTGATGACCCTCATGGGCGCGGGGCTCCTGTGGGTCGGCTGGTTCGGTTTCAATGCCGGCTCCACCGTCCAGAGCGACCTTGCCACGGCGCGGGCCCTGACCATGACCCAGGCGGCCGCGGCCAGCGGGGCACTGACCTGGATCATCATCGAAGCCCTTATCTTCAAGAAGGCGACCTGTCTCGGGTTCGTTTCGGGTATCCTGGCCGGTCTGGTAGCCATCACCCCCGCCGCGGGGGTCGTGCAACCCATCGGCGCCCTTTGCCTGGGGGCCATCTCCTCGGTGGTCTGCTTCTATGCCCTGAAGCTAAAGACGATTTTCGGCTACGACGACACCCTTGATTGCTTTGGTATCCACGGCGTCGGCAGCGGTCTGGCCGTTCTGCTGCTGAGCTTTTTTATCCGGCCCTCCTGGATGGCCAACGCGGCCGCCGCAGCCGGAAGCTGGAGCTGCTGGAATCAGTTGGGGGTTCAGTTGACAGGTCTGGGCTCGACCATCGCCCTGGCTGCCATAGGGACCACCATCATCTACTTTGTGGTTGAAAAAACCGTCGGCTTCCGCCTCGATCGGGAAAAAGAACTCGTCGGACTGGATCAGGCCCTTCACGGCGAACATGGCTATGGATTGGTTGGCGGGGATGTGGCTTAGTCGTCCCTGGACAGACGCGTTTTGTGCCATCCGGCAACGGTAAACAGAGCAGAACGGCTCATAGACGACAGCTATCGGCTATGAGCCGGATCTGTTCTTCGGTGTAGGTTTCGATGGAAAACCGGTCCGAAAGGGCCCAGCGCCTGAAGGCCCACATGTGGCCCAGGACGACGATATCGTGGGCGATCAGCTCGAGGCGAAAAGCCTCCGGCCGGGGCTGAGCGCTGTCGGCGCAAATCCGGTCCAGGGCTTCCTGTATGATCCCCGTGATCTTGAGTTCGTTTTCCAGGACCTTTTTTTTCCACTGCGGCGGAAGGGCATGGGTCTCCTGGTACATGAGAAGGATCACGTCGCGCATCCGGTGGCAGACTTCGAAGTACGACCGGATGACGGCGGAAAGAGCGTCCCGGCCCCGCCTTTCGCTGGAGAGCACCCCCGCGATGCCGCCCGCCACCCGGTCATGGACATCCTGGCACACCAGGAAGAGCACATCCTCCTTGCAGGCGATATACTCATAGAGCGTGCCGATGGAAAACCCAGCGGCCCGGGCGATTTGCCGGGTGGTGGTTTTGTGGAACCCCTGCGCGGTGAATAGGGGGACCACGGCATCGATGATCTGCCGGCGGCGATGGGCTACCAGGTTCTTATTCTTGATCTGGGTCGAGATGGCCTGGGGCTGCGTTGCGCCGGATTCATTCATTCCAAATGGATTCCTCCTCGCAGGCGGTGCGGATCCCAGCGTTGATATCGGGTGAAATTGACTGAGCGTTCGTTCATAATTACCACGTCCCTTTCCGGTCTGTCAAGGCAGGGGGGTGGGTAGGGCGCGAATGACGGTTGACGGATCCCCCCTCCACTTCGGACAGGGGTTGAAATCTCCGTGCAGACCGGTTTTAAAGGCCAAGGTTTTCCACGTTGCCGGCAAATGCCGGCAAATGCGGGAAAATTCCCCATTTGCGCTCCCTTCATCCATACCGTAATCTCCGAATTGTATGGACTTCAGGCTCAATTTTTTGGTAAAAATGGACACAGTAAGCTGCGTTCAAACACCGCAACGCCCGATGACGCGGCCTTACACCAGCTTCCTTGAAGTCTAACGGCCCGTTTTTTCCGATGTGGTCGCCCTGCGGTGCGACGGCAATGCAATAAATTGAATTAACAGGAAAAGAATCTTCTTTAATGGATCAGATCGCCACTGCATCGACCCTATGGCCGCTCCTGGTGTTTTTGGCCGCCTCCGTGGTGCTGGTCACCGCCATGATCGGCCTGTCGGCCATTCTGGGACAGCGCCACCAGGAGCGGACAACCGGGGACCCCTACGAATCGGGCATCGTTCCCACCGGTACGGCGCGCATCCGGTTTGACGTAAAATTTTATCTCATGGCCATGTTCTTCGTCATTTTCGACCTGGAGGCCGTGTTCGTCTATGTCTGGGCGGTCTCGGCACGCCGGCTGGGATGGTCTGCGTACATTGAGATTGTTGTCTTCATAGGGTTTCTTGTGCTGGCGCTGTTCTATCTGTGGCGGGTGGGCGCGCTCGACTGGACGACGGCCAGGCAGCGGGGGCCGGGCCGGCCACCGTCCGGGGACGCCGCCAAATCGGTTTAAGGTCACCATTAGAAGAAGAGATAAAGGGGATCGTGCATGCGAAGGGTCAAGGACATTCTCCAGGAGAAGGGATCCGAGGTTTACAGCGTTTCTCCCGATATCACGGTCTACGAGGCCCTGCAGCGGATGGCGGAAAAAAATGTGGGCGCCCTGATGGTCATGGAGGGGCCGAGGGCCGTGGGGCTCATCTCCGAGAGGGATTATGCCCGGAAGATCGTGCTGAAGGGAAAATCTTCCAGGGACGTGGCGGTCAGGGAGATCATGAGCAGCCATATGGTGCGTGTCGGCCCGGATGAGGATGTGGAGGGCTGCATGGAGCTGATGACCGACAGACGGGTCAGGCACCTGCCGGTGTTCGAAGGCGAACGGCTGGTCGGGCTCATTTCCATCGGGGACATCCTCAAGACCATCATCAAACACAAAGAAGAAATTATAGAGCAGCTGGAAAATTATATCAAAGGCAACCGATAGACAATAGAGGCAGATCGCATGCGGCGCAGATCGCGCTGCACCGTCGGGAAAGGAAGCTGAGGATGCGTTGGTGGATGAGCCGAATGAAACCGGGTTCCGCTAGGGCCGATACCATCGAGGAGGCCGTGGGCCGAAGCCTGGTTCTGTCCCGGCTCCAGGACCTGGTGGCCTGGGGTCGCAAGAACTCCATCTGGCCGTTCAATTTCGGTCTCTCCTGCTGCTACGTGGAGATGGCCACCAGCATCACCAGCCGGTATGATATCAGCCGCTTCGGTGCGGAGGTGATCCGGGGTACCCCGCGGGAGGCGGACCTGATGATTATCGCGGGTACCCCCTTTGTCAAGATGGCGCCGGTTATCCAGCGCCTCTACGAGCAGATGATGGAGCCGCGCTGGGTGATCGCCATGGGATCGTGCGCCAACTCCGGCGGCATGTACGATATTTACAGCGTGGTCCAGGGGGTGGACAAATTCCTTCCGGTGGATGTCTATGTGCCGGGCTGCCCGCCCAGCCCCATGGCCTTCATGCACGGGCTGACCCTGCTCCAGGAACTTGTGGGAAGGGAGCGGCGGCCCCTCAGCTGGGTGGCCGGTCCCCAGGGCGTGCACCGGCCGTCCCTGCCCTCCACCCGGGATACCCGGCGGGATGAACGGAAAGCCGCCACGGTGCTCCCTTCACCGGACAGGGTGTGAGACATGGAGCCCATACCTGGATCGCCGATAGTCGATCTGCTCAGGGATCGATTTGGGGAGGCTGTCCTCGGACAGCAGCCGGCCCGGGACGATATCCCCAGCCTCTGGTGCGCCCCGAATTCCGTTCCAGAGATGCTGCGCTTTCTAAAGGAGCAGGTGTCGCAGCCTTACGGGATGCTCTACGACCTCACCGCCATCGACGAGCGATGGCGGACCCGGCGCGACGGTCAGCCCGAGAGTGATTTTACGGTGGTCTACCATCTGCTCTCCTGCGATCGGAACGAGGACATCCGGGTCAAGGTGCCCCTTTCGGGGGAGTATCCCCGTCTGGCCTCGATTACGGACATCTGGCCCTCCGCCAACTGGTATGAACGGGAGGTGTGGGATCTTTTCGGCATCGGTTTCGACGGGCACCCCTTTCCGGAGCGCATCCTCATGCCCAGCACCTGGGAGGGCCATCCCCTGCGCAAAGAACATCCCGCCCGGGCGACGGAAATGGGTCCCTTCCAGCTGCCCGTGGATAAACAGCTGCGCGAGGAGGAGGCCCTTCGCATCCATCCCGAGCGGTTCGGCCTGAGGAGCGGGAAAAGAGACACGGATCTGATGTTCCTCAACCTGGGCCCCCAGCATCCCGGCGCCCACGGTGCCTTTCGCATTGCCCTGCAGCTCGATGGCGAAGAGATTGTGGATATGATGCCCGAGATCGGGTTTCACCATCGCGGCGCCGAAAAAATGGCGGAGCGCCAAACCTGGCACACCTATATCCCTTACACCGATCGTATCGATTATCTGGGCGGCGTGATGAACAACCTGCCCTATGTCCTGGCCGTGGAAAAGCTGGGCGGTATCCAGGTGCCCGACCGGGTCAAGGTGATCCGCATCATGTTGGCGGAACTATTCAGGATCGCCAGTCACCTCGTCTGGTACGGCACCTTCGTGCAGGATCTCGGTGCCATGTCGCCGGTCTTTTATATGTTCAACGACCGGGAGCGGATTTTCGAGATTATTACGGCTATCACCGGCGGCCGGATGCATCCCAGCTGGTTTCGCATCGGCGGGGTGGCCCTGGACCTGCCCGAGGGATGGGACGGGATGGTGCGACAATTCCTTCGCCATCAGTGGAAGCGGATGAAGGAGTACGACAAGATGCTCCTGGGCAACCGCATCTTGAAGATCCGCAGCCGGGGAATCGGACAATTCACCCTGGCCCAGGCCTTGGACTGGGGCGTGACCGGCCCAGGGCTGCGGGCCTGCGGCCTGGACTGGGACTTTCGAAAAAAGAGACCCTACGGCGGCTACGAGCAGTTCGAATTCGACATCCCCACGGCCCAGGGCGGTGACTGCCTGGATCGTACCTATGTGCGGGTGGAGGAGATCCGCCAGAGTCTCCGTATTGTGGAACAGTGCGTGGCAAACATGCCGGCCGGTCCCTACAAGGCAGACCACCCCCTGGCCACTCCGCCCCTCAAGGAACATACCCTGAAGGACATCGAGACCCTGATTCATCACTTTCTGGGGGTCAGCTGGGGACCCGTGATCCCACCAGGCGAGGCCAGTGCGACGGTGGAGGCCACCAAGGGCGCCACAACTTACTATCTGGTCAGCGACGGCGGCATCCATTCCTATCGGACGCGGATTCGGACGCCCTCCTTCGCGCACCTGCAGATCCTTCCTGACATCAGCCGCGGTCTGACGGTATCCGACCTGCTGGCGATCCTGGGCAACCTCGATTACGTCATGGCGGATGTGGACCGGTGAGGGGAACCTGGGGCATTGCGAGAGGG
>CAYOXD010000014.1:0-40622 GCA_964407825.1 uncultured Desulfobacterales bacterium | reverse complement strand
TGCACCGGATCCTGCGGGCCATCGCGGCCAACGGCACCGTCCATGACCTGGGCCCAAAGGATGTGGCGCCGTCCGATGCCTGGCTGGCCTCACCAGCCGGGTACGCCCGGCGGTTTGCCCCCTGGCCCGAGGCCCTCAGGGCCACGGAGGCGCTGGCGGAACGCCTGGCCTTCACCGGCCCCCGCCGGGGTCTTGTGTTGCCGCCCTGGTCCGACGGGACCGGCCGGGGGGCGCCGGAGGCCTTGCGGGAGGCGGCCTATGCCGGTGCCCGGCGCCGGTACGGATCGGATCTGTCAGAAGCCGTGGTGGAGCGCATGGAGCAGGAGCTTCGCATCATCGGGCAGATGGGTTTTTCCAGCTATTTTCTGGTGGTCCGCGACATCGTCCAGAGGAGCCCC
Source organism: uncultured Desulfobacterales bacterium (assembly GCA_964407825.1). Lineage (GTDB taxonomy): Bacteria > Desulfobacterota > Desulfobacteria > Desulfobacterales > JAFDDL01 > CAYOXD01. The sequence goes on along the minus strand of CAYOXD010000014.1, from coordinate 40,224 downwards.
CGCACCTGCGGCCGGGGAAGCGGGGCCGCATCGTTGGTGGCCTACTGCCTCTTTATCACCAACGTGTGCCCCTTAAAATACAACCTCTTTTTTGCCCGCTTTTTGAATCCGGGCCGCAGGGATCCGCCCGATATTGACGTGGACTTCGCCTGGGACGAGCGCGACGGAGTGCTCCGGTCCGTCCTGGACCGGTACGGGCCCCGGGCCGCCATGGTCTGCAACCATGTGGCCTTTCAGCCCCGCATGGCCGTTCGCGAGGTGGCAAAGGCCTATGGCCTCCCTCCCGGTGAAATCAACCGCGTGTCCAAAAAGCTCCCCTGGTTCTGGAACGTGGCCGACGGCGACGGGGAACTCCTGGGCCGGTTGCAGCGGCTGCCCCAGCTCAAGGGCCATGACTTCCCCCCGCCGTGGCCCGAGATCCTATCCCTCGCCCAGCGAATCATCGGCGCTCCCCGCAACCTCTCCGTGCATGTGGGCGGGGTCGTCATCACCCCCGGTCCCCTTTGCGATTACGTGCCCGTTGAAACCGCTCCCAAGGGTGTTCCCATCATTCAGTGGGAAAAGGACGGGGCCGAGGCCGCAGGGCTGGTGAAGATCGATCTTCTGGGCAACCGGAGCCTCGGGGTGATCCGGGACGCTCTGAAAAATGTCCATGCCAATGGCCACGGGCTGGACGAGGCCCGCTGGGAGCCGGAGCAGGACCCTGCCACCCAGGCCGCCATTGCCAGGGGGGACACCATGGGCTGCTTTTACATCGAGAGTCCGGCCACCCGTCTCCTGCAGCAGAAGGCCGCGACGGGCGATTTCGAGCACCTGGTGATCCACAGCAGCATCATCCGGCCCGCGGCCAACGCCTTTATTCAGGAGTATCTCCGCCGGCTCCGGGGGGGGCGCTGGGAGCCGCTGCACCCGAGCCTGGCCCATGTGCTCGACGAGACTTACGGGATCCTGGTCTTCCAGGAGGACGTCTCCCGGGCCGCCGTGGCCCTGGCCGGATTTTCGGAGGTGGACGCGGACGGCCTTCGAAAGGTCATGTCCAAGAAGGACAAGGTCCGCCACCTTGCCGACTACCGGGAAAAATTCGTCGCCGGCGCCCGTGCCCGGGGCGTTTCGGACGAAACCATCGACGCGGTCTGGGAGATGATGATGAGCTTCAGCGGGTACTCCTTCTGCAAACCCCACAGCGCCTCCTATGCCCGGGTCTCCTTCCAGGCCGCCTGGCTGAAGACCCACTTTCCGGCCGAATTCATGGCGGCGGTCATCAGCAACCAGGGCGGGTTCTACTCCCCCTTCGCCTATGTGTCCGAGGCCCGGCGCCTGGGGCTCACCGTGCTGCCGCCGGATGTCAACGGCAGCGAGGTGGCCTGGACCGGCCATGGAGATCAAATCCGGGTGGGCCTTCTGTCCATCGCGGGGCTCTCCCGGCAGGCCGGGGCGCGCATCGTCTCGGCCCGCCGCTCCGGCCCCTTCCGGGACCTGGACGATTTTATGGACAGAACCGGCGTTCAGGAGGACGAGGCGCGGCGCCTCGTGGATGCCGGCGCCCTGGATGCCTTCACCGGGAACGGGCGTCGGGCCGCTCTCATGTGGGCCCTGGCAAGGCGCCGGGCGGAAAGGGCCCTGGAAACGGGCGCCGGGCACCTCTTTGGCCGGCCGGAGCCGGCGCCGCCCCCGGCGCTGCCGCCGGACGCGCCTCTGGAGCGGCTTCGTCGGCAGTTCGCCGCCCTGGGCTTCCTGTGCGACCGGCATCCCATGAGCCTCTATCGAAAGGCGCTGGCCGGACGGGGCCTGGTCCTGGCCGAGGCCCTGGGCCGCCACAGGGGGCGGCGGATCCGCATGGCCGGATGGCTCGTTACCGGCAAGGTGGTTCATACCCGCCATGGGGCGCCCATGGAATTTATCACCTTCGAGGATGAGACAGGCCTTGTGGAGACCACCTTTTTCCCCAGGGTCTACGAGCGGTTCTGCTATCTGATCGACCGGGGCAGGCCCTACCTCCTCTCTGGCCGGGTGGAGGAAAACTGGGGGGCTCTCACCCTCACCGTCGATGGCGTCTCGCGGCTGTCCAGCAATTCTCGGTGAAAAGCCATTCGTCCCGTCACGGTGCAGGTGAAGTGGCCCGGGGCGCCTCGCCGGTCAATTCACCGGGAATTGGCGTTCAGATCCGTTTTTCGTTCACCAGGCGCGCAAAATGCTCGAATGAGCGGTCATAGGTCTTTTCCGCATCCGCAGGAAAACAGCAGGCGGGCAGCTGTCGGCTGCGCAAATGGTACCGAAGACATTCACAGCAATTTCCCCGTCTGGGGCAGGGCTCATAGGTGCAATTGCAATCGGCCGAATTTTTTTCCCTGTTACAGTCCATTGCCCATCCTTTCCAAGATTAAACATTTCATCATCCGGCTGCGCCGGCATTTTCATGTGGATATTTTGAACAAAGTGCCAGACGCGGTGCAAGCTACCGCATTCTTATCGGAAAAATCAATGGCCGTGTCCAATGGTGCAGGCGTTTCTCCCTTGCCCCCTTCTGGTTTGGGCCTCCAAAGGTTCGTGACCAGGAGGGGCAGGCTCGCAAATTAAGTAGAAATACTTATCTGAAATTAGGTAACCAACTGTATGGAAAAGTGTTTTAAATTGTCGTAATTGATCACCTTATTGAAGAACCATATGGTTTCCGGGACCCCCGGAACCTTGGCGAGGGGTTGCAAGGACCTCATCGGAAAGGGATGTGTCGAGGCCACGTGGAGGCAAGCGCGGCAGCGGTGCCGGTGGATTTTCCAGTGGGTGTTTGTGGGGGAAAGCTGAAATGAAATTGTATCGGACGATACTCGCGGTTGACCGCTATGATCTGCTGGCAGAGGGGCGGTCGGTTGTGAACCGGTACCCGAACCTGGTACTGGCCGGTGAAGCGGCCATCGGCATTGAACTGTTGACCTTGCTATATTCAGCACCTGTGGAGGTGGTGCTTTTTTTCCTGGCCGAACCCAACGGCACGAAACAGGAGATCATGAAGACGGTTACCCGGAAATTCCCTCATCTCAAACTCCTGCACATGCAGAGACGGAAGGCTTCCCGCCGGTCCGGCGGCGCCGCTATGATTCCCTGCTTGAACGGTTTCCCCAGTGAGAGAGGGGCGATGTTCCTGCCTGTTACCAGGCTGATATGAGGTGAATATCCTGAAGGAGAAATAAGGAATGGTCACCTGCCCGGATTGCCGACTGGAATACCCATATGCCTGTGAACCGGATTCCCAACCGGCAGGAAAGGGGCGCACCATCTTGATCGTGGATGATGATGAGATGCTTCTGGATGTGGTGTCCCAAATGCTCGGTTTTTTTGGCTATCGGGTGCTGACAGCCAAGACCGGCAAGGCGGCGCTGACGATTTACCGGAAGCGGGGGGATTGTATCGATCTGGTGCTCCTGGACATCATGATGCCGGAGATGACCGGTGATGTGGTTTTCGACAGGTTGAAACAGATCGATCCCCACGTGAAGGTCATCTGCGTCAGCGGGTACTGCTCCCAGGGAATTGTCCAGAAAATGCTTACCGATGGCTGTTGTGGCTATTTCCCCAAGCCCCTCAGCCTGAGCGATCTGGCCGGGCATATCTCCAGGATACTGGAGGAAGGCGCGGCCGGGTGTTGATCCCCGCCCCGCCCTGGCACGACCGTCCGCGCCGCGCGTCCCCAAACCGTGCCCTTAGCCGAAAATCGGCGGTGTTGGCAACCGGAATGACCGATAAACCCCGAAAAAACAATTTTTTTTCAGGTTTCAGGTTTAAGCTGTTTTTTTACCCGCTGATTACTCAAAACTGAACCCCCAAAACTGAAAACTAACCAAAAGGGTATTTTTTAATTTTATTGCAGCCCGCCAGCGCCCTCAGGATCGGCATTTTCCCTGCCGTCGAATCTTGAAATGCCTTGACACTCAAAAATTTTTATTGATTTAATAACCGGATTTTACCCCCCCTGACAACAACGCTGGCCGGTGATGGGGTGATGCCACGGTGTCGCGGCTGTCTGCGGGGGGGGCCTCAGTTCACGACGCCCCGAGGCCGGGGTGAAGGAAGCTATGAATGTCCGATTTTATGTATCAATGCCTGTTTCCCTTGGGGGAAGAAACCACTGACTATCGCCTGTTGAGCACCGAATTCGTCAGTTCCCGGACCATGACGGGGCATCCGGTGGTGGAGATCGCTCCGGAGGGCTTGAGCCTTCTGGCGGAAACGGCGTTCAGGGATGTGGCGCATCTGTATCGGACATCCCACCTGGCCCAGTTGAAATGCATCCTGGAGGATCCGGAAAGTTCGAACAACGACCGATTTGTGGCCATGGCGATGCTGAAAAATGCCGTTATCGCGGCTGACGGGGTTTTCCCAATGTGCCAGGATACGGGCACCGCCATTATCATGGCCAAAAAGGGACAGCAGGTCTGGACGGGCGGCGGGGACGAGGCCGCCCTCTCCAGGGGCGCGTTCCAGGCCTATACCCGAAATCATCTGCGCTATTCCCAGAACGCCCCCCTGAGTCTCTACGAGGAAACCAACACCGGATGCAACCTTCCGGCCCAGATCGACATTCAGGCCGTGGAGGGAGACACGTATGGGTTCCTCTTTATCGCCAAAGGCGGGGGATCGGCCAACAAGACATTCCTGTACCAGGAAACCAAGTCCATTTTGACCCCGGCAAACCTCAAGGCCTTTATCGTGGAGAAAATGCGGTCCCTGGGAACGGCTGCCTGCCCCCCGTATCATCTGGCAGTGGTGGTGGGGGGGACCTCTGCGGAGATGACCCTCAAGACCGTCAAGCTGGCCACCGCCGGGTATCTGGATACCCTGCCCACCGCCGGCAGTCCTGCGGGGCATGCATTCCGGGATCCGAGCCTGGAGGCCGAACTGCTCGACGCATCGAGAAGGCTCGGCATCGGCGCTCAGTTCGGCGGCAAATATTTCTGCCATGATGTCCGGGTGATCCGTTTGCCGCGGCATGGGGCTTCCTGCCCCATCGGCCTGGGGGTGAGCTGCAGTGCGGATCGCCATGCAAAGGCCAGGATTACCCGGGAGGGCATCTTCCTGGAGCGGCTCGAAACCGATCCGGTAAGGTTCCTGCCCACAGTTCCACCGGGGGAAACATCAGCCGTTCCCATTGATCTGAACCGTCCCATGAGCCGGATCCGCAGCGAGCTTTCCCGCTATCCAGTGGCTACCCGGCTGCGGCTCACAGGCCCGATGATCGTCGCAAGGGACATCGCCCACGCCAGGTTGAAGGAACGGCTCGATGCGGGGGAAGCGCTTCCCTCTTACTTTAAGGACCACATCATTTATTATGCCGGTCCCGCCAAGACGCCGCCGGGCTATCCATCGGGCTCCTTCGGTCCCACCACCGCCGGGCGGATGGATCCTTACGTGCCCCTATTTCAGGAGCAGGGGGCGTCCATGGTGATGCTGGCCAAGGGTAACCGGAGCCCGGCGGTCACCGAATCGTGCCGCCGGTTCGGCGGCTTCTACCTTGGCGCCATCGGCGGGCCAGCCGCGCTATTGGGTAAGGAATGCATCACCCACGTGGAAACCCTTGCCTATCCGGAACTGGGCATGGAGGCCGTTTTCCGGATAACGGTCAAGGATTTCCCTGCCTTTATTATTGTGGATGATAAGGGCAACGACTTTTTCAGCAATTTATAGCCCTGAACCCCCTGTGTACAGGGGCGCAGACCGCCGGCCATACCTGCGATGAGGCCTGAGGGGATTCCATTGCATTGGCTGCAGCCGGAAACGATCGGTAAGACGATAGACGATACATGGGGAATAGGAGAGATGACGCATGGGGAAAAACATGAAGACAATTGATGGAAATACGGCCGCGGCCCACGTGGCGTACGCCATGAGCGATGTGGCGGCCCTTTATCCGATAACTCCTTCAACGCCCATGGGGGAGATAGCCGATGAATGGAACGCCCGGGGGCGAAATAACATTTTCGGCCAAACCTTGATGGTCCGGCAGCTCCAGTCCGAGGCCGGCGCGGCCGGCGCCATTCACGGCGCCCTGGCCGGCGGCGCTCTGGCCACCACGTTCACGGCCTCCCAGGGGTTGCTGCTGATGATTCCCAACATGTACAAGATCGCCGGCGAGCTCCTGCCGGGGGTCTTCCATGTGAGCGCCCGGGCTCTTTCCGTCCATGCCCTGTCCATCTTTGGAGACCACCAGGATGTGATGGCGGTCCGTCAGACGGGCTTTGCCATGCTGTGTTCCGGCTCCGTTCAGGAGGTGATGGACCTGGGGCTCATCGCCCATTTGACCGCCATCGATGGCCGGGTGCCCTTCCTGCATTTTTTTGACGGTTTTCGGACCAGCCACGAGATTCAGAAGATCGAGATGATCGATTACGAGGATATGGCCTCCCTGGTGAACTGGGAGGCGGTCGCCGCCTTCCGCAACCGGGCCATGAATCCGGAGCATCCCCATCTTCGCGGCACGGCCCAGAATCCGGATATCTATTTCCAGGGGAGGGAGGCGGCCAACCCCTTTTATCTCAAGGTGCCCGATCTGGTGAAGGTCAATATGGAAAAGCTCCGCAGCCTAACGGGCAGGTCCTATCATCTGTTCGACTATGTGGGCGATCCCGAGGCTGACCGGGTGGTGGTGGCCATGGGCTCCTCCTGTGAGACCATCGAAGAGATGGTGACCCATTTGAACGCAAACGGCCGAAAGGTGGGGCTCGTGAAGGTCCGGCTCTTTCGGCCCTGGTCCAGGGAGGATTTCCTTGCGGCCGTGCCGCAGACGGTGAGCCAGATCACGGTCCTCGATCGGACCAAGGAATCCGGTGCCCTCGGCGATCCCCTCTACCTGGATGTTGCCACCTCCTTCATGGAGTCGGATCGGAAACCGGAGATCCTCTGCGGCCGGTATGGGCTTGGCTTGAAGGAGTTCTCCTGCTCCATGGTCAAGACCGTTTACGACAATATGCTCGGTGAGCGAAAGAATCATTTCACCGTGGGCATCACCGATGATGTCACCGGGACCTCCCTCGAGGTGCCGCCTCCCATGGATACGGCACCGGCCGGAACGGTCCAATGCAAGTTCTGGGGGCTCGGCTCCGATGGGACCGTGGGCGCCAACAAGAGCGCCATCAAGATCATCGGCGACAACACGGACATGTACGCTCAGGGCTACTTTGCCTACGACTCCAAAAAATCCGGCGGCATCACCGTGAGCCACCTCCGGTTCGGAAAAAAGCCGATCCAGTCCACCTATCTGGTGAACACGGCCGATTTCATCGCCTGCCACAAGTATAACTATGTGGAGCTCTACGATATCCTGGAGGGGATCCGGGAGGGGGGCACCTTTCTGGTCAACGCCCACTGGCGGGGCGCCGCGGATATGGGCAATATCCTGCCGGCGGCCATGCGTCGGATCATTGCCCGCAAACAAATTCGGGTGTGGGTGGTGGACGCGGTCAAGATTGCCACCGCGATCGGTCTGGGAAACCGGATCAACATGATCATGCAGACCGCCTTTTTCAAGCTTTCGGGGGTGCTGCCCTTCGAAGAGGCCATCAGTCTGCTCAAGGCCGAGATCCGGCATGTCTATGGCGGCAAGGGGAAAAAGATCGTTCAGATGAACATCGATGCCGTGGATTCAACCCTGGAGAACCTGAAGCAGATCAAGTATCCAGACTCCTGGAAGAACGCCGTGGATCAGGCGGACGCCACCGGCGACGAGCCGGATTTCGTCAAGCGCGTCATGCGTCCCATCCTGGCCCAGGAGGGGGACAAGCTTCCGGTCAGCGTGTTCGAGCCGGATGGGGTCTTTCCGGTGGCCACGGCCAAATACGAAAAGCGGGGCGTTGCCATCAACGTGCCCATGTGGATCCCGGAGAACTGCATCCAATGCAACCAGTGCTCCTTTGTATGCCCGCATGCCGCCATCCTTCCGGTTCTGGCTACGGACGAGGAACTCAAGGATGCGCCGGAGACCTTTGCCTCCCTGGAGGCCATCGGAAAGGAATTCAAGGAGCAGGGGCTCAAGTTCCGGATTCAGATCAACGGCCTGGATTGCCAGGGCTGCGGCAACTGTGCGGATATCTGCCCTGCCAAGAACAAGGCCCTGGTGATGAAGCCGATCTACACCCGGCTTTCCGAGTCGTTGCCAAACTACAACTACTCCCTGACCATTCCGTTCAAGGATAACCTGGTGCCGCGGACCACGGTCAAGGGCAGCCAGTTCCAGAAGCCCCTTCTGGAGTTCTCCGGCGCATGCGCCGGGTGCGGCGAGACCCCCTATGCGAAGGTGCTCACCCAGCTCTTCGGTGAAAGGATGCTCATCTCCAACGCCACGGGCTGCAGCTCCATCTGGGGGGGCTCGGCGCCCTCGAGCCCCTACTGCGTCGATAAGAATGGGCACGGTCCGGCCTGGGCCAATTCGCTCTTCGAGGACGCGGCCGAATTCGGGTACGGTCTGGTCATCTCCTACCGGCAGCGCCGGGAGAAACTGGCGCAGCTGATGACCGAGGCCGTCAAAACCGATATCTCCGAGGAGCTGAAGGCCGCCATGACCGGATGGATCGGCGCCATGGACGATGCCGAGACTTCCAAAACCCATGGAGACCGGATCCGGGAGCTTCTCCCCGGCGTCGCTGGTACGCCCCTGCTGAAGGAGATTGCCGGAATGGGCGACCTGCTGCTGAAAAAATCCATCTGGGCCTTCGGCGGGGATGGATGGGCCTATGACATCGGCTTCGGCGGGCTGGATCACGTGATTGCCGCGGGGGAGGATATCAATATTCTAGTTCTGGATACAGAGGTATACTCCAACACCGGCGGCCAGGCCTCAAAGGCGACCCCCTCGGGCGCGGTGGCGAAGTTCGCCTATTCCGGCAAGAAGATTGCCAAGAAGGACTTGGGGAAAATCGCCATGAGCTACCAGCACGTGTACGTGGCCTCGGTGGCCATGGGGGCCAACAAGAACCAGATGCTCAGGGCGTTCATCGAGGCCGATCGGCACCCCGGGCCCTCGGTGATCCTCTGCTACGCCCCCTGCATCAGCCAGGGGATCCGAAAGGGCATGGGAAAGACCCAGCGCCAGGAAAAGCTGGCGGTGGACGCCGGGTACTGGCCCCTCTATCGGTACAACCCCGCCCTTGCGGACCGGGGCGAAAACCCCTTTATCCTGGAATCCAAGGCACCGGACGGGTCCCTGAGAGACTTCATCGCCAGTGAAAACCGATACGCCCAGCTGGTGAAGTTCTTCCCGGAGGAGGCCGAGAGGCTGCATGCCCAGCTGGAAAGGGAGGTGAACGCCCGGTACGAGTCCCTGCGGTTGCTATCGGATCCCACCTCCGTGTGCAAGCCGGACGGAGGCCCATGAGCGAGGCCTCCCGCTGCCGTCAGTGCGGCACCTGCTGCCGCAAGGGCGGCCCCGCCTTTCACCTCTCGGACCGGTCTCTGATCGATGGGGGAAAGATCCCGGCCAGGGATCTTTTCACCATCCGGTCGGGGGAGCCCGCCTTTGAAAACGTCCAGGGCAGACTGCAGCCGGCCGCCACCGACATTATCAAGATAAAGGGGAAACCCGACTCCTGGGAGTGTGTGTTCCTCGACGGGGAGACGAACCGATGCGGCATTTACGCCCATCGGCCAGTGGAGTGCCGCGCGCTCCAGTGCCAGGACCCGAGCGAACTGAAGAAAATTTACCGCCGGGAGCGTCTCACGCGGAAGGATCTCCTCCACCAGGTGACGGACCTGTGGGCACTGGTGACGGATCACCAGCGCCGCTGCGATTATGCCCTCCTCCTGGATCTCGCCGCCCGGGGGACGGGACGTCCTTCGGACAGGGCGGCCCGCCGCCAGCTGATGGAAATCATCTCCTTTGACACCCAGCTTCGCCGCCTCATCGCCGAACAGGAGGGAATGGACGAGGGCCTGACGGACTTCCTGTTCGGCCGTCCCCTGAGCCAGACCCTGCCCCCCCTGGGCATTCCCGTTCGCCAGCAGGAAGTCAATTAACCGGCGAGGTGCACGTTTTCAACGCCTTTCACATAGAATTGCTGCTTGACACCTATGAGGTATACAGCTCGGGGCGTCGGTGGGGAAGAAAATATCGCATGGGATGGCGGCGGACCCGGGTCAGCTGATCTGCCGTCAGGTCTGCGAAGACAAGGGTCTCCCGGTCCGTTGCCTCCTGGCTGAGGATGTTTCCGTCCGGACCGATCACAACCGCCACCCCTGGGAATTCCAACCCAAGCCCATTGGCACCGGTCTGGTTCACCGCCGCAACGAAAAGGCCGTTATCGAAGGCGCGCGCCGTGAGGTGCCGCATCCAGGAGCGCAGCTTCTCCTCGGGCGTTCCCCGGGGGGAGGCGTGGGGGAAAAAGAGGATGTCCGCGCCTTCCAGGGCCATCCGGGTGGAAAGCTCCGGAAAGTGCGCATCGTAGCATAGCTGGATACCATAGCGCGCGCCGGCTGCTTCAAAGACGCTCACCCGGCCTCCCCTTGAAAAGAGATTCCTTTCCGGCGGAGCGATATGCGTTTTCCGGTAGATCTCGATCCGGCCATCGGGGCCTGCCGCCAGATGGCTGACAAAGAGGCGGCCCCTCCCGTCGCTTTCGGCCATGCCGGCCAGGATGGTGATGCCCTCCTGTACCGCCAGGGCCGAAACCCGGTGTGAGATCGGCCCGGGGATGGGCTGGGCCAGCCGTTTCATCTCGCCCCGGTTGGCGTAGCCGGAAATGTTCAGTTCTGGAAAACAGATGAGGGCGGCACCGTTTTTTGCCGCCTTTGCCGTCCAGTGGGCCGTTCGTTCCAGATTTTCCTGGATTCGGCCCACGGGCCAGCTCGTAACCGCCAACGCAATGCGAAGATCCTCACGCATGGGCGGCTCTCAGGAACCGAGCTTGAAGTGCGCCCGGATTTTGAAGACCTTGGTGGCGGGGAGATTCAGAATTTCCGACACGCCGGTTTCCCGGGCCAAATCCGCCAGGCTCGTCTCGATCTGGGCCATGCTCGGCGCGATGAAGGTGAACCAGACGTTGAATTCGTTGTCCCGCAGGTAATTATGCGTGACGCCCGGATGCCGGTTCACGGCGGCTGCAAACCGCTGAAGCTTGTCTTCCGGAACCCTGGCCGCGCAAAGGGTACTGACATATCCGAGCTTGCCCGGAACAAAGTTGGCACCAATTCTTCGGATGATGCCCCTTTCCTTCATGACGGCCACCCGGTGCAGTACCTCCGCCTCGGTCAGTTCCAGCTCGGCTGCAATGGCGGCAAAGGGCCGCGGGGTGATGGGGAAATTCGACTGTATGCGATTGAGAATCGCTCTGTCTGTTGGATTCAAGTCTGTCTCTTTCAAAGGCGTTTCAAACAGAGGCGCAGGGCGCTTGCTGGTCCAGGAGTGTCAGCCATACCTTCCGGTTCCGGGGTCCGTCGAACTCGCAGAGGAAAATACCCTGCCAGGTGCCGAGCACCAGGGAGGCGTTTTCGATGGCTACCCATTGGCTTGCCCCCATCAGGGAGGCTTTGATATGGGCCGGCGAATTGCCCTCCAGGTGGCGGTAGGGCGCTTTCCACGGCACCACGTCGTTCAATACCATGAGGATATCCTGGGCCACGCTCGGATCCGCGCTTTCGTTGATGGTAATCCCGGCGGTGGTATGGGGGACATAGACCATGCACAGCCCCTGGCGGATACCCGCCTTGTGAACCTGCTCCCGGATCCGATCGGTAATGTCCAGCAGTTCCGTTTTCCCACGGGTTTGAACGTCGATTTTCACCATGGTCGTCCTCCCGGGCGATGCGCGCCGGCGCAATAAAAAAGGCCCTGCACCGGATGCAGGGCCTTTTTTATTGAAGCGGAAAACGTTACCTCATGTGCTATTAAACGCATCCGGTCGGCTTGGGGAGGCCAGCCATCTTGCAGGCTCCCTTTCCGGGTCCTGAGGGGAACAGCTCGTAGATGTGTTTCAACTTGAAGCCGGTTACTTTGGACAGAACGCGAACCATCGGCGCGATTCCGTTCTTCTTGTAATAATCCTGCAGGACGTTGATGACTTTCCAGTGCTCGTCGCTCAGCTCTTCGATGCCTTCTTCTTTTTTTACAAACTGCACCCAACCCGGCGACCATTTCGTGAAATCGTCGATGAATCCGTCCTCATCAACTGCAAAAGTTTCTCCCTGAAATTCGACTTCTGGCATTTAATCACCCTCCTTTTGTTTTAATATTTTTTGGGGCCTGCAGCCCTCTGTACCTCCAAATATGTATAAAGTGAGTTTATTAGACGATCAGGTGGCCGTTGTCAATACGAAAAACCGGACCTCGGACCCGATGTCGGAAAAAGGGCTCTTCCCTTTCGGCTCTTTTCAGTATTCTGAATATGTTATAATATGGGCACGTCAAGCGTTAATCTGGCCGTAACCCTTTAAGCGCGAGGGAGGACCATCAGGCATATGATTTCTGGGGATGTGGGCAAGCCCGGTATCATCGTTATCTGCGGCCCCACCGGTATCGGCAAGACCGCTGTCGCCATGACCCTGGCCTCCCGGTTTGGCGGGGAAATCATCAGTGCCGATTCCATGCAAATCTACAGGTACATGGATATCGGAACAGCCAAGCCGACACCGGATGAAACCGCCCGCGTTACCCATCATATGATCGATATCGTGGATCCGGATGCTCCCTTCGATGCGGCCCGTTTTGCCGAAATGGCCCAGGCGTGCATCCGCGGGCTGAAGCGGCGCCGGGTGCTTCCCTTTGTCGCAGGAGGCACGGGCTTTTACATCCGGGCACTGATCCACGGGCTGTGCAAGGCCGATCCCCCGCCACCGGAGCTGCGTCGCAGGCTCCAACAGGAGGCCCGGAGGTCCGGTTCGCTCGCGCTTCACGAACAGCTTGGCCGGCTGGACCCCGATGCGGCCCGGGTGATCCACCCCAACGACACATACCGGATCACGAGAGCCCTTGAGGTGGTGCTGACATCGGGCGAGCCGCTATCCGCCCGCCAGGCGGCCCACGGGTTCGGTGCCAGCGCCTTCAGGTATCTGAAATTCGGTCTGCACATGGAAAGGGCGCTTCTCAACGAGCGCATCGACAGGCGGGTGGAGGTCATGATGGCGGTGGGGCTTTCCAGGGAGGTACGCTCGCTTCTGGATCGGGGGTTTTCCGGGTCACTGAAGTCCATGCAGTCCATCGGGTATCGGCACATGGTGGACTATCTGGAGGGGCGGCTTAGCCGGGAGGCGGCCGTGAGCACCATGAAGCGCGATACCCGGCGATACGCCAAACGCCAAATGACCTGGTTCATGAGGGACCCGGAGGTCCATTGGACAAGCCCCGATGATATCGAGGCCATGAGCGATCGTATCTTACAGTTCATGGCGGCGGCGCCATGAATCAGCCGGTAGCGGATCCTATCCTGGTGTTTCTGCGGGTTCCGGAGCTGGGGAAAGTGAAAACCCGGCTCGCAAGGCGGCTGGGGGACCGGGCGGCGTTGCACCTCTACCGTCTGTTTGTCCTGGCCGAACTTGAAACCCTGGTGACGGTGACGACTTCGGTGAAGATCTGCTTTCACCCGGCCGACGGGCGGGCCCGGCTGGAAAGCTGGCTGGGGCCCGGGTTCGATTACTGGCCCCAGGCGGGCAGGCGCCTGGGGGAAAGAATGGCCGCTGCCTTTACCAGGGCCTTCCAGGCGGGCGCGGAACGGGTGGTGCTCATGGGCACCGACATCCCGGATTTGCCGGCCCGGATACCGAGGGAAGCCCTCCGTGCGCTTCGGCGGTATCCAGCCGTTATCGGCCCTTCCATCGATGGGGGGTACTACCTGATCGGTCTTGCCCGGCAGGGATTCATCCCGGCGCTTTTCGGGAATCTCCCCTGGGGAACGGCAACGGTCCTTTCCGAAACGTATCGGATATTCGAGAAGAACGCCGTGCCGGTGCACTGTTTGCCCGAATGGCAGGATATCGATGACTATGAGGACCTGCTCGCCCTTGCCCGACGATACGAACGCGGCAGCGGGTTCGGGGACACCCTCGCTCGTCTCCTGGACAGTGCCCGGAAGGCAATCCTCGGTGCCCCTTTGGGATAGCGTGAAACCTTGTCTGGCGGGAGAATTCATGCAATATTCTTTACGGGTGCATCGCTGCATGGTATGGTTGAAGGGATTTAATCGGCATTGTGACAAGCAACTCGCGCCTCAGCAAAGAGCAAAGGGGCGAGAAAGGAAGGGCTTCATCCATGACAGAACAGCAACCCGTCAAGATTTACTCTCTCAGTACTTGCAGTCATTGCAAATCAACCAAGAAATTTCTGGGCGAGTGCACCGTTCAATATGAATTCGTGGACGTCGATTTGCTGGAGGGTGAGGAGCGAAAAGCCATTCTCGAGGATGTGAAAAAGTTCAATCCGAAATGTTCCTTTCCCACCATCATCATCGGTGATACCGTTATCGTGGGGTACAAGGAACAGGAAATCAGGGAGGCGCTCGGTTTATAATGGACGCACAGCAGCTGTTTGAAATGCTGGAAAAGGTGCAGACGGCCAAGGGATATCACTTCAACCGGGATCGTGAGCGGGTTTTCGAATTGCTTGAGGCCCTGCTGACCAACAAGGCGCGTTACGGCTATATGGGATGCCCCTGCCGGCTCCTTTCCGGGGATCGGGAAAACGACCGGGATATTATCTGCCCCTGCGTGTACAGAACCCCGGACGTGGCGGAATACGGCAGCTGCTACTGCAACCTGTATGTGTCGGAAGCCTGGAACGCGGATCAAATACCCCATGAATACGTACCGGAGCGAAGACCCCCGGAGAAAATGGGGTTTTAGAGGAGAACCATGCATGAGTGAATTGGGCGATATCAGAAATACAGGCCTCAGGGGCGTAACGGTCGCCAGCACCCGGATTTGCGACGTTCAAGGGGAAGCCGGAAAACTTATTTTCAGGGGATTCCTGGTTCAGGATCTGGCCGAAAAGGCCAGCTATGAGGAGGTCGTCTACCTGCTGCTCAATGAGCGGCTTCCCACCCGGGAGGCGTTGGGTCGGTTCAAGGCACAGCTTTCGGCGGATCGATATCTGCCCGATTCCTTGATTGCCGCGCTCAAGACCAGTCCCAAGGATGCCCTGCCCATGGATATCCTCCAGGCAGCGGTTTCCATGCTGGCGCCCTATGACCCGGATATCCGGGATACCTCCCGGGAGGCCTGCACCCGCATGGCCGTCCGGTTGATCGCCAAGATGGCCGTGATCGTGGCGGCATGGCACCGGATTCGAAATGGCCAGGAGCCCCTGCGGGCTCTGGAGGAGTTGGATCATGGGGCCAATTTTCTTTATATGTTGACCGGTGAAAAGCCCGATCCCGAGGTGGGCCGCTTCATGGATGCAGCCCTGGTGCTGCATGCGGAGCATTCCTTCAATGCATCGACCTTTGCCGCCAGGCAGGTGGCCTCGACCCGGGCGCACCTTTACGCGGCAAGCTCAGCGGCGGTGGGCGCCCTCTCTGGTGAGCTGCACGGCAGCGCCAATGTGCGGGTGATGGAGATGCTTCAGAAAATCGGGAGCATGGACCGGGTGGAGGCCTATGTAAACCAGGTGCTCGATGCCGGAGACAGAATTATGGGGCTCGGCCATGCGGTGTACAAGACCGATGATCCCAGAAGCTTTATCCTGGGGCCCATGGCCCGCCAGATGGGCGAGCGTATCGGTGAAACCAAGTGGTACGACATGGCCAAACGGATCGAAACCGTTGCCAAGGCGGCCTTCAAGGAGCGAAAGGGCCACGATATATTTGTAAATGTCGATTTTTACAGCGCTCCGCTTTATTACGCCATGGGGATCCCGGTGGATCTTTTTTCATCGGTTTTCGCGGTGTCCCGGATCGCCGGGTGGGTCGCCCACATCCTGGAAGAAAAATTCGCCGATGCCGCGCCCAAGGCCGCACTCTATCGACCGGCATCCGATTACATCGGCGATTACTGTGGTCCACAGGAGTGCCCGTTTGTACCGACCGACAACCGATAGGGGCCGCCCTCTGGCCCCGGCTGACGAAAACCGGCTCAGGCAAGCTGATCATGCATCCTGAAGACAGGCCGGGTCTGGTGAGAATGACCCGCCAGCGGAAAGTCATTTTGGAGGAACTCAAACGGTCAACGGCACATCCCAGTGCCGAAGAGGTGTATGCGTTGGTTCGAAAGCGCCTCCCCCGTATCAGTCTGGGGACCGTTTACAGGAATCTGGAGAAGCTTTCGGAACTGGGGGAGATTGCCAAACTGACCTTCGGAGGAGCCATAAACCGGTTCGATCCCGATCCCGAGGAACACTACCATATCCGTTGCAGCCTGTGCGACCGGGTGGTGGATGCCCCCATGGCGCTGCTGGAAGATATCGAGGAACACCTCACTCGGAAAACCGAATTCAAGATCATCGGTCACCGGTTGGAGTTCTATGGCCTCTGCCCGGAGTGCGCGGCGCACATGATCTCTCCGGGACTCAAGAAACTGAAAGAATCGGACGGACAGACGGCGCGCTGACAGGGGCTGCGCCTGCCACGGCCGTCCCCTTTATTGGATTTGCAGCTGGTCTTTCAGCCATTGGCACAGGTCGCCGTCCAGGGCATAAACCCCCTTGTTGTGGCCGATGGACGTCAGAAAGCGGCTGCCGATATCAGGGGGGAGATGGATTTTGGCTATTTCCTCGGCCTCCTCCGAGTTGCGGCGGACAAGGAAAATGACGGGGGTCTCCTCCCAGGTGTTCACAACAAAATAATGGGAAACGTCATCCCTGGAGCGGATCACGTAGTTGCTGTGCGCCCAGTTGTTTCCCCATTCCAGGTACAGGCGGACCGCCTCCTCGGGCGTCATGTGCCAATCGATATGATTCAACAGGTCCGGATCTTTCCGGATGTCATCAAGGGTCATCATGGGGGATCTCCTTTTCGGCCATCGTGGCCCTTAAATCGGTACGGCTATCATAAAGATAAGAAGCTCCCCTGGGGCGTCAACCGCCGCCCTGGAGAATATCGGAAAAACCATGGAAAAAGGAGGATTCAATATTGGCCAGTTTACAAGGTACCCAGACGGAAAAAAATCTTTTGACCGCCTTTGCGGGGGAATCCCAGGCAAGGAACCGATATACCTATTTCGCCAGCCAGGCGAAAAAGGAGGGATATGTTCAAATTTCGGCAATTTTTGAAGAAACCGCCAATCACGAGAAGGAGCACGCCAAGCGCCTCTTCAAGTTCCTTGAAGGTGGCGAGGTCCAGCTCACCGCGGCCTTCCCGGCCGGATGCATCGGCAGCACCCTGGAGAACCTGAGGGCCTCCGTTGGCGGCGAGAACCACGAGCATTCGCAGATGTATCCCGCTTTTGCCAAGACCGCCCGCGAGGAGGGGTTTCCCACGATAGCCGATACCCTGGAGGCCATCGCCGTGGCTGAGGCCTATCATGAGGCCCGATACCGTCGGCTGATCGCCAATCTGGAGACACAAACGGTGTTCAAGAAGGATAGGTCCGTGGAATGGCGATGCCGGAACTGTGGCTATGTCCATGAGGGCACCGAGGCGCCGGAGGTCTGTCCGGCCTGCGCGCACCCCCAGGCACACTATGAACTGAAGGATGACAATTACTAAGAGGAAACGTTTCATTGAACATGAACCCATTTATTCACCCTAGGAGGTAAAGATGACGGCAAGACTGGAAGTGTACAAATGTTCCGTTTGCGGCAATACGGTGGAAGTTCTGACGGCGGGCGAAGGCGAGTTGGTCTGCTGCGGCCAGGCCATGAATCTGATGACCGAGAACACGGTGGACGCGGCCAAGGAAAAGCATGTTCCGGTAATTGAAACCACGGCCGATGGCGTCACGGTGAAGGTCGGCAGCGTGGCCCATCCCATGGAGGAGAAGCACTACATTGAATGGATTGAAATCATTGCTGACGGAAAATCCTATAGGCAGTTCCTGAGCCCCGGGGACAAACCAGAGGCCACATTCAAGGTCGCGGCCAAGCAATTGACGGCCCGGGAGCTTTGCAACCTGCACGGGCTGTGGAAGAGCTGAGGCCCGGCCCTTGCGGGGCTTGATGAATCAACTCTTGTGTCTATTTGTTAAGGAGGTGCGGTATGACTGACTCGACCCAACATTGTCCGGGATTGGAGACGCATAAGACGTTGAAGTCCCTGATGTGCAAATGCGATAAGTGCGGCGCCGAAAACGAGATTTTTTCGGATGAAACGAATCGCCCGCATAAGTGTGATGAATGCGGCGCCGTCCTGGATGTCAGCAGGTGCCGGATTGATGGGCAGGCCGACAGGATTGCGCCCTAAGCTTATGGGGGCCTTGGGTGCAGTTGCCGTCGGTTGACGGCTGTTCAGTGCTGCTCGATTCATGGCAGGCTGCACTGGAGACGGTGAAAAGGAGAGAGGCTTGCTGAAGAAAGCTGTGTTTTTTTTGCTGGGTGCCGCTCTGTGGGCGGCCATGGCGGCAGGGTGGTGCGCCGGTGCTGAAAACCGGGGCGCCAAGGACATCGTGATCCACGCCGGTTACCGTGGTGATGTGCATTTCCCGCACTGGCAACATCAGGAGCTGGTAAAGGACTGCCAGGTCTGCCATTCGCTTATCCCCCGGAGTGCTGGAAGCATCGAGCGGCTCAAGGAAGCGGGAATGCTTGGCAACAAGGTGGTCATGAACACGATTTGCCTCAAGTGCCATCGTGACAGACGCCAGGCGGGCAAACCCTCGGGCCCCATCGCTTGCAGCGGTTGCCATAAGCGATAGGGAGGAAACGGCCATGTATGTCCTCGGTTTGCAGGGGAGTCCCAGGAAAAAGGGAAATACCCACCATCTGCTGTCCCTGTGCCTGGCCGAAGCCGGGCAGGCAGGAGCCCTCGTGCATACCATCGATGTGGACCCTGCACACATATCGCCCTGCAAGGAGTACCTGGTTTGCGAGAAGCGGGGGGATTGCCCCATCGATGACGGCATGCGGGCCGTCTATGGGCAGCTGAGACGGGCAGACGTGGTGCTTGTGGCCTCACCGGTATTTTTTTACAATATTACCGCCCAGCTAAAGGCTCTTATCGACCGGTGCCAGGTCTTCTGGGCGCGAAAGTACAGGCTCAAACTCAAGGACCCCGGCGCAGGCATGCGCCGGGGCGCCCTGCTCTCCGTTGCCGCCACCCGGGGAAAGGATCTCTTCAAGGCGGCGGATATAACATCGCGGTATTTTTTTGACGCGCTGGACGCTCGATACGAGGGAAGTCTTACCTACCGGGGAATCGAGCACAGGGGGGACATGGCGGCCCATCCCGGGGTGGAGGGGGAGGTGAAGGCGTTCATGGCCCGGTTGCTGGCCCCCTACGCCGCCAGACGGCGGGTGCTTTTCGTCTGTAGGGAAAATGCATGCCTGAGTCAGATGGCCGGCGCCTATGCCCAGAGCATGGCCGGAGATGCCCTGGAGGTCCTGACCGGCGGCCTTGAGCCGGGCGCGGACATCGATCCTGCAATGGTCCAGGCGATGGCCGAGGTTGGCGTGGACATGGCCTTTCGGTCTCCCCGTTCCATGGAGGAGAGCCTGGCAGAGGGTGTTCCCGATTGGGTGATCACCTTGGGATGCCCGGCGGATGATGTCCAGGTGGCCGGTGCCGAACGGATTCATTGGGCCGTTCCCGAGTCGCCGAAAGACATGTCGCCGGAGGGGATGCGTGTCCTCCGGGATGACATCAAGGACCGCGTTGTCAAGTTCCTCGAGGTCCTGCCATGAGCGGGGCACCCCTCATTTAATAAATCCATCAATATTTCGATCCCTTGAAAAGGAGACGGTTAGATGCAAAAATACGTTTGCTCGGTGTGTGGTTATGTGTATGATCCAGCAGAGGGGGACCCGGAAAACGGCATTGACCCGGGCACGGCTTTCGACGATTTGCCCGACGACTGGGAATGTCCGGTATGCGGTGCCTCGAAGGAGGACTTCGAACCGGAGCAATAGGCGTGCTGGCCGGTTCAGCGAAAGATCCGGCCTGGCCATGATGACGAGCCCTTTCTGCCCTAGCCCGGTAAAAAGGGCTTTTTGTTGGAGACCCGGAAACGATTTTCGTTTGGATTTGGGGCCGGTCAACTAGTTGTGGAGGTGGGTATGCGGCAGGACGAGATTGCCGAAGGAATATATGATGTTAGTGTTATCGACTGGAATATCCGTGACTTCCACGGATATTCCACGGATCGGGGAAGTAGCTACAA
Organism: uncultured Desulfobacterales bacterium; assembly: GCA_964407825.1. Taxonomy (GTDB): domain Bacteria; phylum Desulfobacterota; class Desulfobacteria; order Desulfobacterales; family JAFDDL01; genus CAYOXD01. Next base: position 20,010 of record CAYOXD010000014.1, on the reverse strand, counting down.
CGCGTTCCTCATTGTGGACGAGAAAATCGCTCTGATCGATACGGTTCGGGCGGAATTTTCTGACGAACTGCTCGGCCACATCGCCCGGATCGTCGATCCCAAGAAGATCGATTATGTGATCAGCAACCATACGGAGATGGATCACTCCGGATCGCTGCCCCGGATCCTGCATCGGATCGGCGAGGACAAGCCGCTCCTCTGCTCCAAACTGGGATACAAGAACCTGATGCGGCACTTCCCGCAGCGGTGGAACTATCGGCCCGTGGGAAGCGGTGATACCTTGAGCCTGGGAAAGCGGACCCTGAGCTTTCTGGAGACCCGGATGGTCCATTGGCCGGACAGTATGTTTACCTGCCTGGCCGAGGAGGGCATCCTGTTTTCGAGCGACGCCTTCGGCCAGCACCTGGCCACCTATGACCGGTTCGCCGATCAGGTAGGGGACGGGGTCTTCGACCATGCCAAAAAATACTTCGCCAATATCCTGCTTCTCTATGCGTCCCGAATCCTGAAGCTCCTGGATCAGATACGGGCCATGGATCTCAAGATCGATATGATCTGCCCGGATCACGGCGTCCTGTGGCGCAGGGAGCCCGAAAGGATTATCGAGGCTTACGAGCGATGGAGCCGGCAGGAGAAAAGAAAGAAGGCGGTGGTTGTCTACGATACCATGTGGCACAGCACGGAGGCCATGGCCCATGCCGTCTGCGAGGGGCTCACGGCCGAGGGCGTAGCCGTGACCCCCATGCACCTTAGAAGATGGCACCGGAGCGACGTCATGACCGAGGTGCTCGATGCCGGCGCGGTCATCGTGGGCTCTCCCACCCTGAATAACGGTGTGTTTCCCACCGTCATGGACCTGCTTACCTACATGAAGGGATTGAAGCCCATGAACAAGATCGCCGCGGCCTTCGGCTCCTACGGCTGGAGCGGAGAGGCGGTCAAGCATCTTAACGAGGTCCTCGTGTCCATGAACATGACCCTTGTGGACGAGGGGGTGCGCCGTCAGTACGTGCCGGATGAGCAGGGGCTGGAAGCCTGCCGCGAACTGGGCCGCAAGGTGGGCAGGGAGCTGGCATGATGAAGCGACCCGTGGTGGACCTGAGCCTCTGTATCCGGTGCGGTATCTGCGTGGACCTGTGCCCCGAGGTTTTCTCCATGACCGATGCGGATTTTGTCACGGTGGCCGAGAGGGACACCTATCCGGAGCTCGGTGTGGATGAGGCCATCCGGTGCTGCCCGGCCGATTGCATCTATTGGGAGGAGGACTGAGAGCGATGCCGGTTCTCCAGGAGTGTTTTGTTAAGTCATGAAGGCCCCACAGGACTTGGTTGGCATGGAAGGCCTCAGCGGCCGGCGGTTGAAGCGAAGGCTCCTGGAGGTATTGCGGCGGGAGCCCCTGGAGAAAACCTTGTCCCTTGTGGCCCGGTTTCCCGCGCGTCAGGTGGTCAATCCCCTCTTGTCCTTTCTTTACAGCATGGACCCCCTCGTGAAGTGGCGGGCCGTGGCCCTCATGGGGGAGGTGGTCGCCGGTCTGGGCCGGGTCCGGATGGAGTCGGCCCGGGTCATCATGCGGCGGCTCATCTGGAACCTCAATGACGAATCGGGAGGCATCGGTTGGGGCTCCGCCGAGGCCATGGGGGAAATCATGGCCCGAAGCGACCGGATCACCGGGGAGTATGCCGCCATCCTGTGCTCCTACATCCAGCCCCAGGGCAACTATCTGGAAATGGAAAGCCTGCGATGGGGCGCCCTGTGGGGGATCGGACGGGTGGCCCGTGCCCGGCCAGGAAGCATGGATGCCGCCGCACCGAGCCTGATTCCCCTCCTGTCGGTGGCGGATCCCGTGGGCCGGGGATTGGCCGCATGGGCCGCCGGGGCCATGCGGGCGCTCATCCCCTCTGAGCACCTGAGAATGCTGGCCAGTGACGGCAACGAGATCGAGCTCTTTGTCGGCGGTCGATTGGTGACGCGCAGTGTCTCGGAACTGGCGGCGGAGGCCCTGGAAGCTGCGACCAGAGAGCGTACAGCCTGACGCAGGCCCCTTGGAAAGGCGATGCCAAAGCTATTTTCCTCTCCTGACAGCCAAGAAATCGACCTCCATACGCTGGTTCTGTCCGCCTCCCGGATCCCCTTTGCCGTGGTCCACACCGGTTCCCAGTGGGAAATCTGGGTGAAAGAGACCCATCTTGAGGCGGCGCGACACACGCTGGCCGCTTATGCCGCAGAGAACCCCGGAACCCCCCTGGGGGCTTTCCCGCATACCGGAGCGGACCGAATTACCCCTTCGGGGTTATGGGTGGCCGGCCTTCTGTTCGTGATCCATGTGGCGGTGGTCTATCACCATGCCCTGGAGAAGATGGTTCAGGTCTATGGCGCCGATGCGGACCTGATCATGAAGGGCCAGCTCTACCGTGTGGTGACAGCCCTGTTTCTTCATGCCGGCCCCCTTCACCTGGCCGGGAACATGGTCGCCATCATCCTCTTCGGAACGGCGGTGTGTACCGTCACCGGCGTCGCGGTGGGCTGGCTGATGATCCTGCTGGCCGCCAGCCTTGGAAATCTTCTGAATGCCGTCTTCTATCAGACCGCCCATCTGTCCATCGGCGCCTCAACGGCGGTTTTCAGCGCCATCGGCATCCTGGCCGGTGTCCGATTCGTCCGGAAAACCGCCGGGGAGGGCTGGAAACGAAGCCCCTGGCTGCCGCTGGCCGCCGGCCTTGCGCTTCTGGGAATGCTTGGCAGCGGCGGCGCGCATACAGACCTGATGGCGCATCTTTTCGGTATGCTCTCGGGGGGAGCCATGGGCATGGGCTTCGCTCGGTGGCTCCGGCCGCCCCTGCCCGAAAAATACGAAACCTGGAGCTGGCTTCTCATCTCCGTTATTCTGATGGCGGCCTTTGGGGCGGGGGCGCTACCTTGACACCCATTGGTTTTTTGACTATAAATCTTCCCTTATCCATGATTCTTTGGGTGCCATGCCCCGGAGCCTCGCCCGTCATGACGGCTGCTCCTGGATCATCCACCGGGGAACCATAACCTTCAGAAAGGATAGGGATCATGATGAGAGTCGGTTTTGTCGGATGGCGCGGCATGGTGGGCTCCGTACTGATGGGCCGGATGCGCGAGGAGAACGATTTTACCGGATTTGAGCCGACCTTCTTCAGTACCTCCCAGGCAGGACAGCCCGGACCGGATATCGGTGGGCAAGCCCCCCCCCTTGTGGACGCCACCGACCTGCATCGGCTCGCCGCCCAGGACATCATCCTTTCCTGCCAGGGCAGTGCCTATACAAAGGAGATCCATCCTGCCCTGCGATCCAGTGGTTGGCGCGGTTACTGGATCGATGCGGCTTCGGCACTTCGGATGGCGGACACCAGCGTCATCGTCCTGGACCCGGTGAACCGCGCCGTGATCGATGAGGCGCTGGCGAGCGGGGTAAAGGACTATATCGGCGGTAACTGCACGGTTAGCCTCATGCTCATGGCCCTGGGGGGGCTGTTTCAAAAGAAAGCCGTCGAATGGATCACCGCCATGACCTACCAGGCGGCCTCCGGTGCGGGGGCCAAGAATATGCGGGAACTGGTGGCCCAGATGGATCGGGTCGGCGCCGGGACCAGGGGGTTGAGGGAGGATCCGGATTCGGCCATCCTCGATATCGATCGACGGGTGCTGCAGACCCTGCATGCCCCCGATTTCCCCATCGAGAACTTCGGGGCTCCCTTGGCCGGCAGTCTGCTTCCCTGGATCGATACGCGGATGCCCTCCGGCCAGAGCCGAGAAGAATGGAAAGGCTTTGCGGAAACCAACAAGATCCTTAAGTCCGAAACGCCCATTCCCATCGACGGCATCTGCGTGCGCGTCGGTGCCATGCGCTGCCACAGTCAGGCCCTGACCATCAAGCTCAACCGCGACATCCCCCTGGAGGAGATCGCCGGGATTATCGCCACCGCCAATGAGTGGGTCAGGGTGGTTCCCAATACCAAGGAGGAGACCCTGAAGGATCTGACGCCGGCGGCGGTGACCGGAACCTTGAAGGTTCCCGTGGGCCGGATCCGGAAACTGAAAATGGGCAGCGAATACCTCACCGCCTTCACTGTGGGGGACCAGCTGCTGTGGGGAGCCGCGGAGCCGGTTCGCCGGGCCCTGAACATCATCTTGGCCTATCTATCCTCCTGAATAGAAACCCGTATGGACTATTTTCTATGTGTTATCGGCATGGTCATGATCGTTGAAGGCCTACCCTATTTCGCGTTTCCCGAGAGGATGAAACGCGTCATCACTTCCCTGCTGGAAATGCCCCTGGGGGCGCTTCGAAAATTCGGTTTTGTCTTGATGCTGATCGGACTTTTCCTGGTTTACATGGGGCGGCGCTGAGGACCATGTACCAGTTGGACGATTATGATTACGAGCTGCCCGAGGCGCTCATCGCCCAGGAGCCGGCTGGCTGCCGGGAAAACGCACGGCTGCTGGCCCTGGATCGTTCCACCGGAAGGACCTCTCATCACTGCTTCTCGGATATCTGCGCCTTTCTGGCCCCCGGAGATGCCCTGGTGGTCAATAATACGGAAGTGGTGCCGGCCCGTCTCACCGGGAAAAAGCAGACCGGCGGCAGGGTGGAACTGCTCATCATCAACTACGCCGATGGGGCGGAGGTGGGCGGCGACGCCAACCGTCTGAGATTCCAGTGTCTCCTGAAGGCGGCCAAGCGCCCGTTGCCCGGCGCCGTCCTCGATTTCGGACCGTCCCTTCAGGCACAGGTGGTGGCTTTCGAGGAGGGGGTGTTCACGGTTGACTTTATCTTTGAGGGGCGCTTCGAGGACCTGCTCATGGACATGGGACGGATGCCCCTTCCCCCCTACATCAAACGGCCGGAAGACCGCCAGGGCCCCATCGATGATGCCTGCGCTTACCAGACCGTGTATGCCTGCCAGAGAGGGGCGGCGGCGGCGCCCACCGCGGGGCTTCATTTTTCGGTTTCCCTGCTGGAGCGGATCCGCAATCGCGGCGTCCAGGTGATCCCCATTACCCTCCATGTGGGATACGGCACCTTTGTGCCGGTGCGGGTCACCGACATCCGGGAGCATCGTATGCATTCGGAAACCTATCATATCTCCCCCGATGCCGCCGATTGTATCAACCGCGTCAAGGCGGCTGGCGGCCGGGTGGTGGGGGTGGGGACCACCTCGGTCAGAACCCTGGAGCATGCGGCCGATGCGGGGGGCCGTCTGCATCCGGGCCGGGGCCGCTGCGATCTTTTTATCTACCCGGGATACCGCTTCAAGATCGTGGACGCCATGATTACCAACTTCCACCTGCCCCGCTCCACCCTGCTGATGCTGGTGTCGGCATTTGCGGGCCGTCAGTCCATTCTGTCGGCTTACGCGGAAGCGGTCCGGCGGCGGTACCGGTTTTTCAGTTATGGCGATGCCATGATTATCGGATGAGTCTCATGTTTTCCTTCGAAGTGACAGCGAGGGCCGGCGATTGCGGGGCCAGGGCCGGCCTGATCAGGACCGACCGGGGCGAGATCCGGACCCCGGTTTTCATGCCCGTGGGCACCCTCGGAACCGTCAAGTCTCTTTCCCCCGAGGAACTCCTCGGCGCGGGGGCCCAGATTATCCTGGGCAACACCTACCACCTGTATCTCAGGCCCGGATGCGACGTGATCAAGCGCATTTCCGGGCTGCATCGGTTTATGAACTGGCATCGGCCCATTCTTACCGATTCGGGCGGGTTTCAGGTTTTTTCCCTGGGCCGGCTGATGGAACTCTCCGATGCGGGTGCCGCCTTCAGGTCCCATATCGATGGGTCCGCCCATCTGCTCAGCCCGGAGAAGGCCATGGAGATCCAGGGGTGCATCGGTTCGGATATCGCCATGTGTCTGGATCAGTGCGTTGCCTATCCGGCCGATCGGGAGACGGCCGCCGAGGCGATGGATCGCACCACCCGGTGGGCCGAGCGATGTAAAACCTTCGCTTCGCGGGGGGAGGCCGGCGTTGGGGCCCTTTTCGGCATCGTCCAGGGGGGGATGCATGAGGATCTTCGACGGGCTTCGGCCGCCGCCCTGACGGATATGGGATTTCCGGGCTATGCGGTGGGGGGGCTGAGTGTGGGAGAACCCAAGACGCTCATGTACGAAATGGGAGAGGTGAGCCTCTCCGCGCTTCCCCACGACTGCCCCCGGTACGTCATGGGGGTGGGGACACCCGAAGACCTGGTGACGCTGGTTGCCCTGGGCGCCGATATGTTCGACTGCGTGATGCCTACCCGCAATGCCCGAAATGGACAGCTCTTTACCCGGTTCGGCACCATCAACATCGCCAACGCCCGTCACCGGCTGGATTCCAGTCCCGTGGAAGCGGACTGCGGCTGCTATACCTGCCGGAATTATTCCCGGGCCTATTTGCGGCACCTGTACCTGAGCAAGGAACTCCTTGCCTATCGTCTCAATACGATTCATAATATCTATTACTATACACACCTGATGGCGGCCGTGAGGGAGGCGGTGGAGGCCGGGGAATTCGCCGATTTCAGACGCGGTTTCATCCAGGATTGGCACCGTCAGGCGACAGAGGAATAAAGATTTTCCTGCCTGCCGACGATAGGATTCATCAAGAAAGGAGATGTGAACATGAAAGAAAAAGTGGAGGCCGTTATCGACAAAATCAAACCCATGCTCCAGAAGGATGGGGGCGACGTAGAACTGGTTGAAATCACCGGCAGCGTGGTGAAGGTGCGTCTCACGGGCGCCTGCAAGGGCTGCCCCATGTCCCAGATGACCCTGAAAAACGGCATCGAACGACTCATGATGCAGGAGATCCCGGAAGTCACGGCTGTCGAGGCGGTGTCCTAGCATCACATGAAACCAAAACGATTTGATGTAAACCCCTCGCATGCCCTTTTGTGGCTATCCCTGTCATTGCTTCTCTTTTCGGTGGGCTGTGGCGTCAAGGCCAAACTGCACAGTCAGATCGTGGGGACTTGGCGGATGCAGCCGAAACAGGGAGTTTACATGATTCTGGCTTTTCACAACAACGGCACCTTCGAAGTGGATGAACGGATCGAGGGGGATCTGTCCAAGATTGTTGAAAAGGTCGGAATGGCGGACGGTACATGGAAGATGGCGGCGGACGGCAGCCGATTGACCCTCCTGACCCGTCGGGGAAATCCACAGATCGGGTGGCCGGCCGCAACCGTGGCCTATAAGTTGGCGATGCTGGACAGGAATAACCTGAAATTGGTGGATCCCGAGGGGAATCATCAGCACTGGCTGAGAATCAGGAGTAGCCGCCAGGAGAGCGCCGGAGCGGGGAAGGCGGAATTGAGCGTCGCGCCCATCGTGGTAAATCTCGCCCCCAGCAAGGAACCCACCTATCACCACTATGAATGGGTTTGCACCAAGGTCAACATGACCATGAATCGGTACAACAGCAAGGCGCAGTTGCCTGCCCGGGTGCGCGAGAAGATCATTTTCTTCCTCAATTCGAAAACCTATCAGGAGTTGAACACCCAGGACAAATTGACGGCCGCCGCCCTGCAGCTCAAGGACACCCTGAACCCTTACCTGGATAACCGTATTGTCAACTTGAGTTTCAGCAATACCATCCTGACGGGGCGGGCGCAGGTCGTGGATGATTTCATGGCGAAATATGCAGCACCGAAAAGGGGTGAAGCCAAGAAATGATGCCAAAGGAGGTGCCCCCAGCGATGGCGGAAAATATCCCCCCCCGGAAGCCGAAAATCCTCTGCGTCGACGATGACCACACAATGCTTTTGATTTATCAAAAATATCTAAGCGATGTGGATTGCGTGGTATTGAGTGCCCCGGATGCGGCCGAGGGGCTGTCCATCGCCCTGGCCGAGAAACCGGATCTGATAATAAGTGATGTGGTCATGCCGGGGGAAAGCGGATTTGATTTCTGCAGGAAGGTCCGCACCGAGCCGAGCCTCTCCACGACGATCTTTTTGCTGACCTCCGGGCAGAGGACCACCCCGAGCGACACCCTCGACGGGGTTGACGTGGGGGCGGACGATTATCTCATAAAGCCCTTCGAGCAGGAAGGATTCCTCGCCAAGATAAAAGCATTTCTGCGCATCAAGACCCTGCAGGACGATCTGCTTGCCGCCAACCGGAAGCTCAACGAAGCCATCGCATCCCTGAATGATTACAAACAAAGGCTGGAGGAGAAGAACGCCGCGCTCACCGAGGAGAAGCAGTTTCTGGAGCACTCCCTCAAACAGCTTTCCCTCATGGCCTCGGAGCGGGAGAAAACCAATGAGGCCCTTGAGCAGTTGAACAGGAACCATCAGAGCGACTTCGAGAGCCTCATCAAGATCCTGTCCGGGTTGATTGAGTCCAAACGCCAGTATCACCGGGGACACTCCAAAAAGGTGGCCGAGATATCGATCTTCATTGCACAGGGCATCGGGCTCCCGGACAGTGAGATCCGGGATATCGAAATTGCAGCCCGTCTTCATGAACTGGGAAAATTATCCATAAGCGAGGAACTGGCCATGAAAAACCCGGAGGACTACACCCAGAAGGAGAGGGATTTCCTGAGCCAGCACCCTGCCAAGGCGGCCGGCATCCTCGAAGAATTTTCCAGTTTCGAGCCAGTCGCGAAGATCATCCGCCATTTTCATGAGCGTTACGACGGCGGCGGCTTTCCAGATGGGCTGGTCGGGGACGGGATTCCCCTTGGATCGCGAATTCTGGCGGCCGCCAATCTTTTTGACAACCTGGTTTTCCGGACCCAGACGATGGATGTGCAGCAGGCCCTGGAAAGGATCGATGAGGAGGTGGGATCCGTATTCGACCCGGCCATGGCCCATCATCTGCACAGATACGTCCATGCCCATCCCCCCGATGAGGTGGTCAGGACCCGCGAGCTTCGCCTCTACGAGCTCGAGCCCGGTATGGAACTGGCCTCCAGCCTTTACACGGTCAGCGGTGCGAAATTGCTCCCCATCAACACCTTGTTGACAGAAGCGGCCATCGACCGGATCGCCAGTTACAACAAAACAGACCCGATTGAGGAGACGGTTTTTGTGAAGGTATGACGCAGGTGGCCACCTGAGAATTCCCGCAACAGCGGTTCCGCGCAGCCGTCAACTACTTGTATACATGATAACTCTGGGCCGGCTCAGTCGGCAGTCCCCTGGGAGGCGGCCCTGGGGGCTCCGGACTGACGGAGGGGGGAACCCCCAAAGAACCATATGAACCCGAAGGATGCAGACGCGATATTGATATGGATTTAGCGACGATAATCGGTGTGGTGTCAGGCGTGGGATTGATCATCGGATCCATCCTGATGGGCAGCGGATTGGGCCTTTTCGTGAATCTCCCCTCGGTCATGATTGTCGGGGGGGGCACCCTTGCGGCGACGTTGGTGGCCTATCCCCTGAAGGAATTCCTCATGGTCATCGGCCTGTTTCTCAAGGTGTTCGTCTTTAAGATTCCGGCGGCTGGTACGCTCATCACGGAACTGGTGGAGATTTCCAACAAGGCACGAAAGGGGGGCATCCTATCCATCGAAAGCGACATCGCCAATATCAAGGACCCCTTTTTGGCCAAGGCCCTTCGCATGACGGTGGACGGCATCCAGACCCAGGTGATTGCCAAGATCCTGAAGAAGGAAATTACCCTGATGCAGAAGCAGCACAAGGTCGGCTGGGAAATTATGGGCTCCATGGGTTCCTACTCACCGGCCTTCGGAATGGTGGGAACTCTGATCGGGCTGGTGCAGATGCTGGCGACGTTGGATGATCCGTCCACCATCGGTCCCAAGATGGCGGTGGCCATGATCACCACCTTTTATGGCTCCATCGCGGCCAACCTGATCTTCATCCCCATGTCCGCCAAACTCAAGCGCCGCAGCGAAGAGGAAACCCTGAACATGACGCTTCTGCTCGAGGGGGTGGTGTCCATCCGGGACGGGGAGCATCCCCGGATTCTCGAAGACAAGCTCAACGTATATCTCTCCAATCAAAGCGCGAAAAAGGCAAAACCAAAGGGGAAGTAGTATCGACAGCCTATGGCATCGCAAAACCAAGACAAAGATTCGGAAGAACACTCGCAGATCGAGGACGATGAGCCCGAAGAGGTCGAAGAGGAGGGGGGGGGCGGTGCTCCCGAATGGATGTCGACCTATGGCGATCTGGTCACCCTGCTGTTCGCCTTCTTCGTTCTGCTTTACTCCATGAGTTCGGTCCAGCAGCAATCCTTCAAGGAGTTGGTCAACTCCCTGGAGAGCGCCCTGGGGGTTCAGAAGGTGCCGGAGGCAGGCACCCGGGAGGGGCTCCAGATGCCGAAGCAGCCAAAGCAGAAGAAAAAGAAGAGCAAGGCGTCGTCTTCCGATCAGGTCGGCGTGATGGTGCAACAGGAGATCGATAACATCACATCGGACGTTCGTGAGCTGGTGATGTACAATCAGCTCGGCGGAAAGGTCAGGGTGGAGGGAAATGCAAACGGCGCCGTCATCACCATTTCAGATATTATTCTCTTCCCCCCCGGCGAGGCGACCATGAGCAAGGGGGGACTGGAGATCATGAAAAAAATAGCCAAAATCCTCGCTCAGTTTTCCTACCATATCAAGATCGCGGGATACACGGACAACACTCCCATTCACACCGCCATGTTCCCCTCCAACTGGGAACTCTCCGCCAGCCGCGCCTGCGAGGTCGTCCGGATGCTGACGAAGGCGGGGATCGATCCGAAGCTGCTCGCCGCGGTCGGATACGGAGAATATCACCCCATTGCGAGCAACGACACGGAGGCGGGCCGTGCCCAGAACAGACGGGTCGAAATCATCTACGAGCGTCAAGCCATCGAGCAGAAAATCGCGAACCAATAGAGCCCCCGCCGCGGCCCCGCGACACCTCACCGGTGCCGTGGCAGTTTTCAATGCCGTTCACTGGGAATTGCTGTGAAGGGCGGGCAGCGCTTGACAGGGGCAACATTTGCGTATAAGTATTAATACGTATTTTTTGATAACCTGGTTCAAAAAGCGCCCTGTGTTCCGGTACCTATGGATGTTCACGAGAAACCATGACCGCATCTCCCCCCGCTGACAGCCCCGGTCCCCCGGCGGGCGCTGTGGACCCCCATGAATCCAAGGCGTTGTCAGATGTCATGGGGCGCTTCCATATCCTCAACGACCTATCCATAACCCTCGGCTCGACCCAGAATCTGGCGCAAAAACTCCAACGGGTATCGCATAAGAGCCGGGAGTTGCTCGGAACGGATGTTTGCCTTATTGCCCTGAAATCGCCCACAGGCGGGGGATACCATATTCATGCGGCGTCGGGTAACGGAGCGGAGGCGCTCGAGGGCTCGGCGCTTCCCGAAAAGGCATGCCCTTTGCGGGAAGCTGACAGGCCCGGTGCGGTCTGGGAAATACCTGCAGGGAAAAGTGCGCTGTCGGACCCGGATTGCGGCCGACACTGGCAATGGCTGCAGGCCGAGCCCCTTTCCCTCTCATCGGGCATCGGCGTCTGCCTTGAGGTGGGCTCGGTGCGTCATGGATTTATCTTTGCCGGCAACAGGGCCTCCGGAGATTTCCCGCAAACGGATCGGTGCGTTCTGTCCCTCATCGGCAACTTGATCGCCGCAGAGATTCATCGCTGGCGATGGGAAGAGAGCCAGCTATGGCTTGAAACGGTTCTGGAACAGGCGGTCGAGTCCATTATGATCACCGACACCCATGGGAGCATCCAGTACGTGAACCCCGCCTTTGAAAACATCACGGGCTACTCTCGGGAGGAGGCCCTCGGCCGCACGCCGCGTTTTCTAAAATCCGGCCGCCAGCCTGCCCGGTTTTATAAAGGATTGTGGAACACCTTGACCCAGGGGAATGTCTGGCGGGGACATTTCACCAACCGCAAGAAATCGGGTGAACTTTACGAACTGGAGGCCAGCATATCGCCGGTCAGGAACGCCGCCGGCGCCATCACCCACTATGTGTCCGTCCGAAATGACGTGACCCAGACCCTGCATCTGGAAAGGCAGCTTCGCCATGCCCAGAAGATGGAGGCCATCGGTACCCTGGCGGGAGGCATTGCGCACGATTTCAACAATCTGCTCATGGGAATCCAGGGGAACGTGTCCTTGCTGCTCCTTGGGATGGCCCCGGGGAGCCAAGGCTATCAGCAGTGTAAGGCCGTTGAGGATGCCGTCAATAAAGGCGCGGATCTGACGCAGCAACTTCTGGGATTTGCCAGGGGAGGCCAATACCAGATGGAGCCGATGGATCTCAATCCTTTCATTCAGGACAACCTCCGGGTGTTCGGAAGGACCCTGAAGGAAATTCAAATCCACACCGACTTCATGGACGCCCCCTGCGTGGCGAATATCGACCCCAATCAGATGAGTCAGGTCCTTCTCAACTTGCTGGTAAACGCATGGCAGGCCATGCCTTCCGGCGGAGACTTGTTTGTCAGCACGAAGCGGGTCCGACTGAATGAACAGGCCTCTCTGCCATTGGGACTCCCTTCCGGAGACCATGCCATCATTACCGTCAGGGATACCGGCGAAGGCATTGAGGAGGCCATCCTGGGCCGCATTTTCGATCCTTTTTTTACCACCAAGAAGAAGCTCCGCGGCACCGGTTTGGGACTTGCCTCATCTTACGGCATCATCAAGAATCATGGCGGGATGATCACCGTCACCAGCCGAAAGCACCAGGGCAGCACCTTTCGCATCTACCTGCCGTTGTCGTTTCAGACCCCGGCGGTGTCCGTTGCCGCGTCCTGTACCACTACCACCCTGGCGGGAAGTGAAACCGTGTTGCTGGTGGATGATGAAGCGCCGGTTCTGGATATCACCCGGCAGATGCTCGAACATATGGGATATCGGGTGGTGGCGGCGAGCAGCGGCCGAATGGCCATCGAGGCATTCGAGAAGAACTGCGTCGATATCGTCATCCTCGACATGATCATGCCGGAGATGGGCGGCGCCAAGACCTTTGAGCAACTGGTTAAAAGGGATCCAAAGGTCAAAATTCTCCTCTCCAGTGGGTATACCGCGGACTGTACAGCGGCTTCCTCCCTGGGCAAGGGGTGCGTGGGGTTTATCCAAAAACCATACAGCATGGAGCAGATCAGCCGCAAACTGCGGGAGGTCCTGGGCAGGCGGCAGCCTTGACAAATTCCCGTGCCGGGGATAGGCATGCTCATGCTGCTCGAATGTCGTGAAATTTCATACCGGTACCCCAATGCCGAGTTGCCGTTGTTCGATGGGCTCTCCTTTTGCCTCGATACCCCCGGTTTCCACGCCCTCTTCGGGCCTTCAGGGGTGGGCAAGACCTCGCTTGCGAAAATTATCAGCGGCCGCGTTACCGGCTTTTCAGGGGAGGTGAGGCCCCATACCCCCCACCCGCCGCTGTATACCTACAACCTGGAGCGGCTCCCGGACTGGTCTCCGGTGGGAAAGCACCTGGAGAAGATCACCCCGGCCGATGAACGTCCCCGGCTCGATGCGCTCGTGCACCTGTTCGGGATGGAGGCGCATCTGGACCGGCGGTTTTCAAGGCTGTCTCTGGGCCAGAAGAACCGGGTGAACCTGATCCGCTATCTGCTTCAGGACTTCGAGGTGCTGGTGATGGACGAGAGCCTCGCCAACGTTGACGAAAAAACCCGGGAGCGGATCATTCTGGCGATGAAGGACTATTTTTCGCAACGGTGCTTTCTCTACATCTCCCACAACGTGTCGGAAGTGGCACGATTCTGCCATCGGATATTCGTCCTGAGGTCCTGGAACTGCCCTCCCCAGATCCTGCCCCTTCTCGGGTGCAATCAGACGGGCGGGCAGCGGCCGGATCCCGAAAGTCTCTCGCGCATCAAACTGGAGATCATGAATGCTGTTTAAGCGCATCCTGCATTTCCTCGGGATCTATGCCCTGGGCGTGGGTTTCCTGCTGCTGCTGAAGGTCACCGCGGGGCTTTCGGACTATGTCATCCCATCGCCGGGGCAGCTGTGGCGCACGGCCGTGGTCATTTTCCCCCAATACGGCGGGGAGGTGCTCAATACCCTTCGGGTCGCCATCATCGGTCAGGTGCTCTCCGTGTGCCTGGCCCTGGGCATCGGCATTGCGGGCCGCCGGGCCACCTGGCTCGGCACCTTTGTCAAGACGGCGGCCTTCAATGTGCAGGCGTACCCGATCGTGGCCCTTGCGCCGATCATCTTCATTCTCCTGGGGGACGGGTTCCTGTCGCGGCTTCTGATCGCCGCCATGATCTGCTATTTTCCGCTGCTGCTTTCGGTGATGGGCATCATGAGCGAACCGGTGACGGATGTGGAGCATTTCTACCAGGTGACGGGGCGGATGCGATGGCAGCTGGAGGTGAAAATTCGGGCCTTCGAGAATCTCCACAAACTGACGGCGGTTATTTCCGGCAGCGCCACCCTGGCCATGGCCGGCACTATCGTTGCGGAATTTATTGCCGCCAATGCCGGCATCGGGTACGCTATTCGTATCGCCCTGTATCAGAGCGATCTGGCCAGGATCCTGGTGGCCCTGTTCCTGATCGGCGTGTCGCTTTCCATATATCAGGCGGGATTGGAGGCAGTGGGGGAATGGGTAGAAAAAATATGGGCCAACCGGCCCTGAGGACTTGGAGAACCGCTGTGAATCGGTTGATGCGGGCACTGCTGCTCACGCTGTTGGCCGCTCTTTCCGTGAACGTCCACGGGACGGTGGCGCAGGCCGATGGGCTCGTCTATCGCCTGAAATGGCTGCGGAACGTGAGTGCCGTTGGCGGCCTGTATGCGCTGGACAGCGGTCTGTTCACCCGCGCGCACCTGCCGGTCACCATCAAGGGCGGCGGGCCCGAGCGCGATGCCATCCGGGAACTGGAGCTGGGCTATGCCCAGTTCGGGGTTGCCTCCGCGGACCAGGTGATCCGAGCCCTGGCCAAGGGATCCCCCGTGGTGGTGGTGGCGCAGATTTTCCAAATCAACCCGCTCCAGTGGATCTATTATGACGATGAGCCGGTCATCCACCGGCTGGCCCAGTTGAGAGGAAAGACCATCGGGATCACCTATGGCGGGAACGACGAAACCATCATGCGCACCCTGCTGGCAAAGGCCGGCCTGCCGGATCGGGCGGTGCACCTGTTCAGCGTGCGCTATGATTATACCCCGTTTTTCGAACGGCGCGTGGCACTCTGGCCGGTGTACAAGAATTCCCAGGCCGTTTTCCTGGCCGCCAAGTTGAAGGCCGATGGGCAGGGGCTGCGGTTCCTGGATCCGGTCCGGTTCGGGGTTCGCTTCGTCGCCAATTCGGTCGTCACCTCAAGGGAGATGCTATCCAGGCATCCGGGTACCGTGAAGCGTTTTCTGGCTGTTCTCCTGGCGGGATGGAAGGCCGCGCTCGCGCCGGAAAACCGCGCTGCGGCGATCAAGTGCCTGGCCCGGTACGACCGGGGCACATCGGCCCATATCCTGGAAAAACAGCTGGCGATCACCCGCTCCCTGGTGCAGCCCGACCCGAATGTCCCCATCGGCACCATCGACGTTGCCGCCTGGCGGCAAACCGAGGCCATTATGTTGCGGCAGCACCAGATTTCCGCTCCGGTGCATGTGGTTCGGGCCTTGAAAATGGGGGCAGGTCCGTGACCTCGATAATGAAGTGGCTAAACGTATTTAAAAGGAATTCCCAGTTTTTTCATGCGGCTCCGGAGCGTGTTGGCATTGATGCCCAAGAGCTGGGCCGCGCCCCGGACGCCACTTATTTTGCCGTTGGTTCGCTGCAGGGCCCGGCGGATGTGCTGCGTCATGGCCTCATCCAGCGTCATCGAATTTGTGGCCATCTCGTGCGGCAAATCTGATCCCACCGGCTTCGCAGCCATGATAAAATGTCTGAAAGTCAGCGGCCCGCCCTTGCCCTTGCCGCGTTTATGGATGAGTTCGCGCTCGACGAGGTTCTCCAATTCCCGTACATTGCCGGGCCAGTGATAGGCCTTGAGGCGCTCGATCTCTTCAGCCGAAACCGACGGTACGGGATAAATCTTGAAGTCCTTGGATTTCTTTTTGATAAAGTGATATACAAGGGCTGGAATGTCCTCTTTTCGGTGCCTAAGCGGCGGTATCAGGATGGGAAAGACATTGAGCCTGAACCACAGGTCCTCCCGTATCATTCCGGTTTGCACCAATTCCTCCATATACCGGTGCGTAGCGGCAATGATGCGCACATCCACGGGAATCGTTTGGGTCCCGCCCACGCGTTCGATCTCTTTGTACTGGAGGACCCGCAGCAGCCTCACCTGGGCCTGAAGAGGCAACTCGCCGATTTCATCGAAAAAGAGGGTCCCGCCCTCAGCCCGCTCGAAGCGTCCCCGCGTTTGGGCAATCGCGCCAGTGAACGCCCCCTTTTCATGGCCAAACAGTTCGCTGTCCATGAGTCCGTCCGGGATAGCACCGCAATTGACCTTGACGAAGGGCCCGCCCCGACGCAGAGACGTGTGATGGATCGCGTTGGCCACCACTTCTTTTCCGGCTCCTGTTTCACCCAACAGTACCACCGGGCTGTCCAGCGGCGCCACCTGCTGGACCATCTCCATGACCGGCTTCAAGCCCCGTTCGGCCCCGATTATTTCATCGCTGGAAAAGCGCCGCAGTTCCCGGCTGAGTTCCCGATTTTTCGCGTCGACGATATTCTTTAGCCTCACCACCTCCTCGTAGCGCAATGCGTTGGACATGGCGATGGAAAAGGGCTCCCGCAACAGCGATACCAGGTGAATATGCGCCTGCGTGAATCGTACCTCGCCTTCGGCCCACACCGAGAAGGTCCCCATCCGTTTGCCGTCGACATCCAGAGCCATACACAGCCCCGAATGGTTTGAGAGTTCAACATAGGGGCGCAGCGCCTTGGCTACCGGATCATTTCCCCCCAGGTAACGCAATCGGATATCACCGACTTCGCTTCTGGGCTCCATCGCAGACATGGCTTCTTTGGACATCTGCAGAGGTGGCAACGATTTCTTGCTCCCGGCATGGTCAACGATGGTGAAGTTCCTCAGGGTACGGGTGCCGGATTCCAGTAGACCGAGCGACATTTTAGCGGCGGGTACAAAATAACGGATATATTCAAGGCAGTTGAACAGCGCCTTTTCGATATTCAGACTGCTGCAAATGCGCAGGGTCGCCTGCCGGAAAAATTCATTCTCGTTGAAATTCATATTTGGCTGCATAAGCGGGCGTTCCTCCAGACGGTTTCACGATATATAACAAAAATACGACATTTAATGAAATTATATCATATTTAGTGAGTAAACTCTCCCTGGTTTTGGCTATGTGACTATAACTTAAGCACAAAACGATCTGGCATGAATATGGCTCATGGTATTGGGGTAAGAGACTGGCGGGAGTTTGACGGAATCTCTGTGTACCTTTGCAGCAAACCTGAGACGCATGGCGACAGCCGAAAGAGGAGATTATGAGAGGACTATCAACCACCACCCCCATCGACCTGGATCAGGGCGAACCGGACCCTGCAGTGTGTATGCTAAATGCGCCAGAATGGAGCATAGAGGCGCTCTTTACGGAATTGGGCAGCAGCAGCGACGGCTTGAGCCGCACCGAAGCAGAAAGCCGCGTCGAGCGCTATGGCCTTAATGAACTGGCAGAGCACAAGGAGAGCCCCCTCCTGAAGTTCCTGGGCTATTTTTGGGGGCCTATCCCCTGGATGATCGAAGTGGCCGCGGCCCTGTCCGCCGCACTGCAACATTGGATGGATCTGTCCATCATCGTTTTCTTGCTGGTTTTCAATGCCGTGATCGGTTTTTGGGAGGAGCATGAAGCCGCCAACGCCTTGGAAGCCCTCAAAGACCAGCTGGCCCTCAATGCCCGGGTCCGCCGGGACGGCAAATGGCAAGAAATTCCTGCCCGGGAACTGGTCCCGGGAGACGTCATCCGGATCAGATTGGGGGATATCATCCCCGCGGACGTCAAACTCTTCGAGGGCGACTATCTCAGCCTCGACCAGTCGGCCCTCACCGGCGAGTCCCTGCCGGTGAACAAAAAGGCCGGAGATATCGCCTATTCCGGCTCGGTGGCCAAGCAGGGAGAGATGGTGGCCATTGTGACCGGCACTGGTGGCAACACCTATTTCGGCCGCACCGCCAAGCTGGTGGAAACCGCGGGCGCCATTTCCCACTTCCAGAAAGCCGTCATGCGGGTGGGCAACTTCCTGATTTTCATCGCCCTGGGGCTGAGCGTGGTTCTCATCGGGGTCGAGTTGTTCCGCCATGAGCCGGCCATCCATCTTCTGGAGTTCGTCCTGATCCTGGTGGTGGCTTCCATCCCCGTGGCCATGCCCGCCGTGCTCTCGGTCACCATGGCCCTAGGCGCCCTGGCCCTGTCCCGCATGAAAGCCATTGTCTCCCGTCTCCAATCCATCGAAGAGATGGCCGGTATCGATATCATTTGTTCCGACAAAACCGGTACCTTGACCCAGAATAAACTGACGTTGGGAGAACCGGTCGTCTTTGCAGCCGGTGATGCCCAGGAGCTCGTCCTCATGGGGAGCCTGGCCTCCAAGGAAGAGAACCAGGACCCCATCGATCTGGCGGTAATCGGGGGGCTGCAAGATCAAAATAAAGACAAGCGCCACGCTTATGAGCTCATCAAATTCGTGCCCTTCGATCCCATCCGCAAGCGGACCGAGGCCAACGTCAGCAATGGCAACGGCACTCGCTTTCTGGTCACCAAGGGCGCTCCCCAGGTCATCCTCGAGCTCTGTGGAATCGAGGGGGACCTGCGGCGTAAAGCCGATCAGCAGGTTGAGGAACTCGCCGCCAAGGGCTACCGCACCCTGGGGGTGGCCCGTGCCGATAACGGCAACGCCTGGCGGTTCCTGGGCATTCTGCCCCTGTATGATCCACCGCAGGAGGACTCGGCCCAGACCATCGCCGAAGCCGTGGCGCACGGCATCGAGGTGAAGATGGTGACGGGCGACGATGTCGCCATTGGCAGGGAGATCGCGAGCCAGCTGGGCATGGGCACGGATATCAAAGCCGCGGATCACCTCTTCCCGGAAAATTGTACCGGTGATCTGGATGAGCATGCCGGCCGAAAAATCGAAGCGGCAGACGGCTTTGCCCGGGTCTTCCCGGAGCATAAATACAGTATCGTCAAAGCCCTCCAGGAACGCGGCCATCTGGTGGCCATGACCGGCGACGGCGTCAACGACGCCCCGGCCCTGAAACAGGCGGAAGTCGGTGTTGCCGTGGCCGGCGCCACCCACGCCGCCCGGGCTGCGGCCGCTCTGGTGCTTACCAAGCCGGGCCTGTCGGTGATCATCTCCGCGGTGGAAGAGGCACGGCGCATCTTCGAGCGCATGATGAGCTACACCATCTACCGCATCGCCATGACCATCGATATCATGGTCTTCGTGGTGCTGGCCATGCTCACCTACCGCTATTTCCCGCTCACGGCCATGATGATCATCCTGCTGGCCCTGCTGGATGATATCCCCATCATGACCATCGCCTACGACCATACCTATCTCAGCCCGACACCGGTGCGTTGGGAAATGCCCAGGGTGCTCACCATCTCCAGCGTGCTCGGTCTGCTCTCCGTGGTGCAAAGCTTCGGGCTCCTGCTCATTTCAAAGGAATATCTGGCCTTGAACGTCCACCATCTGCAGACCCTGCTGTTTCTGCAACTGGTGTTAGGCGGCCATCTGCTGCTTTTTCTGACCCGCACCACGAAATGGTTCTGGCGGCGGCCCTTTCCGTCCTGGCAGTTGTTTTCGGCCATTATCGGTACTCAAGTCTTTGCCGTGTTTCTGACGGGATTTGGTTGGCTGGTGCCGGCGCTGCCGTGGCGGCTGATCGAGATGGTGTGGATTTACAACCTGGCCTGGATGTTCGTGCTGGAATTGATCAAGCAGGGAACTTACCTGGTCCTTGATAGACGCAAGGCCAAAACGAACGCGTTCAAAAATATAGCCCCAGATAGCAGTCATTGATGGAATGCTGCCGAAATTTCTTCTCCGGGATCATCCTTTCAAT